>JAFPVA010000032.1 GCA_017413105.1 Butyrivibrio sp. | reverse complement strand
GACTGTATAAGCACAATCTAACGGATCTTTCTGTGTCCGTTCAAAGAGTCCGCAGACATTCAATCCTTTATAATCCTTTTCCATGCCGCAGGATATCGTGAGACTTGCTTGCGGATCGAGATCCACCATAAGGACTTTTTTACCTTCTTGGGCTTTTAATGTGGCGAGATTATATGTTGTCGTGGTCTTGGCAACGCCGCCTTTCTGATTGGTGAGTACGATGGTTTTCATTAGTTATTGCTCCTTTCATGGCTATATAACTGTTTCTATTTATTATTATATAAAAAGTTATATAAAAGTCAATGGCAAAATAATAGCAGGAAATTTCCATTTCCTGCTATCGAACTTATTGTCCTTGGTATTTATCTTTAATGTCATCCCACCTCGGAACATTTAATTTGATTTTATAAAATTCTTCGTAGTACCTTAAAAATCTTGCCATCCATGTGCCGGAGTCTCTGCGTGTTGCTGGGTTCTGCCATACTGTTTGATCTATGGCAGCAATAAAATCTTCCATGCTTTCAAACATGATGCGTCCTTTTTCTGTATACCAAACTCCAGGGCGAATTTTCTGAACAACATTCTTCTTTACTTGGAGATTTATGGGCCAGTCATTCATAGCTCTGGTAATCTCCCATACTTTCTTTAGCCAAAGATCCTTAATTGTAACAACTCCATCATCGCTCATATCATATCCAAAAATAAGATAATCAACATGGAGCATATACGGCTTTTTCTGTATTTCTTCTTCATACATACGGAAATCAGCTATATCAAAGCCGGGAGAAGCATTTCTATTAAATGCTTTTACTTCAAGCAGTCCGGTTGTTTCATCATCCGGGTTTAAAAAGAAATCCGGCGGCATCTGAGAATTATCATTTAGCGCATATTCAATTCCCCTTTTATCAAGCCAGCCTTGTAACCATTCCTGAATAATATTTCCTACAACATCCCTCTGTTTAACCACAATATCAACATCCCCTAAATAAAAGCGAATTTGTCCTTTTAGCTGTAAAATCTGATCTTCGTTTATCAGTTTGTCATAGACTTCCTGCGCTGTTAATCTCATGCCAAAGCCCCCTCATATATGTTTAATAGTCTTCCCGATACTGCTGAAATTACTGGCACAACAACAGTATTCCCAAGGAGATCATATCCATCTGCTTCATCTATGTCGAATTTATAGTTGTCAGGATATCCGAAAAGCCTTAACCCCTCTCTTAAGGACAGCTTTCTTATTCCATTTCCGTCAGCAACATATAAATGCTGCATATCCATTGCAACAAGTGTTGGAGCATAGGCTTTTGGATCAAGTATTTTATTTACTTGAAAACTCATTTTACCAGCTACGATATTATAACCAAGAGGTAGAGTTTCATCCTGCACCCTTGTACCATCTTTAAGTTTCTTTTTGGGATGTTCTTTAACAAGATATCTCTTTTCTACAAGATCCTCCAACATTGCCTCAAGCTTCGGATCATCGTAAAATGTCCTTATCATATCAATGGTAAGCGGCATTCCATCCATCCAGTCTATGCCATATTGTTCAGCCCATTGCTTTTTTCTTCGTTCAGTCATCATTTTATTAAGCAAGTCACGCTGTTTTTTTGTGACTTTGCCTTTTATTTCAAGGTCCCAGGAATGAATGTTATCTTTTCCACCTCTTTTATCCTTGATGGATTTACCGGGAAGTTCCTCGACTTTATAATGTTTCAGTAAATTATCAATAAACTTTGATTTTTCGCATTTAAGCCCATGTTCTAAAACGGAGCCCAGGCATTTATGTGTTTTTTCAAACTCACTAAAATCGGGATGCTCTTTGTCAGATCCAACTATGTAAATACGTTTTCTTTCCTGCGGTACTCCAAAATCTTTTGCATTAAGCACCTGAGAAGTAACATGATATCCGAGTTCATCAAGTGTATTCAAAATAACTTCAAGCGTTTTTCCATTATCGTGATTTACAAGCCCTTCGACATTTTCAAGAACAAATCCTTTAGGTTTCTTTGCCTTTAATATACGAGCAACATCAAAAAACAAAGTTCCTCTTGTATCTTGAAAACCAAGCCTTTTGCCAGCCATAGAAAATGCCTGACAAGGAAATCCTGCAAGTAGAAAATCAAAATCAGGAATATCATTTTCATTTATCTGTGTTATATCACCATGTATTTCTTCGCCAGGATGATTCTGAGAAAGAACTTCAACCGCATAAGGCTTGATCTCAGAAGTAAAAACACACTGAGTTTTTAATCCTCTTTCCTCACAAGCAAGCTCAAAACCCTTTCTTATGCCACCAATACCAGCAAATAAATCAATAAACTTAACTGTTTTCATGCAATCGTCTCCCTTTTCATTCTTACAAGTGTTGCCTTGCTTATGCCAGTCATATCTGCCACCTGACTGTAAGAATGATCTTTTAATAATTCAAGAGCGTGAGTTGTCTGCGCTCTGTTATACTTTTTGGGTCTACCCTCACGATAACCGGGCTTTTTCTTCGCTATCTGTTTACCCTCTTGGGTACGCTGGACAATCATATCACGCTCCCACTCTGCAAGTGATAGCATGATGTTCCGGATCAGTTTGCCGGTGGAAGTATTATCTATCGTTCCCATATTAAGGACATTAACCTTGATTCCTCGCTCATTCAACTCATCTATAAGCTCTATACCCTGCTTTAAGTTTCGGGCTATTCTATCCAGCTTTGTGACAATAATAGTATCTCCATCCTGCATCTGAACCATAAGACGATCCAGCTCAGGGCGGTCTGTTTTGGTCCCGGTAAAAGCATCAGAAAATATTTCATCAGCTCCGGCTCTCTTAAGCTCTTGAGACTGAGCTTCAAGACTATTGCCATCTTTTGCTTGTCCATGCGTACTCACTCTTGCATATCCATATACCATCTATTTACCTCATATTTATGAATATAACTTTTGATTACACCCAACACCGCTATTTTACTGTATTTTAAAATCATAATCAATACTTAACAGTTATGAGTATAAATCACACCAACTTCACCGATAAACCGCACTTTGGTTTATCGGTGAAGGCGGTAGACAAGGGGCGTGGGGAGTGTAGCTCCCCACATATTACGATGATGGAAAGAAAAATCAATGTGACAGCTCCGATAGACTTTGAGCTATGCTCCTAAGTCCGATCCATACCAATACGATTATTCCGACTGTAAGACCGACATTAACCAGCAGATTTTTCTTTGCTTCTGCATCATCCCATTCTAAGAATGCCCTGACAACGAGATAACCGATAAACACCAGTATATAAAGCAATATCAGATTAACGGGCAACAGTGCCACATAGTCCGCACCGATAACGATAATTGCAAGTGCCATGAGCATTACGGCAACAGTCAATTCATCTGCATAGTGTTCTTTGAAAAACGCTATAAATTTTGAAATGCCCCACACAATCAAAAACATCAATCCGGCAACAGCTCCGACAGTCACAATGATTTGCAGTAACCAATGAACGATAAAAGCCACGGTTTCCTGCGGTATCATATCGCCCAGCTTTGCCACCAAACCGCCGAGATCAACAAGCCCCTGACCGATAGTGCATAATCCATCAAACAAGGTAGTAAAGAATACAGCAACCTCATTTCTGAATACTTCGGACAGTACCGCCATAAGGACAGTAACCACTATGCCGTAATATAACGCCATATAATACCGTCCTTTATATCCGGCGGTCATTTTATCGTATTTGTCATTTAAAGCCTTATTTTTGGCTTTATAGTCCTTTTCGAGGGCATTCAGCTTCTTCGTGCCAAGATCCAATACTCTTTTACCCACTTCGCCCTCTATATCAGCTTCTATATCATTCAGACGGGCTTCTTTTGCCGTTGCGGCTTTCTCTCGGTCTGAAAGATCTTCTTTCATCTGCCGGACTTTTGCATCAGCATCACGCCTTGCCCTGCTGGCCTCCTGCCTTGCTGACTCAGCTTCAGCTTCAGCGGCTGAAACCGTGGTCGATGCTTCTTGACTTAATCTTTTCGCTTCTCTCAGCTGCAAGTCGCTGTTGTTCAAGCTCTCGATTTTGGCGTTTAACTGCTGAATCGTCTGCTCTTGCTGAGATATTTTCTGTGACTTTCTCTTGCTTTCGCTCTGCACTTCTGTCAGCAGAGATTTCAGCTCTGATATCTCGGATGAGCTGCTGGGTGTCTGTCTCAGCTGCTCGTTCTCCGATCTCAGGCTTTCTATCTCGTCCTGCATCTGTTCCAGCATGGTCAACAGCTCGTCTTGCTCGGAGTTTTTCAAGTCGCTCATCACGCTCACGCTCCTTTCTTAATGTCAGTTCTTGTAATTCTCTAAGTCTTTGATTTGTTGCTTCAATGTCTCTATCTGTGCGTTGGATTTCTTCAATGCCGCTCCGTAAGTCTTTGTCTGCTTCGCCAGCATCTCGTTTAAGCTCGTTAATTCGTCTATCTGTTCTTTCAAGCTCTCGTTCTCTCTCGTCAGACTCTCTAACTCCGATTGTTGTTCCTCCAGGATATCCAACATCTCCTCTTGTTTGTTCAGAATGTCCACGGTGTCCAATAAAGTCTGTAAATCTTTCATAGATAGCCCTCGCTTTCTCCGTTATGGCTTCGGTGAGTTCCCTTGCAAGCTCTTTCATTTGCAACCGGAACGAATTACGCTCTTTAATCTCTCTGTTTATCTGTACTCTTTCAGAGATATGCCCTTCAGCTTCAATCTTTCTTGCTGTCACTCCCTCATGGATGGTCGGTTCAATATCCAAACCCTGCCGCTCATAGCTCCGGTGATCTATCTGATGGTCGATATCTAAATACTGGTTACAATGACTCGCCCACGACTCACGCCATATTTCAGCATTAGCTCTGTCATTCCAGTCATTAGATGGAATATTAACACGCTCCCACAACATTTCTCTGCCCTTACCAGCACGCTCACGGAATTTCTGCTCTCCGTTTTCGTCAAGCTGTGGTATGCGATATTGAGCAGTATGTTCTTTATCTTTCGGATCATAAGACGGAAGATCCGGATTGTATATTGCTCGTCCTTCTTTATCACGGGAATTTGCAAAAACGGATTTGGTCTTTGAATCCCATTCGTGATTTTCATTTAATGCTCTGCAGGTCAGCATAATATGAGCGTGGGGGTTTCCATCTCCTTTATCATGCAACGCCCAGTCCGCAATCATTCCTTTTGAAGTGAAGTTTTCTTGAATGTAATTTCTTACACATTCAATCTGCTGGTCACGATCCATTTCAACCGGCAGAGCAACTTCAACTTCACGGGCGAAACGAGCATCACTTCTTGACTCAACTTTTTGGACTTCGTTCCATAAAAGTTCTCGATTCTGATAATCAGCAGGTGCGTTCTCCGGCAATATGATTTCACTCATAATGACTCCGCCCTTATTTGTGAAATCATGCGTAAGTCCGGTTTCTTCATTGTAGAGCTTTTCACCGGAACGATACGCTGCCGATGCAACAGCAGAACGACCACCGGCACGACTGATTATCTTAATCGAACAATGATAAATTGCCATATTGCGTATGCTCCTTTCGTAATATTTATTATGGCGATTTAGCAAGCCGTCCGCAGGACTCCATGCAAGTGAAACTTGCCGCTGTCTGCGTAAGAGTTTCGGTAAATCCGAAACCGCAAATTGCAAAATGCGATTTAGCATTTTATATTTTGCGCTCCGTCAAGGTGAAACTTTGTCAGGAGTGCAGAGGGTGAAGCCCTCGCTGGGTTCTTAGGGCAACGCCCTGAGCCGCCGACGGAACGCGCCCGGCAAACAAGCGTAGCGCAGTTTGACCGGTGACCGCTTGCGGTCAACTTACTAATGTGGGCTACGCCCACATGTAAGTGCGCCCTTACTCCCTTCGGTCGGTCGGGAATTTCTAAATTGAATATACCACACCGCTTGACTATTTACAAGTAATTTGATATATTGAATGAGTAATAGTTTACGGAAATGGAAAGAAAACTTTTTAAAAGGAGTGTGGCGGTTATGGCATCCAAGAAAAGTTATAATGAAAGAATAGACGATATCCAAACAAAGATAGAGCAACTGAAAGCGCAGGAGAAAGCACTGAAACAAAAACGCTCTGCGGATGAAAGAAAACAGAGAACCAAAAGACTGATTGAGATTGGTGGAGCTGTTGAGTCTGTTCTTAAAAAATCTCTCGGAGAGTATGACGGTCTGATCGAAAAAGAAGATATCCCGACTCTGATTTCTTATCTGCAAGGGCAGGAAGATAGAGGACAATATTTTTCAAAAGCGATCACCAGAGGACGAGAAGAAAGAAAGAATACAACTCCCGAACCGGAATACACAACAGAAGATTATTCTTCTGACGAAACCACAACTGAAAGTTATCTGTAAAAGAATTTACGGAGATGGAAAGAAAAAAAGGACTTACCGCCCTTGCAGTAAATCCTCGTTCCAGTCTTTATGATTTGGGATGATGCTTTCCAGCTCCGCATTTCTTTTTCTGCACTCGGATCCGGCTTCATCATTATCGACTGCAAGAATAACTCTTGTATGTCGTTTCAGTCTGTCAATGGCCGGCTGTTTCATCACGCCGCCGATTGACACATAAACAACCGGATCTTTCTTTTCTTCTTTTCGGTGAAGTTCATATAACGATATGGCATCAATGGCAGCTTCACAAACATAAACCGCTGTCGGATGTTCTCCGGTCTGAAACCACCAAAAACCATCATGCCGACAATTAGTAATGACTCCGTGAAAAGATTTCTCGCCCTGGTCATAAGTTCCCCGAAGCTCTCCCCAGTCTCGTTCTTTATTTGCAAAAACCATATTGTTATGTTCTGCTTCTTGATATAGAATCTTCTGATCTATGAGCATCTGTATCGTCTCCTGAGATATACCACGCTTCAGAAGATAAGCATACAGATTTTTATATCTACCTTGTACCGGATCCGGAAATACTGGCGGCAGATTTTCGATTTTCGGAGCTTCTGTTTTCTGTACAGAAGGAACCGCTCCCGACTCTCCACATAATGCGAACACAGCTTGATCCAGCTCGTAGTTCATATATTTCACAAGAAAATCAACGCTGTTTCCTTTATCTCCGGTAGCAAAGTCCATATAACCGGAATAGCCACGCTTGATTGATAAGCTGGCGTTATCCCTCGGATGGATGCTCACGCCCTCAACCTTAAAACTGTCTGCATGATACCGCATAAGGTACTCATGGAGATCCGTTTTTCTTGCTCTCTGCATCTGTTCAGTTGTGAAATGTTGCATCCAGCTCACCACCTTTCAAAGAATATTACGGAGATGGAAAGAAAAAATCAGAAACTCTTTCGGTCAGTCGGTAATTCCATCTGCTCAAAAGGATTTTCCCATCCGTCAGGAACGGTTATAAAACCGTCCTTATCCGCTTCTGCATCCATAGCGGACATATCAATATTAGACATATCCGGCTTGAATAGATCAAACTGCGGTAGATAATCAAAACAGAGACTATATGAGCTGATTCCGAAACGGTTTTTAAGGCATACAAGCTCTATTTTTCTCGGATTTGCCGCCTTTGCATCACGAACTTTCTGCCGTTTCTCATTTATCTTGGCTTGGGAGTCAAAAATTTCATCATGCAGGACTTGGAGCTGCAATCCCCATACAACATCTGCGGTATATTCGATACCGCCGGACTCTTTGAAGGACTCATAATCTATCTGAGTAAGATAGTTCTGTCTGTTCAGCGAAGATATAACAATCAGGGCGAGCTTGTTATCAGATTGGAGCTGTTTAAGTCTCCGCACATGGAGATCCACGGCATCCTTTGTTGTCATACGGCTATCTGGTGCTGTCTGTATCACTTGGAGATAGTCGACAATTACAACCGGTGATACATTGCGCTGTTTTATATAATTAGTTACATAATTAGTTATATCATCAATAGTAGCTCTGAAAGTACATTCCACAACGGTCAAATTGCCGGAGTAAGCATCATACTCGGTCACAGCATCCGCAACACGGGGATCGGATCCGTTCTTTCTGATCTGTAAGGAAGTCATAGCGTTAGACTCGTCTTTTATAGCCATGATACGGGATAAGCTCTTTGTGGCAAGCTCCAGCGTGGACTGCTCCAATGAAAAGAACAATACCGGCTGCCCGTTCTTAGCAAGCTGATCCGCCATCTGATGTATGAATGTTGTCTTTCCGAGTGACGAGATTGCACCTATTACATACAAACCCGGATAAAGGTTTGTAATTGCATCAAGGTTATCATAGCCGGTCTTGGTCTTGCCGCCCTCAACAAACGCTTTCATATCATCCGGCATAACATCATGCAGGTAGGTTTTCATATTGGCAGCTTTAAAAGCCTGGCTGTTTTGAGATACCTCTGGCATAGTCAACACCTCTTTTTTCTTCCATTCCCGTAATTATTACTTTATTACCGTAGTTCAAGCTTACTGTGCTTGCTTACGGAAGTAAAGCAAGCGCAAGTAAGCGTTACAGTTACTTACAGTTACTTACAGTAACTTACACTACAAAATGTTAAATTGCTGAAACTCGCTCTGTGTGGGCGTTTGACGGCAATTTTTAGGGCGGCACGTGTACCCATTTTTAGATTAGCGTGTACCCAGTTTTAGTGTAGCGTGTACCCAGTTTTAGATTAGCGTGTACCCAGTTTTAGTGTAGCTCATTCCGTTATTTTGTCGGAAGGGATGATTGTTTTATGTTGTAATATATCTTGTAACCGATAATTGGCGATGTTGGATTGTTTGTTCCGTCCTCTCGGTAGTCCTCGTATTTTGTGATTGCCTTGCCTTCAACGAGTGTATCCAATGTTCCCTTCACAATCTCTATAATACGAGCTTTCTTTTTGCGCCATGCTGGGGTGCTGTCAGGCTTATAACCGAGTTCAGGGAAAAGTCCTCTTTCTTCATTTTCTGTGCGATCAAACCATAAAAATGATACTTTGTTGTTGCTCAAACTGTTCCGCTTTACGATTTGAGCAACTCGCTTGATAACATATCTCTTTATAAGAACTGCTTCATCTGTGTCTGAAAAATGCTCTCTCGTTTCCAGTAAATATGCAGGAACATCAACGATTTGCTTGTTCATTTCTGCATAACGGTATAATGCTGGCTTTTCAAGAACTTTATAAGCAATAACTTTCTTACCATTTGCATCAAATCGAGCTTCTACCTTTCCTACTGGTAGGAGATATGATTCATACCCCCAAAACTTAACCGGCTTCTTTCCTTTTTGGAGCTGATAAGCGTTATATTCTTCGGTGCAGTCTACTTTAATGCGGACAAATTGAAGCTTGTTTATGCTTTCCATGACTGCATTGATTTTCTTTTGTGTTATCTGTACTCGTTCGTTGCCGGACATAACACGCACTATCCATTCCGGAGTAATTAGCATCGGTCCTTGTAGCATTATTGTGTAAGTCGCATCCATTACTGCCATGTCAAATGGTGTGATATTAGTGTTGGTGAGCGTGATGTGGTCGTCTTGCCATATATTGACAAGATTCACGACTTTATCTGTGATGTTCAGATTAAACTCGTCCTCGGTAATATCTATCTGTTTAGTTGTGAGTACACGGCTTAATTTTGTGTTATTCATATATTGACGGCTAAAATTAAGCACTGGTAAGCGTTCACTGTTTTCCATAGGATCTCCAAAATCTTTTTCTTTTGGTGGTTTAGGTGCTACTTTTTCGGCAATATAAAGCGGTTTATCTCCTTTTCCTGCGTCCTGATCGAGATTAAAGGTGTATTGGTAATATGCGCCCTCTTGTTGTTCCTCGTATAATTCTATTTTAGGGGGAATGTGTTCGGGTAAATCTTCTAAAACGGGTTCTTCTGTGGATGAATCCGGGAGGTTTTCCTGCTCCTCTTTTTTCTTCCATTCCCGTAAAAATTTCTTATAGTATTTTTCGTATATCTTGGCTCTGTATTCGTTGTACTGCTCTTGTGTGAATTTTGATATTTTACGGGGATGTTTATCTATTTCTTTCTGTGTTTCATAATTCGCTCTTTCTTCCGGTGGAGCTTCTTTGTAGTATGCTTCTAAAAGTGCATCAGATAACCATTGCGGTGTCATTCGGGCATAAATATGTCCGTTAAACGTTCTGTATGTTTCGCCAGGTTGCCAGTCAAACCATTCGACAGATTGTAAATGATGCATGAATATATCCTTGTTTTTGTCGGATATATGTTTTGACTGCTGAACGAGTACATTGATTTTTCCAATGGTATCAACTTCTATCTCAGGCACGAGTAAAAGCATCTGTTCCTTTTCTTTTTTTGGGAGTCGTGGTAGCTTTTCAATAAAATCCTGCACCCACTCTTTTTCTGATTGCTTTACTTTTTCATAGTAAGCCTTGCTATCCTCATTCATATTCTTTCATCCTTGTTATACAATTATAGGTATAACATATTATATAAATAGTTATTTAATTGTTCAGTAGCTTTTCATACTGTAAAACATAGTCTGCAATCATCAAATTGAGGATCTTGTTGTTGCTGATCCCACGTTTTTCATTGATCGCCTTAAACTTTTCATAGCGGTCAATATCTACATAAGCGGAAATCATCTTGTTTTTTTCTTTGTTGCTCTTAAATACATCCGCAACGGTTTTTGTTTCCGGTGTCTGCTGTTCTTTTACTGTATCTTTGAGTGATGCCATAATATAAACCTCCGTTAAATGACTTCCTGCGCTCTTTTCTCGTCAAAAAGGAGCGAATATCTGTTGCGTACTGCTGTGGCTTGTTCCTCGTCAATGACTCCTTCATCTGCCAGCTCACGGACTGCTAATCTCATGTATGACTTTGCAATTTCATTAAATGCGGAGCTGTTAAACAGATTGCAGATATCTTCATCATCACAAGTGGCGAGAAAATCAAAAACTTTGCACTCTTTATCTGCCTGTTCTTGGGTAATTTTGCCCTGTTCTGCTGCTTTTCTGTATGCGTCTGCTTGTAATTGAAATCCGTTCATGTTCTGCACTCCTTTTTATATATAACTGTTTCTATTATTCATTATATAAAAAGTTATATAAAAGTCAAGAGATTTTTGAAGATATCTCAGCGTATGCCTGGGCGACTTCTGAACGCTTTTGAGCGACTACAACCGGCAATCCCTGATATACTGCTCTTGGAGCATCGGCTGATTTTTTTATTGTTCCTAAAAATGGAACATCCAGCTCATGCAAAAGATCCCAAACATCGTGCTGGTCTTTTACCTGCTGTTCGTATATGGTCGCTATGATTCCGGATATTTTAAGATTGGGGTTCATGTCTGGATCAGTTTGCACATTTTTTATTGTGCTTAAAAGGGCTTTAATCCCCTTATATGCAAGAAAGTCTGTTTTGCATGGGATAATGACCTCATCACCGGCTACAAGTCCGTTAATCATCAAAATAGAGAGCTGTGGCGGACAGTCTATAAAACAGTAGTCAAAATATGGTGCGAGCTTCTCCAACGCACGCTTTAATTTCTTTTCCCTTGCCGGTAGTGTTATGAGCTTCATTTCCTGCTCTGCAAGGTCAATGTCTGATGGGATGATAAAAAGATTGTCCATGTCAAGAGCATCGACTGTATAAGCACAATCTAACGGATCTTTCTGTGTCCGTTCAAAGAGTCCGCAGACATTCAATCCTTTATAATCCTTTTCCATGCCGCAGGATATCGTGAGACTTGCTTGCGGATCGAGATCCACCATAAGGACTTTTTT
>JAFPVA010000031.1 GCA_017413105.1 Butyrivibrio sp. | reverse complement strand
GCTGCGCACTATGAAAATACAATTGCCATTACGGATGGTGAACCTGAAATTCTGACTATCATTTAGAATAAATTTTAATGTCAAAATACATGCAAAAATATGATATTATAATACAGGTCTTGATAAAGGAGGAAAGAAATGTCTAACGCAGACGTTATTGAAATCGAAGGAAAGGTAATTGAAAAACTTCCTAACACAATGTTCCAGGTAGAACTTGAAAATGGACATGTTGTTTTAGCTCATATCAGTGGAAAACTCAGACAGAATTTTATTAGAATTTTGCCGGGTGATAAGGTTACACTTGAGCTTTCACCTTATGATCTTACAAAGGGCAGAATTATCTGGAGAGATAAATAATATTATCGTTTTTTGATTGAATGAAAAGTTAAATTCCGCATGTAAAAGTAAATTCCATACTGAAGACTAAATTCAGCTTTTTAGAGGGTTTGACATATTTTGTCAGACCCTTTATTGTGGAATTTAGCCACTTATGCATTTACTAAAATTAAAAAAGAGTATGCGGTCGCTGACAACTGGAATTGGGTTCTGCAAGACTAAATTCCACTTATCTCGTGGTGAACATATGGTGGTCTCGTACGCAGATTTCTTTCAAATTTTGTAATGCTTAGTGGCTTTTGTATTTATGTATTGGCACCGTCCGCCACCCTTGACAGGCACCTGAAGAAACGCATTGCAGCCGGTGCCGACGATGAGGAACTCAGGAACAGCTTCAATAGCTTCATCGTCGGAATGAGCATTGTAGCGTTTCTTCAGGTACCTATCAAGGGCACAGCCTCGCAGAAGCGAGGTGGCTACTTTATTTGCCTCTGACTCAGAATCTAGGAACAGCTTCTGAGCTTTAAACCTCGATTTTTCCCTTTAAAAGCGCGGGAGTGAGGATTACTTCGTCAGAGGGTATTTCCCACAAGCCAAAGTGTT
This sequence comes from Butyrivibrio sp., assembly GCA_017413105.1. Taxonomy (GTDB): domain Bacteria; phylum Bacillota; class Clostridia; order Lachnospirales; family Lachnospiraceae; genus Butyrivibrio. Next base: position 741 of record JAFPVA010000031.1, on the reverse strand, counting down.
TTAAGAGCTTTTTAGGAAGCATCATCTTGGCTAGTTTAAATGGTGTGAGCCCTCCAAGACTTTCACGGTTTGCACTGTTTATGTGACTCATCATGAGATTGACATCATCCTGGGTAAGTCTGTCGAAGGTAGTTGTTGTCTGAGGGCATATCTTGCGGATGTATTCATGATTCTTTTCACAGTGAGGCTTCTGCCATGAAGCCATAGGATCACAGTAATAGATGCTTGTTCTCAATACGTTATCTATTCCACACTCAAGAGCTTCAGGATGCTTGAATTCTCCTCCGCGGTCTGTGACGATCAGAGGCATGGTTTTGCAGAATAGCTCAGTGCCTATAGCTCTATTGATATCATCAAATGTATTCTCAACGCCGATGGCTTCTTTTGAATTAAGCAGATATGCCATCATAAAGTCAGCATTGCAGAAGTGAAGTGTAAGGAGCACCTTATGACTTCCTTCCGGGCCTATGACTGTATCCATCTCGGTTATCTTTGTGTCAGGGAATTCCTTGATAAATGCCTCATAATCCTTGTAGGATCTTCCTTCAAATATGCCGGTATCATCGATTTCTGAGGCATGAGCTTTACGAGGTTTGTACTTGACCAACTTCGGGAGGTCAAGGTTACTGACAGATAAAGCTCCCTGATCAATGTAGTTGTAGATGGTTTTCTCACACTGGGATATCTCCGGGTGATTCTGAAGTATCATGTAAGGTGACTGCCCGTTAAGGATCAGAGGGC
>JAFPVA010000030.1 GCA_017413105.1 Butyrivibrio sp. | reverse complement strand
TCAGGCTTTTTCTCGTTAATTACCCCGACTTTGAACTTATAGTTCTTTTTCTGTGATGCTACTGCACCATAGTAAACAGGGTTTATTAACATATCGCCAATTACCGAGTCATCCCAAACATACTTGCCGTTCTCAGGGTCCTGGATCTCCCACTTGGTAAAATGATTGCGGAAACCACGCTTTCTGTTCCACCATGTGGGGCAAGGTACTTTGTTAGCTTCAAGTCTGCGCTTGATATAAGCTGTTCCATGCCCATCCAATGCCCAATCAAATATCTGTTTGACGAAAGGCGCTGTTTCCTCATCAATCACAAGATGGTAGGTGTCCTCTGGGTCTTTCAGATAACCGAAGGGTGGCACCACACCTGTATATCTGCCTTTTTCAGCCTGATTCATATATGATGAGTGAACCTTCTTGGAAATATCCTTGGAATACTGTGAATTGATAACCGCCTTGAATGGTGCATACTCATCCTCGTACATGGTATCAATGTTATCGTTGATAGCAACATAGCGGCAATTATGCTTTGGAAACCATATCTCTCTCAGGTTCTCAGTGAAAAGATTATCTCTTCCCAAACGGCTGTAGTCCTTGGTGACAACAACATTTATTCTTTTGTCCTCGATGTCCTTTAGTAGTCTCTGCAGATCCGGTCTATTCGAAGTTGTTCCAGAATAGCCGTCATCAGTATAGACGTCCTCTACTCGCCATCCTTTCTTCTTGCAGAACCCCTCTATGATCTCACGCTGATGGGATATACTCTGGCTCTCTCCCTCTCGGATATCATCATCCTCTTTGGAAAGCCTGCAATACACACCCACTCTGTAAGTCGGTGCAAGGAGTTCCTCCATTTGTTCATTCGACATTCTCATACTCATTTACCCGCATAATCCAGATAGACTCGGATAAATTATTTCCTGAGTATTATCTTGATTATAGTCCTTTCCCTCTGGAATCTCTATATCGTTATCAATTTTTCTTCTAACCTTTGCTGCAATAGCGTCATTGAGGACTTCCTTGGCAGTCCTCGTGCCATCATAAAAAACCGTCACTTTAAAGCTTGTCTTACACATGGAAATACCTCCTAACGTAAAAGAAATAAACAGTATGTTCTACTGTTCTTATCGGATTATCGTGTTTTATGGCACAAAAAAAGCAGCAGACCGTTTTACTGATCTACTGCTAAGTATTCAAAAAGTATTTACTTACTGCTTCTGAAGCTGCTTGGTGATATTGGCACGCTCATCCTCATCTGAAACGCCCATATTATTTAATGTTTCATCCAATGTCCACTTCATATTTGTCATAAGATTCTGAACTGTAATAATCTTATCTTCTGTCTTATAATCTTCTGCATATTTCTTTACTGATTCACACATAATATCACGTCCTTCCTCAGTCTCTTTGAAATGATGTAACCCATCAGCTAACTCTTTGAAATTCATACCTTCTGATGAGGTAGAACGGAAGTCAGCCATAAGCTTTCCGATTTCATCATTTCCCTTGTAATTACCATTTACATACACAATATGTGATCCATCATTCAGCGGCTCGTTAATATCAGAAATAACTCTTTCCGCTCTATATATCGGCAATCCCTTGCCAAACTTATCATGTTTATAGATAAATATTACGTAAGAGTCTTTCAATATCTTGAATGGATCATTTTCCTTGAGCATTCTTGAATCCAAAACTGCGCTATGGAATCTGGCTCTTCGTACATGTGCTCCCTCAGAGCTTCCCTGTACCTCAACATTGATTTCCTCACCATTTTCATCAATGGCATGGATATCAAGTGTAATATCTCTCCCACCCACGATAGGGCTGCGCATTTCTTCCTGAGCTTCAACAGAAGTAACCCTGATATTTCTCTTAAGAATAATTCTCAGAATAAGTTCCGTTGCAGGAATATTCTTGTTAAACACAAGAGTCATAAGGTCATCATCAAAAAGTGTAAGGTCATCTATGATTTTACCTATCTTTTCATTGTTCTGACCATTAGTCTTTATATTTGTTTCTGACATACTGTTATCTGTTACTCCTCGCATTAATAATAGCATCATACCACACGCCATACAATTATCAAAGAGCTGATTTAATGCAATCTTTATATGTGAAAAATCACAATATAACTGTAACAGAGATACTTGAGGTCGCAATTTGCGACCTCAAGACAAAAAGCACAATCATCTTTCCTGATAACTGTGCTTTCTCTGTGGCTTGTGTGAGTGCTCCTGCTCTCGCTCCTTCTGCTTGACTTCATTCATATGCTCACGCTGCTCATTGTCTTTGTTGTACCCAAGGACTTCAGCATAAGCCAAATCATAGACTTCTCCGACCATTTTTTCCAGAATCGGATCCTGTCCATCAACGATCTTATCTATCTCCTTTCGCCATGCATCAGGAGTAATCTTCTCACCCTTTGGGATTACCTTTCGGAATCTTTCATATTCCTTGGGCATAGCGTCCAGGGTTGTCCTGTTCTCTTTGTCAAACTTCAACCTAGCTAGACCTTTAAGGCTCTGGCTTTTTTTATAAACCTCCATGAAGCCTTTATATCTCTCCCAAGCTGATATCTTGGCGCTAAGAACATCAACTCTCGCAGTACCCTTGTCATGATCTGACGCAAGTTTGTCATAGACAGCTCCATGCTCATCAATATATGCCTGCAATTCATCAAAAGTGGTAATACCTTTTTTCTCCGCAAAGCCTTTCATGACATCCGGATCCTGAAGCTTCTCTCTATGAGAAACCTTTCTCAGATATTTACCGCTTATGATTGGCAGCTGCATGCGTCCATGACGTTTCACAACCTTATCAACAAGCTCAGTGATTTCATTTTTCACTGTAGCAGCCTGTCTCTTAGCAGTATCCTTGATTGAGTGGATTGTCGCTGACATGACATTGATATACTTGGCAACACCTCTAAGCTCCATGACCTTGCGGTTATAATCACCACGCTCTGTATGGATACCTTTATTCTCCAGCGCATTAGCTTCACTTCCAAGATGAATGGTCGGCAGGATATCAAGACCAAGCTCTTTGAAAGACCTGTGCTCCCATTTCTCACCAACGCCAATAGCTTCATTGGTCTGGTTGATCAGGTCACTAAGATTCTTTCTCCACTCCTTAGCTTTGCCTTTGTCATCCCAATCAGTAACATGCTCCGTCTTGCATTTATAATTCTTGCCCTGACGGATCTTGTTACCATGCTCATCAAGGATATAGATCTTGCGCTGCTTGGGTAGCCACTTGCCATTTTCATCCATGGATCTCATGGTCATAAGACAATGAAAATGCAGATTCCGCTGGCCGTGTTTGTTGACTGAATCATGAATTGCCCAGTCGCAACACATGCCCTTGGAAACAAAGTTCTCCATGACATACTTTCTGACAACTTCCACTGCAAGTTCATAAGTCCATTCATTTGGCAATGAGGCTTTCATCATCCTGCATAGCTGAGCGTTCTTGGCTTTCTCCACCTTCTCAACCTCGTTCCACAAGATGT
>JAFPVA010000327.1 GCA_017413105.1 Butyrivibrio sp. | reverse complement strand
GGATATAAAATCCAAGAATGTATCAACCAAGCCATTTGAAGGCGACTAACGTCGCAGGGCTTGGTTGACTCTTGAATCATGTTCTCACGAAACCCGCAGCAAGTGCGGATTTCTGTAATTTTATCCAAGAACTCATACATATTTAAGAAAAAGAGATTACGGAATATAGTATAGCGAATGTCATTGTACAACAGCAGTGATTGCATTTTTAGAGAGCAAGTGTTAAAATTTTGTCATATGCGAAAATCATTTGACACATTATAAGAAATAATGATTTGGAGGTTTTGATATGAGTAAGAACTTTGATGATATTCTGGCAAAGCTTAAGACTGCATCAACCAAGAAGATGTCAGTAGCAGTAGCCCAGGATTCACACGTACTTGAGGCTGTTAAGGTTGCTAAGGAGAGAGGAATTGTTGAGGCAATCCTTGTTGGCGACAAGGAGAAGATCGAGGAGATCATGGCGCAGCTTTCCATGAATCCTGCTGATTACGAGATCATCGACGTAAAGGATACAATCGAGGCAGCACGCACTGCAGTATCGCTTGTACATGACGGCAAGGCTGATATCTATATGAAGGGCTCCCTTGAATCCAAGGACTTCCTTAAGAGTGTACTTGATAAGGAAGTTGGACTTCGTACAGGTCGTCCTCTTTCACACGTATGTGTATTTGAGATTCCGGGCATTGATCGTCTCCTTTTCCTTACAGACGTTGCTTTCATGCCTTATCCAACCCTTGAAGATAAAAAAGTTATCATTGAGTATACAGTTGACGTAGCAAGAGCTTGCGGCGTTGAGTGCCCTAAGGTTGCTCCTCTTGCAGCAGTTGAAGTTGTTAACCCTAAGATGCCTGTAACTGTTGAGGCTGCTGAGCTTACAAGACTCAACGAGGAAGGTGAGATCAAGAACTGTATCGTAGACGGACCTCTTTCCATGGACCTTGCTATCGATCCTGAGGCTGCAAAGCATAAGGCAGGCGCTCTTGACAGAAAGATCGTTGGTGATGCCGACATCCTTCTTTTCCCTGATATCCATGCAGGAAATCTTACCTACAAGACTATCGTTCGTCTTGCTAAAGTTAAGAACGGTAACATTCTTACAGGTACAAAGGCTCCGGTTATCCTTACATCAAGATCAGACTCTGTAGAAGTTAAGGTTAATAGTATCGCACTTGCAGCTGTAGTAGCAGCTAATAATAAAGGAGAATAATAATGATTAAAAGTTTGATCATCAATCCAGGTTCTACTTCTACTAAAATTGGTATTTTTGAGGATGAGACTCTTACAAAGGAAGAGACCCTCCGCCACAGCACAGAGGAGATCGAGTCCTATGCTTCCATCATCGATCAGAAGGACTTTCGTAAGAATATCATCTTAGACTTCCTCAAGAAGGAAAACATAGACATCAAGAGCTTTAATGTAATCGTAGGAAGAGGCGGACTCCTTCGTCCTATACCCGGCGGCACTTATGAGTGTACTGATGCTCTTTTAGAGGATCTTAGAAAGGGCGTTCAGGGTCAGCATGCTTCTAACCTTGGTGGTATCCTTGCAAGAGAAATAGGTGATGAGATTGGTGTTCCTTCATACATCGTTGACCCTGTTGTAGTTGACGAGATGGAGCCTGTAGCTCGTATTTCAGGTGTTCCTGAGATCGAGAGAGTTTCAATTGACCATCCGCTTAACCAGAAGGCTGTTGCCCGCAGATATGCTAAAGAAATTGGCAAAAAATATGACGAGATCAGCGTAATTGTTGTTCACATGGGTGGCGGTACATCGACAGGTGTACACAAGAACGGCAAGATGATCGACGTTTACGCAGCCCTTAACGGCGATGGCGCTTTCTCACCTGAGAGAGCAAACGGTATTCCAGCTAAGGCTCTTGTAGATATGTGCTTCTCAGGAAAGTACACCTACGACGAGATGAAGAAGAAGATCGTTGGCTACGGCGGACTTAACGCATATCTTGGAACCAACGATATGAGAGAAGTTAACAAGATGTGTGAGGAAGGCAACGAGAAGGCTAATCTTATTCGTGAAGCTTTCATCTATCAGATCTGTAAGAACATCGGTGCCTGCGCTACAGTTCTTAAGGGAAAGGTTGACCAGATCATCCTTACCGGTGGAATTGCTTACGGCCAGGTTATCACTGACAAGATTAAAGAGCGTGTTGACTGGATCTGCCCTGTTACCGTATATCCCGGAGAGGATGAGCTTCTTGCTCTTGCTCAGGGTGCTATCCGTGTAATGAACGGCGAAGAGAAGGCTCAGCAGTACTAAATATTGTAAACAAATATATAAAATATGAGCGAGGACCAGTGAATGGATGGGTTCCTCGCTCTTTTTTAAGTTGTGATAATTTGATAAAATAATAATGGTTGGCAGTTGACTTTCTGAGAATATCAGTGTGTCCATAGGTTGAGTATGAGAATAATAAAAGGAATAAAAACTATATCAGCTCTATTGAGGGAATTAAGGTCATTGAGCCCTGATGATAAAGCCGATTTCTACAGGTCTAAGTGCGAGTACTATCAGGGAATTGTTGAGCTGAGTCTTATTGTGGCTTCTCTGACTTCTATATGCTTTATCTATTCGGATTATATGATAAATGGAAGCATTTGGCCAACTCTTATTCCCAGACTTTCTGTCCTTTTATTTATTGCAGCTTTCTTTGGAGTTACACATTTTAGTGGCAGTGCCCGGATGATGATAATCATGGACTACGTTCTTGGCCATGGGATGTGCATTGCAGCATCCTGGCACTGGAAATTCCCTGTATCATCGGTATTATGCTTGTTAATTATGTAATGAGTGCGTTCTATTTTGACCATTATCTGGTTAATTGCAAGCTTGAGGAGGCTATAGTTACCGACCCTCTGACTCAGGTTTATAACAGGCATCTTCTGGACCAGATTATTTCCAACAATATGATAAAGAACAGTTCTCCGGATGAGCATATATCTGTGGCTATGCTGGATGTTGATGATTTCAAAAAGATAAACGATGTGAATGGTCATTTCACCGGTGACATGGTGCTTGTGTATCTGGGACAGAAACTGGTAAAAGAGATAGGGGAAAATGGTTATGTAATCCGATATGGTGGAGAGGAATTCGTTATTATTCTCAGAAACTGCGAAATTAATGATGCCAGCACACGTATGGAACAGTTCAGAAAAGATATTGAGAGCGCAAAAGAAACACCGATAGCATTTACTGTTTCGATAGGGGTGTCATCTTATACAGGTGAATATTCGCAAACCATTATTAATGTAGATAAAGCTCTTTATGAGGCTAAGAATACAGGTAAGAACAAAGTAGTCACAGCTTGATCCCAACAAAAACATCCATGCCTGAAACTATTGTTATAGTTCGGACATGGGTGTTTTTCGATAAGGTTGAAAAGATAAGATGAATCTGCTACAATGTGCTTTGAACTTTGCTTTGAATTAAAGGGGTTTTTCTGCCCTTTTTTAGGAGAATAGAGGAAATGAGCATTTTAGATAAGATTATTGGAACCCATAGTGAGAGAGAGCTCAGAAGGATAAGAGCTACAGTCGATTCTATTGAGGCTATGCAGCCACAGATGCATGCGCTTTCAGATGATGAGCTGAAGGCCAAGACAGCAGAATTTAAGAAGAGACTTGCAGATGGTCAGACTCTGGATGATATCATGCCGGAGGCCTATGCAGTAGTTCGTGAAGCCGGCAAGCGTGTTCTTGGAATGGAACATTTCAGAGTACAGCTTATTGGTGGTGTTATTCTTCACCAGGGACGTATTGCTGAGATGAGAACCGGTGAAGGTAAAACTCTCGTTGCTACACTTCCTTCATATCTTGATGCTCTTGCAGGCAAGGGTGTTCATGTTGTAACAGTTAACGATTACCTTGCAAAGCGTGACGCTGAGTGGATGGGTAAGATTCATGAATTCCTTGGACTGACTGTTGGTGTCGTTCTTAATAGCATGACCTCTGAGGAGCGTAAAGCTGCCTATAACTGCGATATTACTTATGTTACCAATAACGAGCTGGGATTTGACTATCTTCGTGATAACATGGCTATCTACAAGGAACAGTGTGTTTTGCGCGGACTTAACTATGCCATCATCGATGAGATTGACTCAATCCTTATTGATGAAGCTCGTACTCCTCTTATCATTTCAGGTCAGAGCGACAAATCTACCAAGCTCTATGAGGCCTGCGATATCCTTGCCAAGCAGATGACAAGAGGTGAGGACATGGAAGATCTCTCCAAGATGGATGCCATCATGGGGGTTGAGAGAGAAGAGACCGGTGACTTCATCGTTAATGAGAAAGATAAGATCGTTAACCTTACAGCACAGGGTGTTGCCAAGGTTGAGCGCTTCTTCCGTATAGAGAATCTCGCTGATCCTGAGAACCTTGAGATCCAGCACAATATCATTCTTGCACTTCGTGCCAATAACCTTATGCAGAAGGATCACGATTATATCGTTAAGGATGATGAGGTACTTATCGTCGATGAGTTCACAGGCCGTGTAATGCCGGGACGTCGTTATTCGGACGGCCTTCATCAGGCCATCGAGGCTAAGGAGCACGTTAAGGTTAAGAGAGAGTCCAAGACTCTGGCTACCATCACATTCCAGAACTTCTTTAACAAGTTTGAGAAAAAGTGCGGTATGACAGGTACAGCTCTTACAGAGGAAAGAGAGTTCCGTGATATCTACGGTCTTGATGTTATTGAGATTCCTACCAATGAGCCTGTAATCAGAATTGACCATCAGGACGCTGTTTATAAGACCAAGAAGGAAAAGCTGAATGCTATCTGTGATGATGTTGTAGCATCTCACGAGAAAGGTCAGCCTGTTCTTGTTGGTACCATTACAATTGAATCCTCTGAAGAAATCAGTAAGCTTCTTAAGAAGAGAGGAATCCATCATCAGGTACTTAATGCCAAGTTCCATGAGATGGAGGCTGAGATTGTTGCAGAGGCCGGAAGAAAGGGTGCTGTTACCATCGCAACCAACATGGCCGGTCGTGGTACGGATATTAAGCTTGACGAGGAGGCCAGAGCAGCTGGTGGCCTTAAGATAATCGGTACTGAGAGACATGAAAGCAGACGTATCGATAACCAGCTCCGTGGTCGTGCCGGACGTCAGGGAGATCCGGGTGAATCCAAGTTCTATCTCTCACTTGAAGATAACCTCATGCGTCTGTTTGGATCTGAGAGACTCATCGCTATGTTTAATGCCCTTAAGATTCCGGATGGACAGGAGATTGAGCACTCATCTCTTTCAAAAGCCATTGAATCAGCTCAGAAGAAGATTGAGTCCAATAACTATGGCATACGTAAGAACCTTCTTGAGTATGACCAGGTTAATAATGAACAGAGAGAGATCATCTATGCAGAGCGTAAGAAGGTTCTCGATGGAGAGTCACTTCGCGATTCTATCTACAAGATGATTACAGATATAGTCGAGGCAGACGTTGAGACCGTTGTTGGCGAAGAGTCAGATGCTGATAACTGGAATCTTAACGAGCTCAATGAACTTCTTTTACCGACTGTTCCTCTTAAGAAGATCACAAGAGGACGCATTGAGACCAGAACAAAGTCAGGTCTTGCTCAGCAGCTTAAAGAAGAGGCTGTTAAGCTCTATGAGGCAAAAGAGGCTGAGTTCCCTGAGCCAGAGACAATCCGTGAGATTGAGCGTGTTATCCTTCTTAAAGTTATTGACAGAAAGTGGATGGATCATATCGACGATATGGATCAGCTCCGTCAGGGTATCGGACTTCAGGCTTATGGTCAGAGAGACCCTAAGATTGAGTACAAGCTTGCCGGCTATGAAATGTTTGATGATATGACAAAGGCCATCAGAGAGGATACAGTAAGACTTCTGTTCCATGTTCATATCGCCGAGAAGGTTGAACGTGAGCAGGTTGCAAAGGTTACAGGAACAAACAAGGATGATTCCGTAGCAAAGGCTCCCGTTAAGAGAGTTGAGGCCAAGGTTTATCCGAATGATCCATGCCCATGCGGCTCAGGCAAGAAGTACAAAAACTGCCACGGCAGGGCATGAGCGATAAGCCGATGAAAATGCATGCATTGATCTGCTTGCAGAAATCAATGCATGTATTTTGGGAGGCAACGTACATGAGTAAGTAGCACGATAGTGCGAATTACGAATGTATGTAGGAGTGCGGGAGCGAAGCGGAGCAATCCGTATCGCTCATTTATATGTATAGGAGAACAAAATGGTAATACTTGATCAGATGAAGGTTGAGATTCAGAATTTGAAGGGTACCCTCGATGAGGTTACAGCTTCTCTCGACCTTGGAACAAAAAAGAAGATAATAGAAGAGCTCTCAAGAGAGATGGAAGAGCCGGGCTTTTGGGATAATGCCGAGAAGGCCAACAAGAAAACAAAGGATCTCAAGAATATGCAGGACCTTGTGGCAGATATCGAAAAGCTCAATAATCAGTATACAGACATCATCGACCTTATTGACATGCAGAATGCAGAAGGTGTTGATGATGAAGACATGGCTGCGGAGATCAGATCTGAGCTTGATGAGTTTGAGACAACTCTTGAGAATATCAGGATAAGCAATCTTCTCAATCAGCCTTACGATAAATATGATGTAATCTTAAGACTTAATGCAGGTGCCGGTGGAACAGAGGCTTGTGACTGGGCATCAATGCTTTACAGAATGTACACAAGATGGGCAGAGAGAAAGGGATTTACCACAGAAGTTCTCGACCTTCTTGATGGCGATGAAGCCGGTATTAAATCAGTTACTTTCCAGATTTCAGGAACAAATGCTTACGGACTTCTTAAGTCTGAGCACGGTGTTCACAGACTTGTTCGTATCAGTCCGTTTAATGCACAGGCTAAGAGACAGACATCCTTCGTTTCCTGTGATGTAATGCCTGATATTGAGGAAGATATTGATATTGAGATCAATCCTGATGACCTCAGAATTGATACTTACCGTTCAAGTGGTGCCGGCGGTCAGCATATCAACAAGACTTCATCAGCTGTTCGTATCACACACATTCCTACAGGTGTGGTTGTTGCCTGCCAGAATGAGAGATCACAGTTCCAGAACAAGGATAAGGCTATGCAGATGTTGAAAGCCAAGCTCTTCATCATGAAGCAGGAGGAGCAGGCAGCCAAGCTCGCCGGAATCAGAGGCGAGGTTATGGACAACGCATGGGGCAGCCAGATCCGTTCTTATGTCCTTCAGCCATACACTATGGTAAATGATACACGAACAGGCTTTAAGGCATCCAATGCCGATGCAGTTCTCGACGGAGAACTGGATCCGTTTATCAACGCATACCTTAAGTGGCTGGCAACCGGCGGAAAGCCTGTCGGCGACACTTCCGAGGAGTGATGAAGAGGACGGGCTTAGAAAAAGATTTATAATTGCTCACTTTTCTTTCGCCGTAATTTATAGTCAATAAAAGAATAAGGCATTTGCGGCTTTCATGTTATTCAGAACAGCCTCAAATGCCTTATTTTTTATTGCCATAAATTTACGACTGCCTTTTGTATTCATCACTTAGTTCATTCTGAAGCATAGTGAAAAACTCAGAATATCTCAAAGCCGTTCTACCTTCATAACGTACAGCCTTTACATACAACGAAAGAGGTATTTCTTTTCCCTCCCAAGATATTTTCTCTTCATTGTGGTTAAGTATTTCTTCACAAATACTCTTGGCATAGGTTTCATCCGATGAATTTGTCAGGATTACAAATTCATCTCCACCTATGCGAAAAATAACATCTTCTTTTCCTGCCGCTTGCGCCATGCGCTTCATAGCAGTTATTATTGCCAAATCTCCTGCTTTATGAGAAATATCATTTATAGGAATAAGACTCTTGATATCACCCAGCACCAAATAGCACCCTTTTCTTTCCCTTATGCAGTCGTATAACTCACTTATATCAATCTTCTTTCTGTCAGCCATCATCTTTTCCTCCATTAGTTCTCGGTCAATCCTATATCCGGGAAACAATTCAAACTCAGAGGGATTTTTCCGGAATTCAGAAGGCGAAACTTGCCACACACTGTAAAATGCTCTAGAAAAAGCTTCATTACTGCCATAACCATATTCCAAGCCAATATCAAGCAAAGATTTTTCCGGATTATGGACAATCTCTCTCGAAGCCTTGCTTATTCGCCTTCGGATTATGTAATCCCTAATACTGATATTGTTAACGTATCTGAAAAGCTTCTCTATAGAGGACTTAGAGCAATGCAGATAATCAGCAATGGTCTCTGTTTTGATAGATTCAGTGAGATTATCTTCAATATATTCCAAAGCTTCTACAAGAAGTTGAATATTCTCCATGCTCCATATCCTTTCTACTACGATATCGTAATTCAATTATATAAATTCAGATGGAAATATTCTTGATAAAATGAGTAAAAAACTAAGCGAATTATCAGTTGCTCTTAAAACACAGCAGAGGGATCCACAGACAGAAGACTGCCGTTTGATGAAAGATTCCAAAGACTGGTTGATTACCTGTATCAGGAGAAATACAATGGAATTATGTATAGATGAGGATTTAGGTGAAAAAGGCAGTGTCAACGGAAATATATAGGCGAATCATTGTGAGGAGCAGATGAAGTGCTTAAGATAAAAAACAGAGAATGTCGATTTTTCTGAACTACGTGAAATGAGACATTCTCTGGTTTTTTAGATTTAGCAATTCACTGCGAAGGAACAGTGAGCCTATATATCCCGGTGATACTGCCTTTTGGAGTAAACTCTTGTCACTAACCTTCCGGGGAATCACACCACCACTACTTTGTTGCGTCCTGTGTTCTTGGCCTTATACAGGGCGTGGTCAACATTTTGTATGGACCTGGAGAAATCTCCTGTATAACGGGAGACGCCTACGGAAATAGTGAACGGTACAGGAGTGTCTGTAGCGCTTTCGATTTCCCGACGGAACTGTTCCATGCGGGCACAGGCATTATTTACATCGCAGTTCTTTAAAATGATGACAAATTCCTCACCGCCGTATCGGATGACATAGTCGTTGGCGTGGGTGCCCTTTGAGAGCTTCTGTCCAATGTATAGAAGAGTCAGATCGCCGGTGTAGTGCCCGTATTCGTCGTTTACCTGCTTAAAATAGTCAATATCGAGCATTGCGATGGCAACGGGACCTGTTACATCCTTTAACGCATTCTGCGTAACTATTTTTTCCAAAAGATGCCTGTTATAAACCTGGGTTAGGGGATCTGTTATCATGGCAAGCTCAAGTTTCTGCCGTATTCTGTAGTGATCCAGGTAAAAGAGCATTAAAAGCGCCTGGGAGCAAAAAACAGCCAGTCCGCAGGGAATCTCCAGCGCAAAGATGATGTCCAGATTGGAATAGTGGTTAAAAGCGTTTGAGATGAGGATTTCCATCCAGAAAATAAAAGTAGAGATGGCAATTTCTCTGGGCCTTGAGACAAAGCCCACAGTGATGAATAAGAGATTCATGATAATAAAGCCTTCACTTGCATGAATCCTGTCTTCTAAATGGTAGATTGCCCAGATTGTTGCAAGAACTATGCAGTGGGAAAGAAAATAGTCCATAAAGACGGTGATTGCTCTGTTTTTGAAAAAGTGGGTGACAATAACAAACACTAACAGTGCCACTAAAACAGACAACCTTGGAATCAAGGTTGGCAGGTAGCTTCCGTTTAAAAGATAATCTGAAAAAAGATAGGTTATAGAAAAAATAACACCCGCCCAAAGGCTGATGCCGACATAATTCTGATAATAATCACATTTTGTCTGGTAAAAATCTTCCAGATCGTCTTTATTCATAGAACGATAATCCTTGAACAAGTCGATTAACGTTCTTGCGTTTGATAATAATCTCATTTTAAAAATCCCCTCAAGATTATTGTACTAATAAAAACGAAATATAGGAAGTATAAATTTTTTATTAAGTAAAAAAGAATTTAAAAATATTTAGTAAACAGTCTCTACGTCAGTTATTTCATTGCTTTTAACCTTGAAACTCCATATCTGATGATCCATGAGTCTGTGCTCTGTGAGGAAGTAGGTACCCTCTACTTCTGAAATATAATATGGAGTACCGCCTCCGATGAAATATCTGGAATAAATATCCTCATAATCATTTGCAGCAAGCTTGTCCAGAGACCTGGTGCGAAGCAGGGTTGCGTGGTCCTGGCTTCCGCTTATGTCAGTAGAGGTTGTTATATAGTAATAATCCTGAATCTTTGTTATCTGTACCATACCTGAAAGATTGTCCGGAACATCATAGGTCTTTTTTATAGAGAGGTCTTTCAAGTCGCAACGATATATTCTTCCCTTATCACCGTTGTCAGATACTCCGGACACAAAGTAGATATCACCATCTATGATGGAAAAGGATCTTACATAGATTCCGTCAAGTTCCGGTATCTTGCGAATGTCCGTGAGGTACATTCTGGTGGAGTCCGCTGTATGTCTGAGACAAAAGAGCTCTCCGGTCTTGGAACTCCATACATAGAAGGTGTCGGTTTTTTCATCGTATACGGTATAGTGGGGTCTTGTTCCCACGTCAAAAAGAACCTGAGTATTTATGAACTTGGAATCTATCTTTTCAAAGACAAGGATTCTGTGGTTCTCGGTGTCATCCACCAGATATACCTTTCCATCGCTGGCAATGGTATGAGGCTGGGTGACTTCTCCGGTCATGATGTACCACTCGGTAAGAGGAGCCTCCAAAGAGTCAGAATAGATAATTCTGTTGTGGTAGCAGTCCACGATAAAATATGTATCATCCACCTTGGTTATATAAGTGGGAACGCTGAGCTTTGTATCAAAGTTTTTGATTACCTGAAGATTTGCTGCATATTCGGAAGGGCTATCACCCGCCTCTGTGAGCTGAGTCTCTTTTATATAGTTCTGACCATCATAGGGCCTTGCAGAGCCGCAGGCTGTACCCAAAAGAGCAAGCAGGACACATAATAGAAAAATGTTAATGAAATTATATTTATGAGACAGATTTTTCATTTTGTAAATCATACTCCCAAAACCATGAGGATTTGCCCTTTTGCATGAATTTATGAGCTTTCTTACAAAATCATGTTTAGGCACTCCTCATATTTTACCACAGCACTTGTCACTTGAAAAATAGATGATAAACCGTTAACATTAATTATACAAGCGCGTATTCGTGGAGGTGTACACATGATCAAGATAAGCCTTTGTATGATTGTTAAAAACGAAGAGAACTGCCTGGGAAAGTGCTTGGACAGCCTCAAAGGAATAGTCGATGAAATGATTGTTGTGGATACCGGGTCTACAGACAGAACCGTGGAGATTGCAAAAGAGAAAGGCGCCAGTGTGTACCATTTTGACTGGACCGGCGATTTTAGTGATGCCAGGAATTACTCTTTTTCTCTTGCCACCGGCGATTATATTTATGCTGCAGATGCAGATGAAGAGATTGACGAGGAAAACAGAAAGCGCTTTTTGAAGCTGAAGGAGGACATCGGTGACCTGAACGTTGACATAGTCCAGATGTACTATTGTAATCAGCTTTCCTACAGAACGGTCTATAATTTTGACAGGGAACTTCGACCAAAGCTGTTTAGAAGGGTCAGGAATTTCCAGTGGATCGATCCGATTCACGAGCAGGTTTCCCTGGATCCGGTGATATGCGACTGTGATGTGGAAATAATCCACAGACCCAGAGAAAATCACGCAGGTAGGGACCTTGAATCCTTCAGAAGAACTGTAAGGCAGGGAAGGAGGCTTTCAAGAAGACTTCATGGCATGTATGCCAGAGAACTTTTTATGGCGGGAAGCGATGAGGACTTCATATCGGCAAGGGACTATTTTGCCGGGTCTGTACTGGATAACAGCAGAAGCCTCGATGAGATAAAGGAAGCCAGCTGTGTCCTTGCCCATGTCGCAGTTCTGGAAAAAAATCCTGACGATCTTTTGAAGTATTCCTTAAAGGATGCTATCAGTGAAATGTCCAGTGAGATGTGCTGCGAGCTGGGGGACTATTATTACAGTAAAAAGGATCTGGATGAGGCAATTATCTGGTACTATAACGCAGCTTACGAAGCCCAGAGCATACTGGATATAAGAAAGAGCAGAGAAATACCAAGACGAGCAATAGCCATATGCTACAGGGAGCTTGGAAATGAAGAACAGGCTGAAGATTATGAGAGAGAAGCAGCCAGGTGCGAAGAACAAGAGGACTGATGATTGTACGAGCAGCTTAAGGAATACATAGTTCAAAATGAATACAAAAAGGCTCTCTACGAGCTTCAGGAAGAATATCTGTGCCTTCAGGAAAAAAGTGATGAGGAAGCTGCGAATCTTTTTATTTTGGAGGCAACTCTCTGGGAAGCACTTGCAGACAGTGCTGCAGAATTTGATGCTATCCAAAAGGGACTTTACTACGACAATACAAATTACGAATTATACTATATGCTTGGCCTTTATTTCATCAATATCAATGTGAACTGGGCCTACTTATGTATGGAGATGGCTCTCTTTTACTGCAAGGATGAAGATGATCATGCGGTAATAGAGAGCTCTTTTGAAGAGATAAAAAACAGGAAAGGCATCAGGGTAAAGAATACCAGCATAATGATTCTTTCCTACAATGACCTGGGACTTGTAAAAGAGTGTATCGCTTCCATTGAGGAACAACTTCCAAAGGGGAGCTTTGAAATTGTTGTTGTGGACAATAGTTCCACGGAAAAAGGAGTAATAGAATATCTCAGGGAAAAGAGAGATAATGCGGATTATGATTTTAAGCTGATTGAAAGCAGTGAGAATCTGGGATTTCCAAAGGGATGTAATCTTGGAGCCAATGCTTGCCGAAAAGAAAATGACATTCTTTTTTTGAATAATGATGCTGTACTTACGCCGCTTTCGCTATTCTGGCTTAGAATGGGACTTTACGATAGCAGAAATGTTGGGGCGACGGGGCCTTTATCCAACAGCGCCTCTTTACAGGAAGTTGACATATCGGAATTTGCTGATCTTATTCCGGAAGATATATCTGAAAAGGCAAAAGCAGAGGATGTCAAATGGCATAAACTGATGCCTTTTTCTGAAGCGCTGGAAATCTTTAAGGAATATTCCTCAAGAAGAAGTGTACCACTGGATATACCTTATCAGAGGGCTTTTCGCCTCACAGGATTCGCACTCTTACTTTCAAGGAATGCAATCCGCGAGATAGAAGAAGATGGCTGTATCTTTGATGAATCTTTTTCACCGGGATATTTTGAGGATGACGATTTAGGAATAAGGCTTGCCAAAGCCGGATTTGAGCAGTATATATGCTTAAACAGTTTTGTGTATCACAATGGCGGAAGTGGCTTTGAGGGTCACAATAATGCCATGGAAGCAGGAAGAGAAAGATTTCGCGCAAAGTGGGGCTTTGATGTATGGGGGTATTGTCTTCCCTTGGAAGAAGCCTGCGAAAAAGTTTTAGAAGAAGCCAAAAAGCATAAGAGGCCGCTAAGAGTAATTGATTTTTCCTGCGGTTTTGGTGCAAATGCAGCATATCTAAAGGAAAAATGCAAAGGGATTTTCGTGGCAGGAGTGTGCAGAACCTCCGAGGAAGCAGGAATTGCAGGCCTTATAGCTGATGAATGCATATATGGCGATCCTAATACCATAAGACTTCCCTGGCCGGACCATACTTTTGACGTGGTAATTGCAGACAGTGAGTATGTCAGTAGAGGACAGGCCGGAAGATGCCTTGCTCCGGGAGGTTTATGGTTTGGTGACCCAGGAGAGCAAAAATATGGTATGATTAATTATAATCACGATACGAGGAGAATTGTCGATGAACTGCCCGAATTGTAAAAGAGTAATTCCGGATAATGTGAATACAAAGATTAACTTCTGCTCGTTCTGTGGCGGAAGGCTTTTTGAAGATGATAAGGACTATCTTGTAGAGGTGGTCTGCACCGGTCAGAGAAATTTGAGCGGCGGCACAATGATGCTGTTTTTGGATGAAACTACCTATTATGAGATTGAGCCCGGCAACAGAATTATTTTTGCGGCAAAAGCCGGGTTTCATACCCTGAAATTCAGGCATAAGATCAGGAATAAGGTGATTCATATTCTTCTGTCATCAGACTTTTCAATCAAGGTGTACTTTAATTCCTTAAGCGGCCTTATTGAAACTATAGTCACAGAGGTGGATGAGAATCAGCGGGATAAGATATTCTTAAATGCTCAGATTACGCAGCCGGTCATGGTTTCCAACGACGGACAGAGAGGCTTTGACATTATGCTTGGCGAGGATGAACCGGAGTATGAGATAAATGTTACCTCAGGACTAAAAGAGGGGATACTCAGACTCTATGCGGAGCGAGTTGAGTTCAGCAGCAAAAAAGACTTCAAAAAAGAGGTAGTTCAATATAGAGATGTGGTGGAAGTTAGGAAAAGAATGGGTTCTATAGACCTTATATGTGCGGGAAATGTACACAAAGTTTATAGTATTCCGAAAGATATCTACAATGAAGTTATGGCATTTTTGACCAATAGAATAGCAGAAACAAGCGGTTCTTGAGAAATATAGATAACATCTGTATTTTTATTATGGGAAGTGAGCAGGAGACAGACAGCACACAAAAGCTGTCTGTTTTTCCGTTAATAAATGATGGAATTGTTTGAATATTGGCGTGTTCGAAAAAACGTCATCAACGCTAAAAAGTTCTTATTGTATCAATGAATTGTGAAAAAAGTGTGAACACTTTCGCAAATTCTTGTTATCAGTCGCATTTTCGTTAAATTGCCAAAAAACCCTTGGCATTCTTAATAAAAATTTATCGGAAAATTCCCTTAAAAAGTGAATGACGAAATACCGTCTATGTGATAGACTTGATGTTGCAAAAGGATAGAGAAAAAGGTAATATAGGAGGTAACGATATGACAAAGGCGGAGATTTTAAAGAAGGAAATCTTACAGCAGTATAAGAGTGTCAGACAGTTCGCAATTGATATGTCTATTCCATATAGCACACTTGTAACAGCACTTGATAGGGGAATTGAGGGAATGGCTTACGGCACAGTAATTAAGATGTGTGATCGTTTGAATCTTAACCCAGTTGATTTTTCTACACTTGAGCAGGGTACAGACCTTGGAAAGAAGATTGTTGAGAACCGTGTAATGCAGCAGTATGTAAAGCTCAACAAGGCTGGACGTAAGAAGATCCTCGACATGATGGGTGACTTCTCTCAGCTTGACAAGTATCAGGCAGACTGATATCTCTTTTAAACAAAAATGAAAAAGTCCCATGGATTTGTTATAATAGATAAATCCATGGGACTTTTTTGTCTCTAGAAAAGGAGATTTGATATGAAATACGATTATTTGATTGTGGGAGCGGGACTTTTTGGTGCAGTTTTTGCACATGAAATGGCAAGGAAAGGTAAAAGTGTTCTTGTCATTGATAAGAGGGAGCATGTGGCCGGAAATATCTATACCGAGAAGGTAATGGATATAAATGTACATAAATACGGAGCGCACATTTTTCACACTTCTGATAAGGAAGTATGGGATTATGTAAATGAGTTTGCTGAGTTTAACAATTATATAAACAGTCCTGTGGCTGTATATAAGGATGAGCTGTATAATCTTCCCTTTAATATGAATACTTTCAGTAAGATGTGGGGAGTGCGTACCCCGGCTGAGGCAAAAGAGATCATTGCAAAGCAGGCGGATGAAGAAATTTCCAGAATTAAGAAAGAGAAAGGCACCGAAGAATTTGAACCTGCAAATCTTGAGGAACAGGCTCTTTCTCTTGCAGGACGCGATATCTATGAAAAGCTTGTAAAAGGCTACACCGAGAAACAGTGGGGCAGGGATTGTACTGATCTGCCGGCTTTCATAATAAAGAGACTTCCCATGAGATATATTTATGACAACAACTATTTTAACGACAGATATCAGGGAATTCCCATCGGTGGTTACACAGCTCTTGTTGAGAGACTTCTTCTTATTGAAAAGAATGACGAGAAACCGTTCCTCAGTGGATCCATCGCGGTAAAGACAGGAGTGGACTACTATGATTTCGTAAAGATGGAAGGCAACACTCCGGCAGAACCGTATGAGTCCGTAAACGGCGATACTTTTGATAAGATTCTTTTTACCGGAATGATAGATGAGTTCTTTGGTTATAAGCTGGGAACTTTAGAGTACAGATCACTTCGCTTTGAGACAGAAGAGCTTCCTGACGTTGATAATTATCAGGGCAATGCGGTT
Source organism: Butyrivibrio sp. (assembly GCA_017413105.1). GTDB lineage: Bacteria > Bacillota > Clostridia > Lachnospirales > Lachnospiraceae > Butyrivibrio. The sequence goes on along the minus strand of JAFPVA010000327.1, from coordinate 3,623 downwards.
GTTAATTACACCGAGAGAGAAGTGCCTTATACAAGGATAATCGAACACAAGCACTTTGAATATGGTCAGGGGAAGGGAACAGTTATAACAAAAGAGTATCCTGCTAACTGGAAGCATGGCGATGAGCCCTATTATCCTATGAATGATGAAAAGAATAACAAGCTGTATTCCGAATATACTGAAATGGCAAAAGAGTATCCGAATATTTTGTTTGGCGGAAGACTTGGACAGTACAAATATTACAACATGGATCAGGTTGTAAGGGCTGCACTGGACATGAGCAGGGTGCAGTAAGATTATAGGATGATATTGATACGATAGTTGAGATTTTGCGTACCAGCGTAAAAAAACACGGCGAGATATTTCACTCGCCGTGTTTTGTTGTCTGCAGGATAACCTGAGACAACTTTTATAATTTCAAATCACACCCCTGCAGTGGTGTGACCGAAGCCAATAATTACTGCGTCAACAGTAATTATTAAACATCATTCCTGAGTATTCACTGGTTATATAAGGAGATGTGGTATTATCTTTATTATCCGGATTCTTATAGTTAACGACCGGTCTGTCCACATATCGCATAGGATCCACTGAAATATCCTTTGTCTTTGCAATCAGTGCGTCAGAAAACTGTTTTATCGGGTTGAGAGCTATTCTGCTTTCGGCTCCTGATATAGCCTGGGATAACAGTTCATCGTCAATGGAGAGCTTTCCGTCTGCTTCAATTTTTATTCCGGTATCCTCTATATTAGAAACGTATTGTTTAGCGATGCCAACAATATCGCTCTTTAATTTGTCACTCTTGAATTTCACGTCTTTTTCGCCGGAAACTTCATTGACAAAATTATTATAATTATCGATCAGAGAAGTTATGTGTTTCTTAAGGGCTTCGTTATCTTTCTTTACACCTACACTAATAGGTGATCTGAAATCTGTTGTTTCCTTTAGTAATACTTCAAATTTGCCACCTACTGTAAATTTGTTGGAGATGGCTGCCCTTTCCTCGTTGTTCAGAGTGAAGTGTGCATTTGTGGCAGGTGCTGATACCTGATCGATTCCAAGGAATGAAACTGAACCATGGGCTAAGGTGCCTGAGGATTCATAAATTTCAAATTGGCTGGTCTCGCCTGCTTTGAGTCCTGTGCGTGTCGAGGATATCTGCAGAGCATTTCTGCCTTGAGAATCTTCTATTATATCTGCTGAGAGTCCAATGCCTGCTTTGTTTACAAGCTTGGCTATCTTCTCCTGCACATCAATGTTCTTGTCGCCGGCGTAAATGCTGAACTGGAATTCAAATTCCTGACCACTTATCCTTACATCGAATGCGTAGTTTTCAGGAGCGAGTCCTGCCGAATCCTTTGCCAAAAACTTTCCGGTGTTCACCTGGGCGGTAGCAAGGGACGATACTTCTATATCAAAGCCTATGTTTCCGACATCACTTTCAGGAGTCTTTCCTATATAAGAAGCGGAAACCTTTTCTTCATCAGTAGTAAAGGCTGAGAAATGATCCAGAGAAGATTTGTCGTCCTGATTGTTCAGCCCGAGAATGTTGCCTCGTAAAAGTCTTGCTCGTTCTTTTATTTCAATCGCATCATTGCGAGATTTGTCATCGTCTGTTAAAAGATAAAGAGGGGAGTTTTTGTTGATTTTTGCAATTGATTTATACACATCCCGAAGCTCATCCTTACGATGTGTATCGGCATGTGTAACATCTTTTGATACGTAATCCTGTATGAAATGGTTATAAGCACCATTTAGCGATATGCCTGCCATATTGCCCCTCCTTTCTTCCATGATAACGTACGAGTTGGATCTTCTGCCATTCCTTTGGCATCAGTCGCACGAGGGCAAATAAAGCTATGTTTAGTTACTTTCATTCTACATTAATAAAGGCAAATGTCAACGATTATAAGTAGTATTTTAGTCTTTTTAATAAAAACTTAATGATTATAAATGGAAAACCGTTGACGGATACTTAACTTTATGGTATAGTTGACAAGCGACATGAGATTTACGTCTTTTTTTTATGCGCAAAATGCGATGATTTCGAGCCTGGCGCTGAATCATCACAATAAATGTAACGAATATTAAACGCCCGGAGGTGAGAGTAAATGCGTACAAGAATTACACTGGCTTGCACAGATTGCAAAAATCGTAACTATGACACAACAAAGGATAAGAAGACACATCCTGATCGTGTTGAGATGAAGAAGTATTGCCCATTCTGCAAGAAGCATACTTTACATAAGGAAACAAAGTAATTATTATCCTTATAAATTAGGAGGTACTACGGGTATGGAGAAGACCAAAGTAGCACAGAACAAGATTTCAGGCTTCTTTACAGGGGTTAAGGCAGAGTTCGGAAAGATTATTCGGCCTACTAAGGACGATATCATCAAGCAGACAACTGCAGTAGTTGTTGTTTCAGCTATTTGTTGCGCGTTGATTGCTTTATTGGACATTGCATTTGAATATGGTATGAGTTTCATAACATCCCTATTCTAATTATAAAGGAGATTATATGTCAGAAGAGATGGAAAAGGATCTGATGTCTGAAGAGGCTTCTGCAGACACAGACGCTTCTTTGGCAGAGACACCTGAAACTGTCGAGAATACAGGCAATGAAAATGCTCATTGGTATGTAGTGCATACATATTCAGGATATGAGAATAAGGTTAAGGCTAATCTTGAGAAGACTATTGAGAACAGACATCTCGAGAACCAGATCTTAGAGGTAAGAGTTCCTCTTCAGGATGTGGTCGAGGTGAAGAACGGCGCTCGTAAAAATGTACAGCGCAAAATGTTCCCGGGTTATGTTCTTGTGAATATGGATATGAATGATGAGACCTGGTACGTTGTCCGCAATACACGTGGTGTTACCGGATTTGTAGGACCGGGAAGCAAGCCTGTTCCACTTACAGATGCAGAAATCAAGGCTCTCGGCATGGAGACAGATACAGTTTCTGTTGACTTCGGTGTTGGTGATGAGATTGCAGTTATCGCCGGCGTTTGGAAAGATACAGCAGGTGTTGTCCAGAGAATGGACCTTGGCAAACAGACCGCTACTATCAATGTGGATCTGTTTGGTCGCGAGACTCCGGTAGAGATTAGCTTTGCCGAGGTTCGCAAGATCGATTCATAATTTTTTGGTATTTCCGCGTGTGAGCGCGTAAATATATGTTTCAATCCACTGAGTGGGAGCAAGACCCAACATGCGTTTTAGACATGTTGTTGGTCTTGCCCCGGCGATAGGTTCCAGACGAGGTTTTTTCGAGTCTGATGAACCGAACCGCGGGAGCAGGACCGGCACGGGAGATTGTGTCCGACCACATATTTTCAGGAGGTGCCATTATGGCAAAGAAAGTCGAAGGATATATTAAGTTACAGATCCAGGCTGGTAAAGCAACACCAGCACCACCAGTTGGACCAGCACTTGGTCAGCATGGTGTAAACATTGTTGAATTCACAAAGCAGTTCAACGCTCAGACAGCAGATAAGGGTGATCTTATCATTCCTGTTGTTATCACTGTTTATGCAGACAGAAGTTTCACATTCATCACAAAGACTCCACCTGCAGCAGTTCTTCTTAAGAAGGCAGCTAAGATCCAGAAGGGATCAGGAGT
>JAFPVA010000326.1 GCA_017413105.1 Butyrivibrio sp. | reverse complement strand
TGCCTTTTTCAAAAATAGAAATTTTTGACCGTAAACCCGAGAACTGGATATATTTTGCTTGGATTTATCATGTTTATAATATTATACTGTTATCAAGATTTTTGCTATCTAAATGACATTGGAACCGTCCCCTCGTTCCACAAAGTCGCGCCGTCAGAACAAAAATCATAAAAAGCAATAGGAGGTAATTATAATGAATATTAAGATATCAGGCTTAAGATCAGGACTGAATTATAACGATATGCTCAATCCGATAACAGGTGGGTTTATTTCAGATATTGAAGAAAAACTTGGGAGCAAGCTCAATATGAGTGATATTGACGACTATGAGTGTGACTTAAAACTCATATTCATTCAGTCCGGTGGTAGTGAGAATCTTTTTCTCCAAAATCTGGATAAGCTTAAGGAGCCATATTATCTTCTTACCAACGGCTCCAATAATTCTCTTGCTGCGTCTTTGGAAATCATGACTTTTATTACAGGCAGGGGCAAAAATGGAGAGATTCTGCATGGAGATGTGGACTATATTGCTGACCGAATCAGAACCCTTGTCATGACAGAAAAACTTAAGAAAAGTCTTAGCGAGACTGTATTCGGAGTAATGGGACACCCTTCAGACTGGCTTATTGCTTCGGTTCCTGCATACGACGAGGTTACTAAAAAACTTGGGGTAACCTTTAATGACATTTCTCTTGATGAAGTAAAGCAGGAGTATGACCGCGTGGCTATGGTCAACAAGGATCTCCTTCCGGGAGTGTTTGATGATTCCGAAAAGGTTAAGGCGCTTCGAGTATTCGGAGCCTTTAAGACAATAGCTGATAAGTACGACCTTTCCGGATTTACTGTAAGATGCTTTGATCTTTTGAAGCCGCTAGCGACTACAGGATGCGCAGGACTTGCGCTTCTAAACGATGAAGGTGTGACTGCCGCATGTGAGGGAGATATAGCAGCACTTATTTCAATGCATATTGTAAAGCTTCTTACGGGGCAGCCTTCGTTCCAGGCTAATCCATCCAGGATAATACCTGCGGACAATACTATGGTTTTGGCTCACTGCACGATTCCACTTGCAATGACAAGAGACCAGAGACTTGATACTCATTTTGAGTCCGGAACCGGAGTAGCGATTAAGGGATATCTTCGAGAGGAAGATGTGACTGTTTTCAGACTTTCGGCTGATCTAAAAAACTTTTTTGTCAGCGATGGAAAGATCATCAAAAACCTTGATGAACCTGATCTTTGCCGTACTCAGATTCTTGTTAGACTAGAGGAAGATGTTTCGGAGATTCTAAAAAAGCCCTGTGGAAATCACCATATTGTTTTCTATGGGCATCATGCAGATGATATCAGGCGTGTAATGCGCAATATTCTGTAAGATAATGGTGTAGTTGAAAAAAGGTAGAACAGGAGGTTGTTATAATGCAGAATGAGTTTTTTATTGATAGTGATGGAATAAAACTTCACGCAAAAATGGATTGCCCGGAAGGTATCACAAAGGGGCCCCTTTGCATCTTGATCCACGGCTTTACGGGACATATGGAGGAAGAACATATTTTAGCGGCTAAAGATGCCATTGTTGAATCGGGCGTGTCCGTGCTTCGCGTAGAGATGTATGGTCATGGCAAAAGTGGCGGAGAGTTTAAAAATCATAATCTATACAAGTGGGTAAATAATGCCTTTTCAGTTATGGATTATGTTAAGAAACTGGATTTTGTAACTGACCTTTATCTCTGCGGTCATTCTCAAGGTGGCCTTTTAACTATGCTCATAGGAGGAATGTTCCCGGATGCTTTTAAGGCAATAATTCCCTTATCACCGGCTTGGATGATCCCTGAGGTGGCGAGACAGGGAAGTATTCTAGGGGCTTCTTTTGATCCAAAGAACATCCCGGAAGTGGTATCATCAGGTGACTTTGAGCTATCCGGAGACTATATCAGAGCGGCTCAGACCATTCATGTTGAGGATGAGATTGAAAGATATGATGGTCCGGTTCTTATCATTCACGGAGATGATGATGAGGCAGTGCCTTACTCATGGGGCGTGGAGGCTTCAAAACTTTATAAAAACGCAAAGCTTGTCACTATCCATGGGGATGATCACTGCTATACCAGACATTTAAATGAAGTCACAGCGGCTTTGAAAGAGTTCTTCAGTCAGGAGCTTTAAGTTCAAAATTCCGGGTGATGGCAAACCCGGCTGGACCAAATCTGCCAAAAGAAATGGTTTGTCAAAAAAGATTTACTTACTGTCACCAAATAAGTCGACTTTATTACTTGACTAAATTGCCATCTGATGCGTTGTCGTCAATCGTCGTACCGCTCGGTACGACTCATTCCTCCGTCTTGCAGAATGACAATTTATCCTGCGTAAAAAGTCGAGTTATTTGATGACAGCAGCACTAGATGTCGCTTATAGTGGCATTAAGGCAGGCTTTAAACAAACTGCTACCATTAAGTGAAAACCAATTATGGCAGAGCTAGATACAAAATATTACCAAAAAATAAATGCCACTGTTTTCCAACAAGGAATAGTAGCAGAATGAAAACGGTCACATGCCATAGAAAGTTCTAGCGGAATTTAACCCCGGCAACTGCTCCATAATTTCCGCCGGCACTTTAGTTTGAATCGGTATACTATGAGCGCACAGTTTTTAATTACCGGATGAGGAAGAATGAGATATGTTGAAATTCACTTGGACCAGAGAACCGAAGAGCTACAGTGTGACAGAGAATAATATTACTGTGACGACATTGCCACATACAGATCTGTGGCAGAGGACGTACTATCATTTCAGGAATGATAATGCTCCTGTGTTTCAAATGGAAACAGAGGAGAAGTTCTTTTCCTTTGTGGTGAAAACAGATTTTGCTGACAGCCGTCACCGCTTTGATCAGTGCGGAGTTGTGATGTACCTGGATAGTGAGAACTGGCTTAAGGGCTCAATTGAGTATGAGAACGAGGAGTTCCAGCACCTTGGATCAGTTGTTACCAACCACGGTTATTCTGACTGGGCAACTAC
>JAFPVA010000325.1 GCA_017413105.1 Butyrivibrio sp. | reverse complement strand
GATGAACATTCTCCACACTTTTGAAGATGTTTGCTTCTATATAAGGGCTTCTTTCTCTGAGCTCTGAAATAAGAGATTTTATCTCAGCGCGCTTGCTGCCCTTATCTGTACCGCCGCAGCTTGCGCAGCTCTCTGTCAGCCTGCAGGCACAGTTGATAAAAGTGAGATTATTGTATGCCATCCATTTTTTGATATTCTCTTCTCTGATGAGGTAAAGAGGTCTTATAAGTTCCATGCCCTCAAAGTTTGTACTGTGAAGCTTTGGCATCATAGTCTGTATCTGACCACCGTAGAGCATTCCCATCAGTATGGTTTCGATGACATCGTCGTAGTGGTGACCGAGGGCTATTTTGTTACATCCAAGCTCTTTTGCCTTACTGTAAAGAGCACCACGTCTCATTCTTGCACACAGGTAGCAGGGTGATCCTGAAATTTTCTTATCTACAATGTCAAAGATATCTGAGTCAAAAACAGTTATAGGAATCTGCATCAGTTTGGCATTGTTGACAATTGTGGTGTAGTTTATGTCGTTGTAGCCGGGGTTCATTACCAGGTATACTACTTCAAAGTTCTTTTTACCATGCCTTGAAAGCTCCTGGAAAAGCTTAGCCATCAGCATGGAATCTTTTCCACCGGATATGCAGACAGCAATCTTGTCCCCGTCCTGAATGAGGTCGTAAGTGTTGATCGCTTTTGTGAACTGGCTCCAAAGCTCAGGCCTGAACTTCTTGATGATGCTTCGCTCGATTTCTTTGCAGCGCATTTCTTTTTCATCTTCATCAGAGAGCTGATGCTCTATAGTATATCTGTAATAGCTGTAGATACCGCCTTCTATGCTGTAAATCTCGTAGCCCTTTGGAGTGAACTCTTCGCAGATCTCTACTGAGTGCTTTCCCGAGTAACACAAAAGATAAATTGGCTTATCTTTTGACAGTTCATTTTCATGATCAGAAAATGTTTCCCAGGAAATATTCAAAGCTCCCGGGTATGAACTTTTATTGAAATCCTTTTCTTCACGAACATCGATGACAAGCTTGTCTCTGCTGTCTTCGATCATTTCTTCTATTGTTTTTGTGTATAACATATCTTTTCCTTATTATATAAATCAAAAAACCTGTAAAGTGTCTATGAATGTTATCATACTTTTTTTATCTATTCAATGGTGTCAGAAATAATTAAAGGAAGTATAATTGAGGAAGAATGTGCAAATGCAAAAGTTTGCGAGGAGGATTATATGAAGAAAAAACTGATTGGAATCATGTTGGCCTGTGCATTTTTAGTTTCTGCATGCGGGACTGATCAGAAAAATGCAGGCGAGGGCTCTTCTTTAGAAGCTACGACAGAAGAGGCGTCAAAAGATACATCGGAAGATGTTCAGACTTCAGATGAAACAACAGCTGAGGCGGATGCGGTCGAGGCTACATATGCAAACTTCCTTGCGAACAAGGCAAAAGTTCATATAAATCAGGACAGGGACTTTGGAACATATTTTTCTTTTGAAAAGGATAAAGACTTAAGTTACACCCTTGAGGAACTTACAAATGTAATTATTTCCAATTATCTTGGGCAGTTTGAGGGCGCCAAGATTGAGCTTGAAGGAATCGAATATTCTTACCTTGACTGCGGAAATGACGGCAATGAGGAGCTGGCAGTCTGCATCCACACACCTTCTCTGGAGGATTGGGCTGAGTACCTTATTATAAAAGAAATTGATGGAAAGCTTGAGTGTCTTTATTCCAATGAGGGTTGGTCACGAAGCAGAGTCGGAATCAATAAATACGGATATATTTACGGCGACGGATCAGGCGGAGCTTCCAATCATTATTTTGAAAAGAGCTACATAGATGCCCGTGGAAACTGGCATTATATCTACGGTGACGAGACAACCGTTTTTGACTGCTCAGATACGGAATATCCCGGAGATATCTGGGGCGGTGAAGGCGAGCATGTAAGTCTTGAAATGCCGCTTCCGGGAAGCTTTGTTTTCTTTAGCTTCGATTTTAATAATACAGAAGATGAAAAGGACAATGTGTTCAGTTACGCGCAGTATAGCGGCGATTATGAGAATGACAACGGTCTTGGCGGATATTTCTACTGCAAGCTTATTGAGGACGACGGGCTATATGATGATGAGTATCCTCTGAAGAGGTTCTATGATGCTGTAGGGATTGAGACTATTTCTATAAAAGAACTCAATGAACTCATTAAGGAGAAGGCAGAGGCTGAAGGGTTTACACCTGAAATTGCAAGCGCTGAGGATGTTGAGTGGAAGGAACTTGAGTACACTTTTGATCCTGATATCGAGACCTTCAATGCTGACAATTTCATTGAAACAAGTGCCTTTTTCCCGATATATCTTTCTCTCAGAAATAATGAGGATGCAAGCACGATCCTTCATATAAATGCTGATGGCAGCGTAGAAGGTTCCTACTATTCATCTAATTATTCAAGTGAAAATGGAAATGAGTCAAAAAAGAACGAGTTCACAGGCAAGTTTGCATTAAAGAAAAAGGTTAGTGACACCGAGTTTACTCTCACTCTTTCTGACCTTACCCTCAAGAATGAAGCAGGGACTGAGGTTGTAAAGGAGACAAAGACCGGCGTTAAGACTCACACATATTTTGTAACACCACCTGGAGTGGATGACGACGGAAAAAACTTTACCTTGTATCTGCCGGATACTCCGGTTTCTTCACTTCCAGATGAAGTGCTAAATGCCCTTGGTGATTACTGGCGAGAACAGCTTAGTGAGCGCGAGACCATAGGCAAGTGTATTCTTTTTGGAAACGATGGTAAAAAATATCTTTGGCTGGAGTTTTGATTGTTGTATAATCGAAATTAATTTAGGCCAGATTAGGGTCAGGTTTTAAGCGATAAGGAGGAGTTTATGAGTACTAGAATTGGAATCCTGGGTTATGGAAACCTTGGTAAAGGTGTTGAACTTGCAGTTAAGGCTGCTCCAGACATGGAGCTTGTAGCTGTGTTTACAAGAAGGGATCCTTCTTCTTTAAAGATAGCAACAGAAGGAGTTCCTGTTGTTTCTGTTAAGGATGTTGCTGATTATAAGGATAAGATCGATGTTATGATCCTTTGCGGAGGAAGTGCAACAGATCTTCCTGTTCAGACTCCTGAGTATGCAAAGCTTTTCAACGTAGTTGACAGCTTTGACACACACGCAAGAATTCCTGAGCATTTTGCAAACGTAGATGCTTCTGCAAAGGAAAGCGGCAAGATCGCAGTTATCTCATGTGGTTGGGATCCTGGAATGTTCTCACTTGCAAGAGTTTATTCAAATGCTATTCTTCCGGATGGAAATGATTACACATTCTGGGGCAAGGGAGTATCTCAGGGACATTCAGATGCCATCCGCAGAATCAAAGGCGTTAAGAATGCCAAGCAGTACACAATCCCTGTAGAGAGCGCTCTTGAGGCAGTTAGAAACGGAGAGAATCCTGAGCTTACAACAAGACAGAAGCACACAAGAGAGTGCTTTGTTGTTCTTGAGGATGGCGCAGATGCTGCAGCAGTAGAAAAAGAAATCAAGGAAATGCCTAACTATTTTGCTGATTATGACACAACAGTTCATTTCATCAGCGAAGAAGAGCTTTTAAAGAACCACAGTGGAATGGCACACGGCGGATTTGTGTTCAGAAGCGGCAAGACAGGCGCTAACAAGGAGCACAACCACATTATTGAATACAGCTTGAAGCTTGATTCAAACCCTGAATTTACAACAAGCGATCTCGTAGCAGTTGCAAGAGCAGCAAAGCGTATGAACGATGAGGGTCTTAAGGGATGCAAGACAATCCTTGATATTCCACCTGCTTATCTTTCAGACAAGAGTGGAGAAGAGCTTAGAGCACATCTTCTTTGATCCAGGAGATAAGTCATGAAAACTAAGAAGCGACTGTCTATTAGAAGTAAAATACAGATAATGGTCATGGCGATCATTGTTGTAGCTCTTTTGATAACTAGCACAGTTAGTGTAATTAGCATGCTCAGAATCAGGTCGCAGGCAAAAGACATACTGAAAGCCAGAATGGAGAGAAATCTTTCTAATACAGTAGTGAACAAGGCAACTTTAGCCAATGCTGAGCTTCTTAGATATGCGGAATATACAAAAGCTCTTTCGGATTATATATCTGAGCTTTACCAGTCGCCACAGAAGTATAAGCCAAGAGAGGTTCTGCCTCCGCAGCCCCTTGATAATAACAAGGAAGTGATGAAAAGATATCTGGCTACAAGGGAGATTTCCTACGAAGATGTTAAAGATGAGATAGGTCTTTTGGGAAATGCCGAGCAGATATTTGTTCCTGTGTATAACAGTGACATTAGCAATATTGTAGCTATTTATCTGAGCACAAATTCAGGTATTCAGATATCCTATGATGCTGATTCCGAGATGACAGCCAATAGTGATGGCAGCGAAGTTTATTACAACTATTACGGCAGAGTATGGTATGACCTGGCCAGAGAAAAAGGACAGGTCTGCTTTACCGATGTCTATATGGATGATTATAACAGAGGCATGATGATCACATGCGCAGCGCCCTTTTACAGTGAACTTGGTGAGTTCAAGGGCGTTGTGTGCATGGATATGCTTATTGATGATCTTTATTCAGCTATTGTTGATTTTGATGTTTTGGCAGGTGATGGCGACTACGCTTTCATTGTGGATGGCAAAGGATATGCAGTATTGCCTAAATATAAGGACCTGAACATCAGAGACGACAAGGAGATGAATGAGGAACTCATAGAAGCTATCATGTCCGGTGAAACAGGGGTAACTTATTCTGAAATATCAGATTGCTATTTTGCATATTCTCCAATAGAGAGTACCAATTGGAAATTATGCATCAGAGTGCCGCAGAGCATGATCTTGGAGCCGGTTCAGGATATGAGTTCCAAGATTCTTACAAGCATGGTCTGGTTTATTCTTATTTTTGTCCTGGTAGTTTTCATGATCACAGCTATAGTGAGAAGCTTTGCTTTGAATTTTACGGAGCCGCTTTTTGCGCTCAGGAAAGATGCAGAAGAGATCAGTAACGGAAATCTCGAGCATATGGCTAAAATTTACAGTAATGACGAGATCGGAGATCTTGCTGTAAGTTTTAACAACATGGCTATTTCTCTTAAGGATTACATTGCCAATCTGACAGCTATGACCGCAGAAAAAGAGAGGATCGGAGCGGAACTTTCTGTAGCCACTAAGATTCAGGAAGATATGCTTCCCAGAAAATTCCCGGCATTTCCTGACAGGCATGAATTTGACCTTCATGCTACCATGGATCCTGCTAAAGAAGTTGGTGGCGATTTTTATGATTTCTTTTTACTGGATGATGATCATATAGTTCTGGTAATGGCTGATGTTTCCGGAAAGGGAGTTCCGGCGGCACTTTTCATGGTCATTGCCAAGACACTTATCAAGAACAGGGCGTTTATGGGTGGTTCTCCTTCAGAGATTCTGGAGTATACCAATGAACAGCTTTGCAGCAGTAATGATTCGGAGATGTTTGTTACTGTGTGGTTAGCTATAATTGAGATTTCTACAGGAAAAGGAATCGCTGCCAATGCAGGTCATGAACATCCTGTTATAAAAAGAGCCGGTGGCGACTATGAGCTTGTGGAGTATCGCCATTCACCTGCTGTAGCTACAATTGAAGGCTTGCATTTTAAGGAGCATGAATTTGAGCTTCATCCAGGGGACAATATTTTTGTGTATACGGATGGAGTACCTGAAGCAACAAATGCAGAGAATGAGCTCTTTGGAAATGAACGGATGCTTGAAGCTCTCAACAGGGAAAAAGATAGCAATTCTGCAGAAATATTAGAAAATATGAAGCTGGCTATAGATGAGTTTGTCGGGGAGGCATCTCAGTTTGATGACATAACTATGCTGGCATTTAGATATTTTGGAAAACAATAACGGAGGATAGTATGAACAACCAGAAAATTGGAACAAAATGTGTGCAGGCGGGATATAGACCGGGAAACGGAGAGCCTCGTCAGATACCTATTATTCAGTCAACAACATTTAAGTATGACACAAGCGAAGATATGGGTAAATTATTTGATCTTGAGGCTTCAGGATATTTTTACACAAGACTTCAGAATCCTACAAATGACCACGTTGCTGCAAAGATAGCAGCTTTGGAAGGCGGAAGTGCAGCAATGCTCACATCTTCAGGTCAGGCAGCTAACTTCTTTGCACTGTTCAATATCTGCGAGTGCGGAAGCCACATCGTAGCTTCCTCTTCAATCTATGGAGGAACATTTAATCTTATAGCTGTAACAATGGCAAAGATGGGAATTGAAGTTACTTTTGTTTCACCTGATGCTGATGAGGACGAACTCAACGCAGCATTTAAGGAAAACACAAGAGCAATGTTTGGTGAGACAATTGCAAACCCTGCTCTTACAGTTCTTGATATCGAGAAATTTGCGAAGGTTGCACATGCTCATGGCGTGCCACTTATCGTTGACAATACTTTCCCAACTCCTGTAAACTGCAGGCCTATCGAGTGGGGAGCTGATATTGTAACACATTCAACAACAAAGTACATGGATGGCCATGGGGCAGCAGTTGGCGGTGCTATTGTTGATGCCGGCAAGTTTGACTGGATGGCTCATGCAGATAAGTTCCCAGGCCTTACACAGCCTGATGAGTCTTATCACGGAATTGTTTACGCAGAGAAATTCGGAAAAGAAGGTGCATTTATCACAAAGTGCACATCACAACTCATGAGAGACTTTGGATGCATCCAGTCTCCACAGAATGCATTTATCCTTAACCTTGGACTTGAGTCTTTGCATGTTCGTATGCCAAAGCATGTTGAAAACGGACTTGCAGTAGCTAAATTCCTTGAAGGTCACAAGAAAGTCGTTAAGGTTAATTATCCGGGACTTGAATCAGACAAGTACCATGAGCTTGCCAAGAAGTATCTACCAAACGGTGGCTGCGGCGTAGTATCATTTGAACTTGAAGGCGGAAGAGCCGCAGCAGAAAGCTTCATGAAGAAGCTTAAGGTTGCCGCGATCGAAACTCACGTTGCCGATGCAAGAACATGTTGCCTTAACCCTGCAACATCTACACATCGTCAGCTTACTGATGAACAGCTTGAGGCAGCAGGTATCCCTGCAGGTCTTATCAGAATCTCCTGCGGACTTGAAGATTCTGCAGATCTTATCGCAGACATCGCTCAGGCGCTGGAGTAATAAAGGAAAAAACTGAAAAGCAGTTGTGAAAAATGGTTTCTCATTTTTCACAGCTGCTTTTATGTTGTTGATTAGTGTGAGCATACTTCAGTTGTCAGTTCATCATTTATTAAACAGATCAAAAAATTGGTGAAAACAGATATATGTATCAGGAACAATAGTTCATTTACTAGAAAAGCTGAAGTTGCGGCTCCGTACGCCACCATTGACTGAGCCTGAGGAAAACGCCTTGGTCTGCGAGCCGACGGTGATGATGATGGGAACAGTAGTTAGATTTATGCACCGTCGGAATCAGCATTGTAGCGTTTTCCTCAGAACCCGTCAATGGCAAGCACTTTCGGTGTGGCTGGGTGTTATTGCCTCGGGCTCTGAATCCAGGAACAGTAGGGGTGGCTACTTTCCAGAGTGCGCATGGCTATGTGCTGATTTTACTGTGACAGTTTATTATGATCTGCATGGATATTACCAAAAATATGACCTAATCAGCAATTTTCATAAGTCTAGGGCATGTTTTTTGTCATGATATCGCCCTGCGATTACAAAATCCATGACCTAATCAGCGATTTTCATAAGTCTAGGTCATGTTTTTTGTCATGGAATTGCTCTGAGATTACAAAATCCATGACCTAAACAACGGATTTCATAAGCCTAGGTCATATTTTTTGTCATGGAATCGCTCTGAGATTACAAAATCCATGACCTAATCAGCAGATTTCAAATGTCTAGGTCATGTTTAGATAGCTCAGTCACCCAGCTTTGGGCATATAGCATGATATCGAGCTTGCAGCCACCTCTCTCCAAGCTTGACCATTGAATAATTCGGGATCCTGCTGCGATGTAGGATAAAAGCGAAAGATTTGTAATACTTATCCCATTCAATCCAAGCCGATTTTCAGAGACGAGGGATAAAACCTGTAATTCTATTGAAGTTATCCTACATTTTCAGCCTTCTGAACTCTGCGCTTGAATGAAAAGACTAACTATTAAAAGTCAACAAGAAAATGAAGATTTTTGAATAAAACATCGTTAGGTGTTTTAGATAGCCTGGAGGCAGGCTTAAG
>JAFPVA010000324.1 GCA_017413105.1 Butyrivibrio sp. | reverse complement strand
GACCGTGGCTTATTAGTCACGGTTTTTTTTATTTAATAGGAAATTCCTCCGAATTTCCTATTAAACAAAAAAACGCTCCGCTATGGATGCGCACTCGCGCGTAATGTATATGTTGCATAAATGCAACCGCGCTCGGCGCGAGCATGTTGCGAGCAACATGCTTTTTTATTCTATATGTCAGGTTCCTGCATAATTCCAGCGTAAACGGGTCTCCATACAAGTATAAGAAAAAAGAATGGAGAATATAAAAATTGAATAATATTATTATCAGACAGGAAACTAAGGAAGATTACTATAACACTGAACTTATGACAATGCGCGCCTTTTGGAACCTTCACGGACCGGGCTGTAATGAACACTTTTTGGTTCACATACTTCGAGAGGCTAAAGAGTACCTGCCGGAGCTTAGCAGAGTGGCTGAGCTTGATGGCAAGATCGTAGGTGCTATTTTCTATTCGAAGGCTAGGGTCGTTGATGGAAACACTGAGCATGAAATACTCACCTTTGGACCTCTTTGCGTGGAACCCACTTGCTTTAGCATGGGCATAGGAGCAAAGCTTCTGGAGGAAACGATCGAACTTGCCAGGAATGCCGGTTACAAGGGAATTGTTATATGCGGAGAGCCCGACTATTATCCAAAACACGGCTTCAAGACCTGCGATAAATTTGGTATTGTGCACCCTGAATTAGGGAACTTTGATGCGTTCATGGCTTATCCCTTAAATGAAGGTTTTAATGATGTCCACGGTTCTTTTTACGAATCTCCGGAATTTAAGCAATGCGAAGATGAAGAGAAAGTCCGTGAATTCACCGAAAAATTCCCATACTACAAGCCTCTTAAGCTTTCCTGTCAGTGGCTTCACAAGGAGAGGCTGGGAAGAATATCTGAGGTTCGTAAGAACAGCTATAAGGTAAGATTCTGGGGAGAGGACCTTCCGGCTAAGCTAAAGGGAAGCTTTTATGAGTCGGATGCGGAAAACTTACCGGTTGTGGGCGATTATGTGACATTTCAGCATAATCCGATAGGAGAATCGGTCATTTTGTCAGTGTGTGAAAGACAGAGTTTCCTTCAAAGGCCTGATCAGGCCAAGACCGGGGGTATGCAGTACATGGTGGCAAATGCAGATTACACTTTTATTGTTACTTCGCTAAATGAGGATTACAGCTATAATCGAATTGCCAGATATGCAAGTGCTGTTATCCAGGGAGGGTCGATACCCGTGGTGATATTAACTAAATCTGATCTTTGCAGCAATGTCTGGCCATATATAAGTGAAGTGGAAACTATTTCAGATAAGATAAGAGTTCACGCCATATCTTCGCTTTATGACATAGGACTGGAGGATCTCAAAGAGTATTTTGCCCCTGAAAAAACAATCTGCCTACTTGGTTCATCAGGTGCAGGAAAATCAACATTGCTAAATGCTCTTGCCGGTGAGGAAATCATGAAGACTAAAGAGATAAGGTCATATGATTCTACTGGAAGACATACCACCACCCATAGGCAGCTTATTGAGTTGGAAAATGGCGTAAGTATCATTGATACTCCCGGAATGCGAGAAATCGGAATGGCCAATATGGAGGAAGGAATCGATAACACTTTTTCTGATATCATCGAACTGGAAAAATGCTGCAGGTTCAGTGACTGTAAGCATGAGACTGAGCCGGGATGTGCTATAAAGGCAGCGATTGAATCAGGTGAATTGTCCATGGAGAGGTATATACTCTTTAAAAACCTTGGTGCTGAGAACACCCGCAACTATGCCAAGAAAAAGGAGATATCCAAGTGGCGAAATGTTCATAAACAGTTCGATAAACGAAATCTCTGGGAATAACACAACTTACAGAATGTGATAAATTGAGCGATAAATTCTTCCAGGATAATGTGATAAGGGGAATTGCTTGAAACGTATTTATCCAGAGATTCCTTATTTGTGATGAAAGATAATGACAAGGTTATTGCAGCAATTTCAATTGAACTGGACGAGACTGTGGATAATCTTGATTGTTGGAACAAAAGTCTTTTCCCCGGTGGAGAGCTGGCTCGTGTTGCAGTTGATCCCCCATGCAGGGCAGGGGAATAGGTAGGCAGATGATGGAGTATGGTATCGGAATTTTGAAGGAACGAGGATATAAGAGCATTCATTTTCTTGTGAATAAGTATAATATAAAAGCTATAAAGTGTTATTATTTTCTAGACAAGGGGAAATAAGAGACATGAAAATAAGAGCATTTGATGTTGATAAAGACTTTGAAAAAATAAAAAACTGGGCTGCTGATGAAAGAACTCATTCGATGTGGTGCGCAAACAGGTTTCAGTATCCTCTCGAAAAAGAGAATTTTGTGGAGGCATTAAGTGGTGCTTATGAAAAATATGGGGATTTACCGTATGTGGCCGTGATAGATGATGCTCCGGTTGGATTCTTTTGCTATTCGTTTAATTCCGGTACTCGAGAGGGAATGCTTAAGTTTGTAATAGTTGATCCTTCTTTTAGGGGAAAAGGTGTCGCGGGAGAAATGTTTGATCTTATACTTCAACATGCATTTAACGAAAAAGATGCTGAAGCTGTGCAGTTGATGGTTTTTCCTCAGAACCCAAGAGCAAAAAGATTAAAGGAGATAGTATAATATTGAGAACTGATATAATATTTAAAAACTACACTGATGATGATTATGCGGCATTATGTGATTTTCTTATTTTATTAAATGAGAAGGATGATAGCCATATTAACTGGAACTGGGCGAGACTTGAGTGGATGGTTGAGCATCCGGAATTTGATAAGAGTTTAAAAAGCTCCATAGGTCTCTGGACAGTAGATAACAAGATCGTTGCTGCAGCCATTTATGATATGTACTTTGGCGAGGGCTTTTGTGGAGTTCTCCCGGAGTATAAAGACCTATATCCGGTCGTTGTGGAATACGCCTGCAAAGAACTAAAAGATGATTCCGGATTTGGCCTCGCAATCTGTGATGAAAACGATGAAGAAGCAGAGATCGTTAAGAGCCTTGGATTTGCAATCGCTGACCAGGATGAGACCATCATGGAGAAAAGCCTTAGCGATGATCTCGGAGCGCAGCTTCCGAGCGGTCTGAATTTCTTTAGCCCTGATCCTGTGGATAATGTGTACGAGCTTGAGTGGCTTTTTTGGCAGGGATTTGACCATGGTGATGATAAAGCTGAATTTGAGCGGGAAGAGGAGATTATCCCGAGAGTCAGAAAGCATTTCAATAAGGATTTAGGCGTTGCTGCCGTTAATGAAAAGGGAGAAATGGTGGCATGCTGTCTGCTGTGGTTTATGCCGGGAACAGACTATGTTTATGTTGAGCCTGTCTGTACAATTCCGTCATACAGAGGAAAAGGTGTTGCAAAAGCCTTGATATTTGAGGCACTAAATAGAGCAAAAAAACTTGGGGCAAACAGGGCTTACGTAATTTCTGATATGGAATTTTATGAGAGGCTTGGCTTTAAAGAGAAACATCACTATTCATTCTGGTTTAAAAAGGATGGCGAGTGAAAAAAGACCTGTTGACGTTGCCCTTGGGGAAGGCTTTATAATCAATCTTGTCAGGAAAAATACTACTAACAGGAGAGACAACAATGGCAAAGATCAACGAAGAAAAGTTTGTACAGGAAGAATATAAGAAGGCAGACGGGTTGAATACAAAGTGATTGATATTCAGGATATCCCTTATGAAGACAGCTCTTTTGACATGGTTATTGCAAATTACATGCTCTATCATGTGCCTGATATTTCTAAGGCTCTTTCTGAGGTGAGAAGAGTTCTGAAGGACGACGGTATCTTTTATGCAGGTACAGCGGGCGAAAATGGCATCATGGAGAATCTGATCAGGATGCTTGGACAGGAGATGTTCTACAATAACAGCTTTTCTCTTGAAAATGGGGAAGATAAGCTTAAGCAGGTCTTTTCCAAAATTGATATAGAAAGGTATCCGGATTCTCTGGCGGTTACGAATATTGATGATCTGATGGACTATATCTATTCAGGCATTACCTTCAAGAATGAATGTACGCTGCCAAGAGATGAGGTTAGAGCGATACTCACAGGTAAAATGGTGGATGGAGTACTGATGCTTCCAAAGGATCCCGGAATGTTTGTGGCAAGAGGCATTGCCTGACGTTAATGAATTATTCTCAAGCCGGGAGAGCGCGCATTTCTGTCTGAACAGTAACTGCCTTTCAAAAAGATTTTAAGATTTTTCTTGAAAAGAATTTTTAATCATATTAGCCTTTTCTTAGGACGTCCAAATCTTTCCTAAGAGGAGGCTTTTTGATCATGAATAAGGAACAACTACACAGTTTCATTTCCGTCAGCACCGGGAATGAGAGCAATATATGTCAGATATATGCGATCAAAGATGGCAAGGTAGCCTATGATGACTGCTGGCACGGCTTTAAGACTTTGGATGCGATGAATGTCAATTCCGTCACCAAAGGTGTGATGGGACTTCTTGCCGGAATTGCTCTGGATGAGGGCTATATAGGGAGCCTTGACCAGAAGGTGATGGATTTTATCCCTGATTACACTGTAAAGCGCGGGGAGAAAACTATCTATGATGTCACGATAAGGCACCTGCTTACAATGACTGCTCCTTATAAAGGTAAGTCAGAGCCCTGGAAGAAGGTGTGTACTTCACCGGATTTTACTCTTGCTATCCTTGATTATCTTGGCGGACGCAGTGGTATTACCGGGGAGTTCAGGTACGCCACCCTTGGAATTCAGATTCTGGCAGGAATAATCGAGAGAGCAACCGGTGAGAAATGCATCAATTATGCCAACAGAAAACTGTTTGAGCCATTGGGACTTCCAAAGCGAATACCGCATGGAGACAGTTCCAAAGAAGATCAGTTTGATTTCTTCATGAACAAGAATCCCAGGAAATATGAGTGGTATACTGATCCTCAGGGCTGCGTTACAGCCGGATGGGGACTATGTATGTCGGCAAAAGATATGGCGGAGATAGGAGCGCTTGTGCTTGATGGCGGGCAGCGCGGTGGTAAGAGGATCATCTCCAAAGAATACTTAAAAGACATGCTTTCGCCTCACATTAAGCTCGGCGAGCGATTTGGCTTCATGAACTACGGATACCTTTGGTACAAACCTTACGATGACAAAGAGGTATATGCAGCGATTGGCGACAGCGGAAATATCATCTATGTAAACAAAGAGAAAAATGTATCAGTTGGAATGACAGGAACATTTAAGCCGAGGATCTTTGACAGAGTGGAGTTTATAGAACAGAAGGTGTTGCTCGGTTTATAGGCTGGGGGTGATTGTTTCTTGGCGGATTTATGAGAACATATAAGTATATCGAATAAAGGATACAGTGATGACTAAACAAAAGGAGGATTAGTGTGATGAAAATGGGGAGTGGTTTACGGGGGAGAGTATCTGTTTTTCTTGTTGCAATGCTGACTTTAGTGTTTTTGTGTTCATGCGGAAATGATGTAACCTTTGATGGAAGTAAGACCGGCGATGCAGATCATTTCGATATTGAATTTAAAGTTCTGAACACATCTTATACTCACGAACTTGATATGAATGAAGGCGAGAGCATTGATGTGAAGATAGAAGCTGAATCAGGCGATATCTCTTTAAGCATTCAGAAAGAGAATGAAGAACCAATATACCGCGGCAACAAGGTGGAATCCGCAAACTTCAAAGTCGGTGTTGAATCAGCAGGAAAATATACGCTTACAGTTACAGGGAAAATGGCGAAAGGACACGTTGTCTTTACGAGAGAAGGATAAGCAGAAAACGGATTGCTATTGTAAAACAGACCCGCGGAGCTTGCATTGATGAGTGTCCTAAATCAGTTCTTAAATACAAGTTTACCTGGAAAGATTAAAGTCAGGAGAAAGAGATATGGAATTGACACCTATGAGGCATATATTAAGTGGTGCACAAAGGCAAAAGAGCTGGTGTCAGGAATGAAAAACGTGGTCATAGAACGCGTAGAATGAGTTTAAGGAGGAAAAAGCTATGGGAGTATTTTCAAAAGTTCATCGTTTCAGAGAAGCCGGAGAAAAGGCTAATGTAAATAATGTTGAGAGATTTGGAACACCGGTAAGATCACTGTTTACTACATCAAAAGTATTTACACTTCATAAACTTATTGATATCACAGATGAAAATGAGAATGTCATCTATCATTCTTCGACAAAGTTTCCTTCGATTCATGACAAAACAGATATTACGGATGTACAGGGCAATCAGGTAGCTCATGTTGAGAGAAAGTTTTTTTCTATCCATGAGAGACACTTTGTTACCATGGCGGATGGACTTTCCTTCGAGATATCCAATGAAGTAATGCACATAATAAAGGATATAACTAACATTGTAGGACTTGGATGGCAACTCAAAGGAAATGTTTTGGGCCTTAATTTTGAACTATATGACGAGAATGGTGAAGTCATTGCTGTAATTGCTCAGAAAATGTTCTCAATCCATGATAAGTACTGCATTGATATATATAAACCTGAGCATGAGAGGGTGGTAGTAACAATACTGGTTACACTGCAGCACATGATAAAGGACAGAGAGGCGGCTTCAAGTGCATCCTCATCCTCCTCATCTTCATCAAATTAATATGAGATGGATATATGGCGAAAGGATGATTCTTGCTGCCGCATTCATTCATTTTTTTACTGATATCTTTTTGAATATTTCGGTATTTATTAAAGATTGGAGTGAATCAACTCTATTTATGATTCTTGATAATTATGTGCAATGGAGCATGCTGACTGTTGTCTTTATAGTTGCAGTTGTATTTTTGTATAAAAAACCAGCAAGAGCATGAGAATATTTTTTGTGTGACAGTAGTGTGACACTACATCTGATAACATATAAACATGATAAGGAACGACAAGGCACCGATGGTAGCGATGCTTTACCGGAAGGGATGCGGTTTCTTATGAGGGGCATAGTTAAGTAGTCCTGGTGGCATGAGCTTCACCTGGGATAAAACGTAACTATCAATTATTCGAGACACTCACAGTAAAGGTGGCTTAAGCTTCACCGTAGCTGATGGGTGTCTTTTTTGTCTTTTCTAAATGCCCTGAGTGCGGAAAAGTTGAGCTATATGCTAAAGATCCAAAAAAGCTGATGCTTTGACAGATATATAAAAGGAGTTTAGAGATGATGAACAGATGAAAACGTAGTAATGGAGTATTTTTATATGCAGCGCTATTCCTGTTTCAGGCAGTAGTGTTTTGGCTTTGTGAAAATCATAAATTGGCAGTATGGTTGTTTTTTGTAGCAGTTGCCGAGCTGATTATTGGAATAATTGAGAGAAACAAAGAAAACCGAGCTTCAAAAGAAGGAGTTACATAATATGAAAAACAATGAAAGATTTGAAAAAGTTTATTCTCAGGGCGCAGTTAATGTAACTGAGATCTGGGTTGATAAAGAGACTGGTGTTAACTACATCTTCCATGCAAGTGGATATTCAGGTGGGCTATCACCTTTACTTGATAGGGATGGAAAACCAGTAATTAGTGCTATAACAAATGGCTGATCAGTAAGTGAATATAGCCATTTCCGCAATACCAAAACCTGCGGAAGTGGCTATTCTTTTGCTCTAGAGTGTCTCATAAAACAAATGATTTTCGCTACACTTTGGGTTTATGTATAATAGGGATTGAAAGAATGTAGGACAGTTTGTAGCTGATATGAAAGGGTAATTTTATGTTGGCAATTGATCAGGCAGGAAACAAGTTGCTCGAATTTATCAATATTTCTGAAGATAAAGCCTCTTTAGATTATGCTCCTATAACAGTTTGTCTTCTTGTTGTAAAAATAGAGGATGACTATCTCATGGGATTTAATCATTGGAGAAAAGCTTGGGAAATATTTGGCGGTTGTCCAGAGCCGGGCGAGGATTTACGGACCACAATGATTCGTGAAGCAAAAGAGGAACTTGGAATAGAATGTGATCCGGAATGGTTGGGGCTTGCTCACTTTGAAATACAGCCAGATTACTTTAGTGATAAGATCCGAGAAGAATACGGCGCAATTTATGGAGTATCTTTAGGAAAAGAGTATCTGTCGCAAATAGAAGAATTACGAATCGATAGAGAAGAGATCGAAGAAATAAAGCTATTAAGAGAAATTACTTCTGGTGAAATCAGGGAATTGGATAGAAAGCTAACTGAGTTTTACTAAATACGAATCGGAGTTTGTAGAGGGAATAATGGATTTTTTTAATACAGATTTTTTAAATAATAATTTTATTAAGCTTGAGCTTGAAAAGTTTACAGAGGCTGATGCCGTTAAAAAATGGGTGCCTGCCTACCATTTCTTCATTTGTGACGCACACGATAATCGAATGGGTAAATGTTGTTTGAGAATTGGCGACAATGAGAACTCTTATTTCGGTGGTCATATTGGTTATGAAATAGATGAACCATACAGGGGGCATCACTACGCAGCCCAAGCTTGTGAGTTATTATTCTCATTGGCTAAAAAGCATGAAATGTCTCGTGTTCTCATAACATGCAATCCAGATAACATTGCGTCTAGAAAAACATGTGAGTATTTAAAGGGAAATCTTCTTGAAATTGCAAAGCTTCCTGAAGATAATGACATGCGTATATTAAAAGGCGAAACTGAAAAATGTATATTTGAGTTTAAGTTATAAATTC
>JAFPVA010000323.1 GCA_017413105.1 Butyrivibrio sp. | reverse complement strand
GCCTTTTTCAAAAATAGAAATTTTTGACCGTAAACCCGAGAACTGGATATATTTTGCTTGGATTTATCATGTTTATAATATTATACTGTTATCAAGATTTTTGCTATCTAAATGACATTGGAACCGTCCCCTCGTTCCACCTAATTCAGAAAAAATGGGGAAATAGTATGTTTGATATTCCTGATTATAAGAAAATAAGAGTAATAATTGATACCGATGCGGCCTGCGAAGCTGATGATCCTTTTGCTATAGTGCAGGCACTTCTTAGCCCGAAGCTTATTGTAAAGGGGATTATTGCGGAGCATTTTGTTTGCGAGGGTTCCATGGAGCAGAGCTACAGAGAGATATGTACGATTCTTGACGCCATGGATATGAAGGTTCCTGTTTATAAGGGCCAAAAGGGGCCAATGTCGCAGGATAAAGAAATTTCAGAGGCGGTAAATTTCATTGTTGATGAGGCTATGAAGGATGAAGAGAAGCCTCTTTTTGTGCTATGTCAAGGTGCCATCACCAATGTTGCCATGGCGATTGCGAAAGAGCCGCAAATTATGGAACGTATGACAATCATCTGGATAGGAACCCACGGCACAGCCTATGGAACGCCGCCATTTCGCGAATTCAACGCAGGAAATGACATAGAGGCTGCAAATCTGATTCTTAAAGAAAACACCAGACTCTGGCTGGTGCCGTCCTATGTATATACTACGGTCAACATTGGCATAGCTGAGATTGAAAGAAGGATTGCGCCCTGTGGAAAGATTGGCAGGCATCTTTTTGATAATCTTGTGGAATATAACAATTCGGAAGGCGCAGGCTGGACTCAGGGCGAGAGCTGGTCGCTTGGAGATTCGCCTGCAATTGCACTTGCGATAAATCCCGGTTGTGGAAGATTTGAGATGGCGCCGGCACCTTTTGTGGAAGATGACACTGCGTCAAAAGAATGTCCGGAAAATAGGGTGATCCGCATTTATAAGGACGTGGATTCAAGATATATTCTCGAGGATCTTATTGCTAAGCTTGAGATGTTCTCAAAGTGACGGTGGAACGAGGGAGCGGTGGAACGCAAGAACCGTCCCCTCGTTCCACCTCGTTTCATGGAACGCAAGAACCGTCCCCTCGTTCCATGGAACGCAAGAACCGTCCCCTCGTTCCACCGTCCCCTCGTTCCACTAAATATTTTAAAAGCTCTTTCTTACTGTCATATGTACCAGACCGCCGCGGATGTCAATCTTTACATCGTCGGCAAGCCGCTTAAGTACTGATGCTTCGTATCTGTCCCATTCCTCATCTTCGATGTACTGTCCGACAACATCGGAAGCAACATCATTAGGAAGCTGGTACAGAACCTTGTCGGAGTCGGCCAGCATAGCTTCTTCAAAGGCATCTCTAAGCATTCCAAGGAAACTTCCGGCTGCTTCGTTCTTCTTGGAGGAGGAAGAGGAAATAAGGAGATGTTTCTTTTCCTTATCCATGACTGTTTCTGTAGTCAGATTAAGGTCATAGGTTTTATCTGTGTTTTCTACCCAGAAAGAAGCCTTTACTTCGCCGGTGACAATTCTTACCATGCTGAGCATTTCTTCTGTAAAGAGCTGAAGATGAAGAGAATCTTTCTCGTCCAGCTTATTGAACTCAGCCAGTTTTTTTGTGGCTTCAACAGCTTCGTCAAATCCGCTGCCTTTATTATCAATTGCAATCACATCTGACTTCATAGGCTGTTCTCCTTTCAAGCAATATCAAAAATGTTATCAAATCCTGTTACAGAGAATACTTCTTTAACAATATCGTTGGCATTGATGATATCAACGGTTCCTTTGTTGTGCAGGTCTTTTTTTGCAGCCAAAATAGCTCTGAGTCCGGCTGAAGAGATGTAATCAAGCTTTGCCATATCAAAAGTTAATACCTTTACATCATTTAAAGATTCCTTTAACACCTTTGTAAGCTCAGGAGCTGTCGCAGTATCAAGCCTTCCATCCAGTGCAATTGTAAGGTGGTCTCCATCAAGTTTCTTTGTAATATCCATAGTGATCCTCCTGAAATATTTGATGCTATGAATTGTTATTTTGCTTATATTTTAGCACAATACAGATTATTTTTATATCAAATAATTGTAAACTGGAATTTCATAATTTCTTTATGTTATTATATTTTGGTGTGAAAAAATGTGGGGAGGAATTAGATAGAACATGACAGTAGAAGCATACTTTAATCCTGATTTTACCTGGCCTAAGAAGTTATTATTCTTTGCGGTGGCGTGCCTTGGAATCCTGATCAGCAATTTTTTACTGCTTGGATGGAATAAACTGGCAAAAGGTGGCAGAAAAAGAGAATACGAAGAGTATGAAGAATACGAAGAATACGAAGAGGATGGCTTTAAGAGTCTTCTTTTAAGATTTTATGAGCTGATAATAGCAGCCACATCGGTAATGTCTTTTGCCTGTTCCTACGTTGTGGCAAATCATGTATATTCCCTGTATCGCGGGAGTACAGATGACGGATTTATGGGAACATTTCTTTATATATGGGAAAACTGGAAAGACTTTGCGCTTCTCCTTCTTATCTGCCTTTCCTGTGTTATCAATACTTTGCTGGATAAACTGATAATTCCGCTAAAGGGAATAACAAGAGAACAGATTGCAACCATAAGAATGCTTGGCATGTTTTACGCCATAATCATTCTGCTTTATCTGAATGTTATAGGAGATGAGAGCGAATACAGCCCGGTAATGATGTACTATCTCGGGCTGATGGTAGGACGATTTGTCTACTTTGATGCATCCTTCATGGACTTTCTTGCAGCCATGAAAAACATGTTTTTAAATATTCCCATGCTGATGCTGGGACTTGCGCTTTCGGGAGGACTTGCCTTCTTTGGCTTTGAGGTCGGCTTTTTACTTGAGCGCAACTACTATATTGTGGGAGTGTTTTATACCCATTTATTCCTTCTGGCAGCGGTATTTCTTTTCCATCATGGCCGCAATATCATAAGCTTTTTCAAGCGGAAACGATATTGAGTATCTCCATTGGATCTTCTACAAAATAGTTGTTTCCGGCACCGGCGGAAAGTAGCTCCTCCTTTGTTCTAAACCCCCAGAGGCAGGAAATGCATTTAAGGCCGGTGTTCAGGGCGGTTAAGTGGTCGATGTCAGAATCACCAACGTAGATGCACTCATCCTTTTCTACGCCCATTTGTCTGATGGCTTCCAGGCACTCGTCTGGAGCCGGCTTTCTCTTTAAGTTCTCCGTAACTCCGATAGCTACGTCAATATAATCGTCAAAATATAAATTCTTAAGTTCTTCAATGGCATTCATCGACTTGTTCGAAACGATGGCCATTTTGAAATCGCGATTTTTCAGCTCTTTTAACAGGTCAAGGATGTGCTTGTAAGGCCCTGTCTTTATGTTGCAGTGGTCAAAATAGTAAGCCTTGTAGTCGGTGAGGATCCTGTCAAAATCAGGGTTGTCTTTTCCCATGGGAATAGCGCGCTCCACCAGCTTGGCTGCGCCGCTTCCCACCATGTGCATCACTTCCTGCAGAGTTTTTGTGGGATAGTCGTACTTTTCCAGAATATAGTTTATTGAATCTGTAAGGTCCTCTATTGAGTTTAAAAGAGTACCGTCCATGTCAAATATCACTGCCTTATATCTCATGTTTTTCAATTCCTTTTCTTATATTATTGTTGCCTATATTTGTCACGTTGCAAGCTATAGCTTAACACATTTTGCGGATTTGTGCTTACATATTGCCGAGTTTGGCTTATCCTATAGATTTTTTGATGCCGGCGTAACATAATGTTCTCCGGAAGGAGTAATTTGATATGAGAAAAAAATTTTTATGGGGAATCATTGCGATGACACTAACACTAACAGCCTGCGGTAACAGCGCAGCTACAGCTACAAATGCAGATGCATTGGTAAAAGAAGCAGAGGCATCAGAAGAAACATCTACAGCAGAAGAGGCTGCAAAAGAGCAGAACTCAGAAGAATCAGAAGAGTCAAAAGAGACAGAGGAGCAGGTTTCAGATGGAATAGCCGAGGCAATAGCTCAGGAGCATTCCTACGAGGAAGAGGCTACAACAGCGGACTCTGAGGAAGCTTCTAAAGAATCAGACAAGGAGCCTACAGCTGAGATCAGCGAGCACGTTCCGCCAAAATACACCAACCTTCGCACAGAGGATGGAGGAGTTATTGAACGCATAACCTACACAGCTCATGATTATACCGACGAGAAGGAGCCTGAGATCACAAAGGAAGCAAATGTTTATCTTCCTGCAGACTATAGCACAGACAAGAAGTACAATGTTCTTTATCTGCTTCACGGAATCGGCGGAAACGAGGATGAGTGGGGCATGAACAAGAGCACCTCAAGGGTTAAGTCCATTATGGATAACCTTTCATATTATGGGGATATCGACGGATTTATCGTAGTAACTCCTAACGGAAGAGCCGGCGGAAGCCAGGAAAAAGAGGGCTCTCTGATGGATGCTTTCTATGTTTTCGGAAAAGAGTTAAGAAACGATCTCATCCCTTATATGGAATCCCATTACAGCACCTATGCGGACTATGATGAGAACGGATACGACCTTACAGCCACAAGAGAGCACCGCGCTATTGCCGGACTTTCCATGGGCGGAATGCAGACCATCAACATTGGTCTTAATGAGTGCACAGATCTTTTTGCATATTTCGGAGCATTTTCTGCAGCACCTACAAGCTATGCAGCATCCAAGACTGCAAACAATTTAAAAGACAGTGAATACGACGTAAAGTTCTTTTACAATATCTGCGGAACGCAGGACAAAGTGGCTTATCCAAGCGCTTCTGCAGCAGCAAAGACCTTGCCGGCTATTTCCGATAAGTTTGTCGACGGCGAGAACTTTATGTGGCAGGAGCTTCCGGGAGCTCACGATTTCCATATCTGGTATCTGGGATTTTATAACTTTGCACAGCTTGCATTCAAGTAAAGTGTATAGGTATAATATTTTTAATTGGGATGATGTAGACTACTTTGCAATACGGAGGTAAAAATGAAGAAATTTGAAGGGTTTCAGAAAGGTGTTAATTTAGGTGGCTGGATATCACAGTTTGACAAGTACAGTATCGAGCATTTTGACACCTTTATCACGGAAAAAGATATTGAGTACATCGCAGGACTCGGATTTGACCATGTGAGGGTTCCTGTTGATTACAATGTACTTGAGGACGAAGAGGGCAATATCAGAGAGAACGGTTTTGGTTACCTTCAGAACTGCCTTGACTGGTGCAAAAAATATGGACTCCACATGCTCATAGATCTTCACGAGTGCTATGGCTATTCTTTTGACCCACTTAAAAAGGATATGGACCGTTCAAAGTTCTTTTACGATGATGCTCTTCAGGCCCGCTTCATGAACCTCTGGAGAGAAATTGCAAAGCGTTTTGGTCAGTATCCTGAACTGGTGGCTTTTGAGCCTTTAAACGAAGTTGTACTTGAGAGCGTTGCTGATGCCTGGAATGATATTCTTGCAAGATTCATCGCACTTATCCGCGAGTACAGCAAGGATACCTGGATCGTATGCGGCGGCGTTTGCTACAACAATGTTCTTAGCGTTCCGCTTCTTAAGCTTCCTCAGGATGACAAGGTGGTTTACAATTTCCACTGCTATGAGCCCTTCCCATTCACTCATCAGGGTGCATACTGGGTAGAGCAGATGCCTTCAGATTTCCGCATCGACTATCCGGCAGATATGGAGACTTATAAGACAAAGAGTCGCATAATTGACCCTGATCTTGGCGGAGCAATCTTTAAGGTTCCGGTTGAGCAGCTTGGTCCTGATTTCTTCGAGGCAATCTTTAAACCGGCTCTTGAGAAGTCAAAAGCAGATGATATTCCGCTTTACTGCGGAGAATACGGCGTAATCGACCTTGCGGACAACCATGGCAAGATCAGATGGCTCCGTGACATTCACACCGTCTTCAAGAAATACGGAATCGGAAATGCTCTCTGGAACTACAAGGAGAAGGACTTCGGCCTTGTAAATGAGCAGTTTGCTGATATTAAGGATGACTTCATCAAAATGATGCAGGAGTGATGGCATTAGTGAATGAGTACTTGGATAAAATTACAGAAATCCGCACTTGCTGCGGGTTTCGTGAGAACATGATTCAAGAGTCAACCAAGCCCTGCGACGTTAGTCGCCTTCAAATGGCTTGGTTGATACATTCTTGGATTTTATATCCAAGAATATATGAGTGAGGTGTGCTATGGGCGATAATTCTGTAGAACAGGTAAAAGAGTTAACAAATGATAAGACCGAGTTACTTGTAAAGTTAGCGAAGAAGCAGCTTTTATGGCAAAAAATATCCACTTTTAGCTTTATATGTGCGCTTTTGGCACTTTTGTATGTTATCACAGGTCTTGTGCCCAAGGTGGAAACAACTCTCGATCATTATAATGAGGTAGCTATAAAGGCCCAGGAATCTCTGGCTCAGGTGGACAGTATGTCCAAAGAACTGGAAGAGGCCAGCACCAATATCAATAAACTGGTGGAAGATAATTTTGATGAGCTTACTTCAGCGGTCAATGATATGTCAAATATCGATTTTGAAGGACTGAACAAGGCTATTCAGGATCTTGAGGATACTGTCGGTCCGTTTGCAAACTTTATGAGGAGCTTCAGATAAGGGGGATGTATGGATAAAAAAGCAGAAGATATGCTTAAGAAACTGGCAAAAGATGTTACTGATGTGGCACAGCCATGTCTTGAGAAGGCGCAGCCCTATATCGATGATATCAGATCCAAGGCTGAGCCTGTTGTAGAGGATGTTGTATCTAAAGCATCTCCGGTTGTAGAAGATATCAAGTCCAAGGCAGTTCCCGTTGCCCAGGATCTTTTAGGAAAGGCTGAGCCTGTGATAAATGTTGTAAAGGAAAAGACAGGTCCTGCAGCCAAAAAAGCCACAAAGGCAGCCAAGACTGTAGGCGATGGTATTTCTTTAAGGGCAGCAAAGGCAGCCTGCAAGGAAGAGATCTTTGTCCAGTACAGCCAGCATGAGGTAAGAACCTCGGATATTCTTGACAGGGCTAAGGCAGACTATGTCAAGAAGGGCAATAAGATCACAGATATCAAGGAAATACAGGTTTACATCAAGCCCTCTGACAATGCAGCATATTATGTTGTAAATCACAGCGAGACAGGTAAGATAGAATTTTAATTATGGCAATTGAGTTAAAAACTTTTTTTAATCTGATGCATTATGAATATGGTGAAGCTTTTTTTGGAAGCTATAAGGGCATGAGGTACAGACTCGCCAGAGAGCCTTTGGAAAACGTTAAGTTTGTTCCTGTGGACAAAAGAGGACCTGCAACCCTGATGGCTACTGTGTGGCCGGAGCCCTATTCCTATGGCGCTACCGATAAAAGCCTTATGACTTCTGAGAACTTTGAAGTGTCGCAGGAGGGGCTTGAAGCAGCGGTAGCCTGGATAAATCAGCAGTATGAGAGCAGATTATCCGAATGGAATAAATAAAAATATAAAGTTGTTCAAAAAATTTTCACAATTAAAAAAAAGGAATTTAAAACTCCGCGTCGAATATTATCGATGTGGAGTTTTTTCTGTATGAGGGACCTTTAGGCGAGGTGAATAACAGAAGATGAAGATCAGAGAACAGGTAGAAGAAAGAGAAACACAGATTTTAAGCAAACACGCTACTCTTAGTAAGGACTCCAGAGGAAGAGAGCGGGATGAGAAACCATGTGATATCAGACCCTGCTTCCAGAGAGACAGGGACAGGATACTGTATTCCAAGTCCTTTAGAAGACTTAAGGATAAGACACAGGTCTTTTTATCACCCGACGGGGATCATTACAGGACAAGAATGACGCATACTTTGGAGGTTTCACAGAACGCCAGGACTATTGCCAAGGCTCTATGCCTTAATGAGGATCTGGCAGAGGCCATTGCCCTTGGACATGATCTTGGGCATACACCCTTTGGACATGCAGGGGAAAGAGCTCTTAATGACGTTTGTCCTTTGGGCTTCAGGCACAATGAGCAGAGCCTTCGAATAGTTGAGAAACTGGAAAACTACGGAGCCGGACTTAATCTTACCTGGGAGGTTCGGGATGGTATCCTCAATCACGAAATGGATCTTCGCCCGGCAACACTTGAGGGAAGAGTTGTCAGGCTTTCGGATAAGATAGCTTATATGCACCACGACATGGATGATGCCATAAGGGGCGGCATCCTGGTGGAAAGTGATGTGCCAAGTAACCTGGCAAAGGTCATTGGCAATACCAACAGAGAATGGATCGATACTTTTATCCATGACATCATCTCCAACAGCATGGATACAGATGATATCAGAATGTCGGATGAGGTGTACGATGCCTTCCACAAGCTTAGGAAGTTCATGTTTGAGCGGGTTTATACCAACCCTGTGGCCAAGAGCCAGGAAGGGAAGGTTGAGGACATGATAAAGAACCTGTATCAATACTACCTTGACCATATAGACAAGCTTCCGGGGTACCTTCTCAAGATGATGGAGGAGGGGACGGAGAAAGAGCGTATTGTATGTGACTATATCAGCTCTATGACAGACCGCTACTCCGTAGCAGTTTTTGAAGATGTTTTTGTTCCGAAGTCATGGAATATCCTATGATATAAGCGTCCAAAGGTCATAAAGCGTTCATGCTTGCATGATAAGTTTTATGACCTTGGGACCTTAACAAAAACGAGGAAATAATAAAGGGGAGACAGATAAATTGCGATATCCTGATGAGCTCATCGAGGAAGTTCGCTCACGAAATGACATTGTGGATGTGATAGGACAGTACGTTCACCTCACTAAAAAAGGCGCCAATCATTTTGGTCTTTGTCCTTTCCACAATGAAAAATCCGGGTCCTTCTCCGTATCGGCCCACAAGCAGATGTATTACTGCTTTGGCTGCGGAGCAGGCGGCAATGTGATCACTTTTTTGATGAAATATGACAATCTGACCTTTCAGGAGGCGGTGAAGCAGCTGGCGGACAGAGCCGGTATAAAGCTTCCGGATGAGGACAATTCTCCTGCAGCAAAGGCACAGAGAGATAAGAGACAGATTCTTTTAGACATAAATAAAGAGGCTGCAAGGTATTATTACTACCAGCTGAGAAGCCCAAGCGGGCAGAAAGGCATGGAATATTTTAAGGAGAGGAAGCTTTCCGATGAGACCATGCAGCATTTTGGTCTTGGTTTTGCCAATGTGACCAGTGACGACCTGGTAAAACACCTTAAGAGTAAGGGGTATCAGGAAAGCCAGATCATAGAAGCGGGCCTGGCATCCCATGATGACAAATTCGGGACCCACGACAAATTCTGGAACAGGGTAATGTTTCCGATTCAGGACGCTTCCCAAAAAGTCATAGGCTTTGGTGGAAGAGTTATGGGGGATGGGAAGCCCAAGTACCTGAATTCTCCGGAGACAATGATCTTTGACAAGAGCCGCAATCTTTTTGGGCTTAATTACGCCAAGAATTCAAGGGCGGGCTATATGATAATCTGCGAGGGTTATATGGATGTTATAGCCATGCATCAGGCAGGATTTACCATGGCGGTGGCATCTCTTGGAACTGCTTTTACCACAGGGCAGGCCATGATACTAAAAAGGTACACCGACGAGGTGATCTTATCCTATGACAGTGATGAGGCCGGGACCAAGGCGGCACTCCGGGGCATAGGAATTCTGAAGGAAGCAGGCCTTAAGGGAAAGGTACTTGATTTAAGACCACACAAGGATCCTGATGAATTCATCAAGAATGAGGGAAAAGAGGCCTTTGAGGAAAGAATCAGGAACGCCGAGAGCACCTTCTTTTTCGAAGTCAGGATAATGGAAGCTCAGCACAACATGGCAGATCCCGAGTCCAAGACAGAGTTTCACAGAAAGCTTGCTCAGAAGCTGTGCGAGTTTGAGGAAGCCCTTGAGCGGGAAAACTACATCGAGGCTGTGGCGGCCAAATATAATATACCAATAGATGATCTTAGAAAACTGGTTGCATCCTATGCAGCCAGGGTCGGAATGGTCAAACCTGTCGAAAGACCTAAATCGGGAATACAAAGTAAAAAGTCCCCGGAGGACGGAGCAAGGAAGAACCAGAGGCTCCTTCTTACCTGGATGACAGACGAGCCCGGAATATATCCAAAGGTCAAAAGATGGGTTTCGCCGGAAGATTTTTCCGACGACCTGTACAGGAACGTTGCGCTGGAACTGTTTACGGGCCTTGAGAACGGCAATTTTTCACCGGCTGCGATCTTAGATCATTTTACTGATGAGGAGGAACACAGCAAGGTTGCTGAAATGTTCAACACCAACCTCATCGAGATAGAAACAAAGGATCAAAGGCGTAAGGCTTTTCACGATATTATCGTGGGAGTCAAGCAGGCAGGATATGAGCGGATAAAGAAGGAACTCAAACCTGACGATCCGGATTTTCTCACCAAAACGATACAAGGAAAAAAAGAACTGGAGAAGCTTGCCCACATGGACATTTCTCCTGACGACTGAAAATAATAAGAAAAGGATAGAAAACATGGCAAAGAAAGAAACTACAAAGAAGGTAACTGAAGAAAAAGAGCTCAAAAAGGCTGCTAAGTCCAAGGAGACAGCAGCCGAAAAGGAAACAGTAAAGAAGACTGCAGCAAAGAAAACTTCTATGAAGGCTGAGGAAGCAGAAGAGGTTTCTGCTGTAGAAGAAAAGCCTGCAAAGAAGTCCAAGAAGGCAGCTTCTGACGATGAGACTGCCAAGAAGCCTGCTACCAAGAGAACTTCCAAGAAGGCAGCTGAGGAAGCAGAAGAGGTTCCTTTTGCAGAAGATAAGCCAGCTAAGAAGACTTCCAAGAAGGCTGCAAAGACTGAGGAAGCTCCTGCAGAAAACGATGGTGAGCTTGACGCAGCAACAAAGGAGCTCTTTGCCCAGAGAGTAAAAGATATCCTTGCTCTTGCCAAGAAGAAGAAAAACGTTCTTGAATATGCAGAGATCAGCGACTTTTTTGCTGAGCTCAACTTAAATGAAGACCAGTTTGATAACGTCCTTGAAGTTCTTGAGAATTCAGGAATTGACGTTCTTAGAGTTTCTGAGGAAGAAATAGATGATGTCCTTCCGGATGATGATGACATGATCCTCACAGATGAGGACGAGGTCGATATGGAGAATATCGATCTGTCTGTTCCGGATGGTATCAGCATTGAGGACCCTGTAAGAATGTACCTCAAGGAAATCGGTAAGGTTCCGCTTCTTACAGCAGATCAGGAGATTGACCTTGCTAAGGCTATGGAGGCCGGCGCTGATGCAGAGAAGCAGCTTGAGGATGACAAGGAGGCTCATAAGCTTTCAGAGGCTGAGATAAAGGAACTCAACGCAATTATTTATGAAGGAAATGAGGCAAAGAAGCGTCTTGCAGAGGCAAACCTTCGTCTTGTAGTAAGTATTGCCAAGAGATATGTGGGAAGAGGAATGCTTTTCCTTGACCTTATTCAGGAGGGTAACCTTGGTCTTATCAAGGCTGTTGAGAAGTTCGATTTCCGTAAGGGCTTCAAGTTCTCAACTTACGCTACATGGTGGATCAGACAGGCTATTACCAGAGCTATTGCCGACCAGGCAAGAACTATCCGTATTCCTGTTCACATGGTTGAGACCATCAATAAGCTCATCCGTGTAAGCCGTCAGCTCCTCCAGGAGCTTGGTCGTGAGCCGCTTCCTGAAGAGGTGGCAAAAGAGATGAACATGCCTGTTGAGCGTGTTCGTGAGATTCTCAAGATCTCTCAGGAGCCTGTATCCTTAGAAACACCTATCGGTGAAGAGGAAGATTCACATCTTGGTGATTTCATTCAGGATGATAACGTTCCTGTACCTGCAGATGCGGCAGCCTTCACACTTCTTAAGGAACAGCTGGTTGAGGTTCTCGGAACTCTTACAGAGCGTGAACAGAAGGTACTCAGACTTCGTTTTGGTCTTGATGATGGAAGAGCAAGAACTCTTGAAGAGGTAGGAAAAGAGTTTAATGTAACCCGTGAGCGTATCCGTCAGATCGAGGCAAAGGCGCTTAGAAAGCTCCGTCATCCAAGCCGCAGCCGTAAGCTCAAGGATTATCTTGACTGATGCCTATGAACGGTCAGTCAGTAAAACCGCTTGTTGCGGATAGAATGTCCGAAAGACTCATTACCATTGCCACAATGCTGGGAGATGGCAGCTGTGATTCTCAGGATGTTAGCAAGGAAAAAAAATCCGGTTTTAGGGTAGCAGATGTTGGCTGTGACCACGGCTATATTTCAATCTACCTTGTCCAGAGCGGCATTGCATCAGCTGCCATCGCCATGGATGTGAGGAAGGGACCTCTTTCCGGAGCGAGGGATAATATTTCGGAATATGGCCTTGAAAACGCCATAAGTACCAGATTGTCAGACGGATTAAAAGAACTGTCGGAGGGCGAGGCAGACAGCCTTGTAATCGCAGGTATGGGCGGAAAGCTCATGATGAGGATTCTTGAGGAAGGAAATCCCAGGACCCTTGGAATAGAGCGTGCTATATTGCAGCCTCAGTCAGAGCTGAGTGAATTCAGAAGCTATATCAGAGAGAAGGGATACAGTATTCTGGATGAGAAAATTGTCTTTGAGGACGGGAAATATTATTTTCCTATGAGAATCTGTTTTTCGCAGAAAAGCACGGACTATTTATCCGGGGCAATAAATGAGCTCATGAGAGTTAATGAGTGCAACAGGGACATAGCTTTAAACATTTGTAACCGTTTTGGAGAGATAAATATCCTTAGGAAAGATAAACTCCTTAAGAAGTACTGTGAACACGGGCTGGAAGTGAGCAGGTCAATCCTTAAGAACTTAAGCGAGGATGAGCACAGGGAGCGTATTTTACAGGTTAAAAATGACAGCTATGAATTAGAAACGGTGCTAAGGTATTTTGCTTAATATATAATAAAAATTTATCATGGGGGGCAGATATATGCCTATAGTTACAATAAATGGTATCAGCAGGGAGTACGAGAAGGGCACAACCTTTGAAGAAATAGCAAAAGAGTTTCAGGCTCAGTACAAGTACAGGATTGCTGCAGTTATTTTTAATGGCAAGATCCGTGAGCTGATGAAGCCTGTTAAAAAGGACGGAGAGCTTACTTTTGTTACTTTTTCAGACAGCATTGGGTTTGAGACAATGCGCAGAACTGCCATTATGATCCTGATAAAGGCTGTTCGTGATGTGACCGGAACTAAGAATCCCGCTGAGGTAAAAGTGGAATTCACTATCGGAAACGGCTATTTTTGTACCATTAAGGGTATTATGCCATCGGATGAACTGGTACAGAAGATATCTGACAGATTTGGTGAACTGGTAAAGGAACGCATTCCTATTACCAAGAAGGTGTATCCTCTTGATGATGCCATAGAACTATTCAAAAAGCAGGGAATGGAGGATAAGGTAGCACTCCTTAGATATCGCAGAAGCTCAGAGATAAATATCTATAAGCTTGGCGATTTTTATGATTATTTCTTTGGATATATGCTGCCTAATACTTCATATATCGATAAGTATAAGATTGAGAAGTATCACGATGGTATCTACATAACTTTGCCAACAAAGGCAGAGCCTGACAAGCTTATAGTATCAGAGCCAAGAGAAAAATACTTTAATACCATGATGCTGTCAAGTGACTGGGGCAGTATGATGGGAATTGACAATGTGGGCGACCTTAACAATATGGTTTGCGCCGGCAGGATCAATGAGATGATGCTTGTACAGGAGGCGCTCCAGGAGAGCAGGATTGCAGATATCGCAAGAAAGATATTCAACAGGATAGATGTAAAGTTTGTTATGATCGCAGGACCCAGCTCCTCGGGAAAGACCAGCTTTGCCAACAGACTTTCAATCCAGCTTCGCACCTATGGTCTTGTGCCGCACCCAATAAGCCTTGACAACTATTTTGTCAACAGGGAGGACACACCGCTTAACGAGGATGGAAGCTACAACTTCGAATGCCTTGAGGCTCTTGATGTAGAGCGCTTTAATCAGGATATGACAAGACTCTTAAACGGCGAGAGAGTTGAAATGCCAGAATTTAACTTTGTCACAGGCAAAAGAGAAATGAACGGCGAGTTCATGCAGCTTGGCAAGAATGATGTACTTGTCATAGAAGGAATCCATGGTCTTAATGAGAAAATGAGCTATGCACTTCCTGCTGAGTCAAAGTTTAAGATCTACATTAGCGCCCTTACAACACTTAATATAGACAATCACAACAGAATAGCCACAACAGACGGAAGACTCCTTAGAAGGATAGTCCGTGATGCCAGGACCAGAGGCGCATCTGCCAAAAGAACCATCAGCATGTGGGGGTCTGTAAGAGCAGGAGAGGAGGCAAATATCTTCCCGTTCCAGGAGGATGCGGATGAGATGTTCAACTCTGCTCAGATCTACGAGCTGGCAGTAATAAAACCCTATGCTGAGCCTCTTCTTTTCTCCATTGGAAAGGACGAGCCTGAGTATTATGAGGCAAAACGTCTGCTTAAGTTTTTGGACTATTTTGTAAGCGTAGACAGTTCAATGCTGCCAAGAAACTCAATATGCAGAGAGTTTGTGGGAGGCAGTTGTTTTAAGGTTTAAAGTGTAATTAAGCCGGTATCACTTCAGTGAAATGAGGTGATACCGGTAATTTTTGGCATTTTTTGAATTGTATAATTATTTCGAGAATTTCCAAAAAAACATATTTTACGATACTTTATTACAAAAATGTTGCAATATTCTAAATAATTGTGTAATAATATTCATGTTGCCAGAAAAGTTTGAAACAATTTTTTATGGAGAGGAGAAAAACGTATGAAAAAAACGGGATTAGTATGTGCGCTTGCAGCTTTGATGCTGGTAAGCGGAAGCGGAAGAGTGGCTAC
The DNA here is from genome assembly GCA_017413105.1 of Butyrivibrio sp. GTDB lineage: Bacteria > Bacillota > Clostridia > Lachnospirales > Lachnospiraceae > Butyrivibrio. The sequence goes on along the minus strand of JAFPVA010000323.1, from coordinate 6,181 downwards.
AGTAAGCCAGGAGAGCTTTGCTGTTACGGCAGCGACCTATGAAGCCGGCGGAACTGCCACCACAGCAAAGAGCGGAACTGTAAGCAAGACAACAACTACAGCAGCCAATACGACGGCTACAACAAAGACTTCAACTGCAAAAGCTTCAACAGCTACAAAGACAACTTCCGGAACTACTGCAACCAAGTCTACGACTACAACAAAGTCTACAACTCCTGCAAAGGTTAAGGTTGGAGAGAAGACCTGGAAAACCCAGATGATCGTGAAGGAGTTCTGGAGAGATGGCAAGAAGATCTACGGTGAGATCTATCGTCCTGTAGGGGAAGGAATTTTCCCGGGCATCATCATTGCTCATGGATTTAATGCAAATTGCAACTATGCAAAGGCATTTGCCAAAGAACTGGCATCAATGGGTGTTGTTGCCTATGTTTTTGACTTTATAGGCGGCGGAAATAACATTAAGAGCGGAGGCAGTATGACAGATATGTCTGTACTTACCGAAGCTAATGACTTCAATATTGTCTTCAACGGTATCAGATCACTTTCCTATGTAGATGAAAAAAGAATGTTTGTAATGGGAGAGAGCCAGGGAGGCTTTGTTGCCACATATATTGCAGGCACAAGACCTAATGATGTAAAGGGACTTATTGCCCTGTACCCTGCTTATAACCTTCAGAATGATTCAATTAAGTTAATGCTTCAGTTTGGCTGGATTCCGGATAGGGTGAATTTCCTGGGCTGCACATTGAGTCGTAAGTATTTTCAAGATCTGGTGAAATTTGATATTTATAAAGTTATGAGCAATTTCAAGGGAAAAGCTGTTTTGGTACATGGGACTGCTGATGACTTGGTTCCGCTTTCTGTTTCCCAGAAAGCAGTAAAAACCATGAGTAATGCCAAGTTATATCCTGTAAATGGAGCAGGACACGGATTTGGCGTAAATAATACAGCAAAAAATGCTGCAATCAGTCTGATAAAAGAATTATCCAATAAGTAAGAAATAAAAAATCCGGTATCGCTGTTTTGGCGATGCCGGATTTTTGAAATATATTAAATCTTTAGTGGAAGAAGTACCAATTATATAGCAAGCTTGGAGCCTGTTTCAAGGATTGTCTGCTCCTGATATGCTTTCATCGTTGTGCCTCCCCCGACAAAAATCTGTACTGTCTTGGGCTGACACCATAGGTCCGCAAAAAGAGCCTGTGGAAGAAGCTTGTATTATCGTAACCTACAAGCACAGATATATCCGCTATGGATATGTCTGTGTTTTTTAATAGTTCACAGGCTTTTGTCAGGCGCTTTTTTTGAAGCAGTTCCTTAAAAGTGCTGCCGGTATTTTTCTTTAACATACGTGAGAGGACATACTCGTCCTCTTTTATCCTCTTCGAAAAAGCATGGAGGGAGGCATCACGGTAGTCACTCTCAATATACTGTAATAGACGCACAACAAGCTCCTGATCGTAGGATTTGCGGGATACCTTAAGGGTATCGGCGTGTTCTATAAGATTAAGGAACAAAAGACCCATGGTCACCTGATTGATCATCCTGTTTCCGCCATCATCTGAGCCCTCAAGCATGTTCCAGATGAGGTTCTCCATAATGTTCTGAATCTGTGGTATCTGTGCCACATTGAAATAGAGAAAATTTCCCCCAAGATCTTTTTTGGTAAGACAGCTTACAAGAAAGTCCTTAAGAGGACTGGCCTCATTTTCAAGCATGGTGAAGGCAGTCTCAAAGAACTGGGGCAGGATCATGAAGTTGATGGCTATATCATGTTCACCTGCCGGCAGTATTTCCTGTTTGGCATGCTGGTTCATGAAAAGAAGGTCCCCCTGCTTAAGGGTTATTCGCTGCCCGTCAATGATGTGCACAGTCTCTCCCTGACACATATAGATAAACTCCACGTAGTTGTGGGTGTGGAGTGGGAAATGGATGAATCTTACATGGGGTCTCATGTCGATGAGCTTGCCGTCCTGCAGGACTCTTGCAGAATCTATCTCGTCACTCTTAGAGCTCTTTTTCTCAGAACTGTAATAAAGGTCTCTATTAATATGCTCCTCACCATTTAGGATCGCACGCTCTTCATCTGTGATTTTTTCTAGGGTTTCAAGGATTTTTGTATTCATGCTCCTATGATATTTTAAGTTGGATAAAATTGCAAGAAAGGACGTAAAATTTGTAAGGAGCAGACCTTATCTTTTTCCGGGGCTTCTTTTAAACTGTAAATATATGATGACAGTGTCAAACGGTCATAAAGTGTTAATGCTTGCATGATAAGCACTATGGAACGAACAGCTGGTCAAGCGAGGAACTTGTGATAGTTGCTTGTAACGGAGCTGGCTGTGTTATAAGTAAGAAAAGAAATATTTAAGAGAAGGAAGGGGAAAAGATATGAATGTAGCAGAGAGATATGAAGAAGCAAAGGCACGCTATGCAAAGCTTGGAGTGGATACAGAGAAGGCTCTTGAGGAGCTTTCCAAGATAAAGCTCTCCATGCACTGCTGGCAGGGAGATGATGTAACAGGTTTTGACCAGAAGGGACCTCTTACAGGTGGTATCCAGACAACGGGAAATTATCCATATAAGGCAACAACTCCTGAGGAGCTCATGGCCGATATGGACAAGACTTTCAGCTTTGTTCCGGGAAAACACAAGATCAACCTTCATGCATCCTATGCGATATTTGAGGATGGACAGTGGGCTGACAGGGACGAACTTAAGCCTGAGCACTTTAAAAAATGGGCTGAGTTTGCAAAAGAGAGAGGTCTTGGAGTTGACTTTAATCCCACATATTTCAGCCATCCAAAGTCAGAGGTGGCAACTCTTTCATCAGCAGATGAGGAAATCCGCAAGTTCTGGATAAGACATGGTCAGGCCTGCATCAGGATATCTGAGTTTTTTGCAGAAGAGACCGGCCAGGTTTGTATGATGAACATCTGGATTCCTGACGGACTTAAGGACATTCCGGGAGACAGAAGGGCTCCAAGAGCAAGACTTAAGGATTCACTGGATCAGATTCTTTCTATAGATTATGACAAGAGCAAGGTTGCAATTGCTGTTGAGTCCAAGGTATTCGGCATCGGAGCAGAGTCTTACACAGTTGGAAGTCACGAGTTCTACATGAACTATGCAGCAAAGAACGATGTTATGTGCCTTATCGACACAGGACACTTCCATCCAACAGAGAACGTAGCAGACAAGCTCAGCTCAATGCTTCTTTTCAATGATAAGATGGCTCTTCACGTATCCCGCCCTGTTCGCTGGGATTCAGATCATGTTGTACTCTTTAATGATGATGCAAAAGACCTGGCTCAGGAGATCGTAAGATGCGGAGCCGACAGATTCTACATCGGCATGGACTATTTTGATGCAAGTATAAACAGAATTTCTGCCTGGACCAATGGTATGAGAAACTTCCTTAAGGCTCTTATGTATGCAGAACTTCAGCCAATGGGAAAAATGACAGAGCTTCAGGATTCCTGCAATTTTACAGAGCTTATGTCTTTGACAGAGCAGCTTAAGATGATGCCTTTCGGAGATGTTTGGAATTACTACTGCGAAAAGAACGGCGTGGCACTGGAAGAGGATTGGTTTTCTGAGTGTGTGAAGTACGAGAAGGAAGTGCTTACAAAGAGGGCTTGAGAACATGATAAAAGAGTGTGGCTGCATTATTAGAATTATATGAAATAAAAAAGGAGATAAATGATCGATGAAGGTTTTGGATGCAAAATTTGCACAGGGCTTTTGCCGCCTGTGCGTTGATGGATTTTACCAGGGATGGCATGAGAGAAATGGCGGAAACTTAAGCTATAGGATAAAGGATGAGGAAATCGAATCCGTAAAGGATGATCTTGATGAGTCAGGAGAATGGAAGGAAATCGGTACTTCTGTGCCTGAGCTTGCAGGAGAATACTTCATGGTAACCGGTTCCGGCAAGTACTTCAGAAACGTGGAGATTGACCCTGCTGCCAATGTATGCATTATCAGAGTTGATCTAAATGGCGAGAAGTACAAGATTGTCTGGGGACTTACAGAGGGTGGAAGACCAACCTCTGAGCTGCCGTCACACCTTATGAACCTTGAGGTCTGCAAAAAGAGAGACAGAAACATCCGAGTTGTTTATCACTGCCATCCGGCAAATACTATTGCTCTTACATTTGTACTGCCACTTGACGGAAAAGTATTTACCAGAGAAATCTGGGAGATGGCAACAGAGTGTCCCATTGTTTTCCCTGAGGGCATCGGTATTGTTCCATGGATGGTTCCTGGAGGAAGAGAGATTGCGGTTGCTACTTCTGAGATCATGAAGAAGCAGGATGTTGCAATCTGGGCTCATCATGGCATGTTTGCCTGCGGAACAGATTTTGACATCACTTTTGGCCTTATGCATACCGTAGAGAAGGCTGCAGAGATCCTTGTGAAGGTTATGTCCATGACAGATAAAAAGAGACAGACCATAGAGCCTGATGATTTCAGAGCTTTGAATGTACCTTTCGGAGTGCATATCAGCGAGGACTTCCTTTACGAGAAAAAGAGCAGTACTATTGGGGAACTCTGATTTTTGCTCGTGACAAGGGGATGCAGGATTGTTCAATTAGGGGAAGGGAAGTAAAATGAAATATTACTTAGCGATAGATATTGGGGCGTCTTCAGGAAGACATATTCTGGGACATGTTGAAAATGGAAAGATTGTTCTGGAGGAAGTCTACAGATTTTTTAACGGAATGGATGATAAGAATGGCCATAAGGTCTGGGATACGGAGAGGCTTTTTGGCGAGATCATCGAAGGAATGAAGAAGTGCAAGGAGCTCGGGAAAATCCCTGCTACCATGGGCATTGATACCTGGGGCGTGGACTATGTTCTTCTTGATAAAGATGACAGGCTCATCGGGGACTGCTTTGCCTACAGGGATGGCAGAACTGCCGGAATGGATGAAGAGGTGTACAAGGTTTTGTCGGAGAAAGAACTTTACGGCAGGACCGGAATCCAGAAGGCAATCTTTAACACCATTTATCAGCTTATGTCTACTAAGGTAAAAGAGCCTGAAAACCTCAAAAAGGCACGGACTCTTTTGATGATACCGGATTATTTCAATTTTCTTTTGACCGGTGTAAGGAAGCAGGAGTATACCAATGCTTCCACAACGCAGCTTCTTGATGCAAAGTCCGGAGACTGGGATCATGAGCTTATTCAGAAACTGGGATTTCCCGATGAACTGTTCGGTGAGCTTTCGATGCCCGGGACAATTGTCGGTCCGCTAAAGAGCGATATTGCGCAGAAAGTCGGCTTTGAATGCAATGTTGTTCTTCCGGCTACCCACGATACCGGTTCTGCGGTCATGAGTGTTCCGTCAACCAAGGAAGATACATTGTATATTTCTTCCGGAACCTGGTCCCTCATGGGGTGCGAACTTTTCGAGCCAAACTGCAGTGAAGAAGCCAGAAAGGCCAACTTCACCAATGAAGGCGGCTACAATAAGAGATACAGATTCCTTAAGAATATCATGGGACTTTGGATGATACAGTCCGTTAAGAAGGAACTGGAGGAAGGCTTTGATTATCCGGGAAAGAGTTCCGGAGACGATTATTCTTTTGCCGCTCTTTGCGCCAAGGCAAAAGAGGAGGCGATAGAAAGCCTTGTAGATGCCAATGACCAGAGGTTTCTCAATCCGGATTCAATGATTGCTGAGATCCAAAAGGCCTGCAAGGAGAGCGGACAGCAGATTCCAAAGACGCCGGGAGAGCTTGCCAAGGTCATCTACAGGAGCCTTGCTGTGTGCTACAAAGAGGCTACTGAAGAAATCCAAAAGATAACCGGCAAGAACTTTGACTGCATCTACATTGTAGGTGGTGGTTCCAATGCAGTTTATCTCAACGAACTTACAGCTCTTGAAACCGGGAAAAGAGTAAACGCAGGTCCCGGCGAAGCAACTGCAATTGGTAATCTCGGAGCTCAGATGCTTGCAGACGGCGTGTTTGCTGACCTTAAGGAATTCAGGAAGTGTGTACTTGAATCATAAAGTGGAACGGGGGGACGGTTCCAATGTCATTTAGATAACAGTACTCCCCTGTTCCCGTTTTCAATAATTAAATAGTTTCTTCAAACAGAGGTGTAAAAACCTCTGTTTTTTTGCGTTTTTTTTGAAAAACCGCTTGACAAAGTAGCTAAAAAATGTTGCGG
>JAFPVA010000322.1 GCA_017413105.1 Butyrivibrio sp. | reverse complement strand
TTTGTCTTCTTTCTCTGGCAGAACGTATTCTACGTATGGCATTTGATAAATTTTGCCGTTTTCAACAGTATTTCAGATTATGTTACAGCAGCTATAGATTATTCAAGGGAAGGCGCCGTGGAATATCTATGGAACTGGATGTTTATACTGATGATTTTGCAGGTTATATTTTTTGCTGTTTTGCTATTTCTGGAATATTACGTTACTAGGAAAATATGTACAGTCAAGTATGATATGTCATGGACTGAAGCGTTATATTTATCTATATTTTCCGCGGTGTCATACATTATCTGTTACATAATTGTAGAAGTTATGGTTGTGCCGCTTGATAAAGAAGTTTTTGTATTGCTGGACGAGAAACAGGATCTTAGATTTACTCTTCCAATTCTGGCTGTGCTGATTTTTATCGGGGAGATGAGTGCAATTGCTACTTGGCAGCGCTACAGGAGACTTAAAGAAGAGGACCTGCGGCTCCAGGAACAGCTTCAGGAGCAGGAGTTTATCAGGAAAAAAATTGAATACACTGAAAAGTACCATGAACGTATAAGGACACTTCGTCATGACATGGCAGGCAAACTCATGATTCTTAAGAGCTTCTTGGAAAAAGACAGGATAAGCGATGCGAAAGAATTTCTTGGGGAAATGGACATTGAGCTTAGCTCAGAAGCTATGCAGTATGCGACAAATAATCCGGTTACGGATGCTGTCATAAATGAGGCTGCAGCCCAGGCAGGTAGCATGAACTGCGATTTTAAGTCAGAATTTCTTTTCCCTGATGACAATGGTATCAGTGCTTTGGATATGGGGATTATTCTTAATAATCTTATAGATAACGCTTTGGATGGAGTACTAACCGTGGCGGAGGATGATAGGTTTATCAGACTTATTGGGGAACAAAAGGATAACTTTTACTTGATAAAAATAGAGAATTCGTTTGACGGAAAATTGAAGCGTGCTTCTGATGATAGCATCATCAGTACAAAGAAAATGGATTCTGACACAGATAGGCATGGGCTTGGGTTAAAGAGCGTCATGGGAATCGCAGATAAATATCTTGGAGCTGTGGATATCAATTCTGATAATAAGGTTTTTAAGGTTAAGGTAATGCTGCAGAAGAAAAACTGACTATTCATTACATAAAAAGGTCCGTTCGTGTCAAAGCTATTTAACCTCCTCCGGTCATAGACGATACTTGATATGGAACAGAAACTACCTGCTGCACTAAACTCGACAGTACCTTGTTAAGTGCACAGGTATGGTTCGCACTAGACTCGGGAAGAACCTCGTCAAGTGCTCTACTCAGGAGGTGTTTTTATGAATTTTGGGCAAAACTATTTTGATGTCCTGACTAGCAGGATAGGCGGAGCCTCCAGTATTTGGAACAGACACGGAACGTCAAATATTAATAACCGCAGCAGGACTACAGGTACAAGGAGCACATCACGAACATCAGGCGCTATAAATAATAGCTATTTTGGATTAAGTGCCAATACCGTGAAAGCTATGAATAACGCATATAACAGCACATACAATAGTGCATATATGTCTGATCAGAAGGTTGCTGATGGAGCTGTAAAGGTAGAAAGCGCCGGTAAGAAACTTGCAAACAGTGAGATTTATGAAGAAAAGAACACAGACCAGCTGCTTAAAACTGTAAAGAATTTTGTGGATGGTTACAATGATGTCAACAGTGGAGCAAGAAACACTACAAGCACCTCAGTTAGAAACAGAGCTGGATGGATGAGAGAAGATGCACTTAATAATGTGTCAGACCTCAAAAAGATAGGAATAGGTTACAACTCAAAGACAGGAGAGCTATCTGTAGATGAGGATATATTAAAAGGAGCAGACAAGGCTACTGTAAAAAAGACATTGGGAGGAGCCGGATCATTCGGACAAAGGCTTAGAAACAATGCATCTTTAACATCGCAAGCAGCCATCACCTCGAGCAGATATTCAATGAATACGGGCATTTATGGATCTAATGGCAGATACAATACCGGAAACATTTTGGGTGGTTATAGTAGTTTTGGAGGATATGGTAATTCATTCTTGTCATCAATGTTCTCAAGATGGTTTTAGAACTCAAATGCGCTAATTTATGAGGTGAACAGCATATGAAGATAGCAAGTAGTGATGTTTATTCTAATTCAAATTACAGCTATCAAAAGGATTTGAGCAGTGGCGGCGCAGGGACAGGCGGATTTTTTGCCGGAATAGTAGAAAAACATGTAGAAAAGGAGAAAACTGATTATCAGGCAACAGGTAATATCAAAACAGAAG
>JAFPVA010000321.1 GCA_017413105.1 Butyrivibrio sp. | reverse complement strand
GTCAAAATCGAAGGCGTACTGCATGAGTTCAGTTCTATTCCTGGAGTAAAGGAAGACGTAACTGAGATCATCATGAATATTAAGAACCTTTCTATCAAGAATTCTTCTGATACAAACGAGCCTAAGACTGCTTATATTGAGTTCAATGGCGAGGGCGTTGTAAAGGCTTCCGATATTCAGGTTGACCAGGACATAGAGATCATGAATCCTGATCAGGTTATCGCTACACTTTCCGGAAAGGATGCTAAGCTCTACATGGAGCTCACCATCACAAAGGGAAGAGGTTATGTAAGCTCTGACAAGAATAAATCAGGCGATCTTCCAATCGGTGTGATCGCAATCGATTCTATCTACACACCTGTAGAGAGAGTAAATGTAACTGTAGAGAATACTCGTGTAGGTCAGGTTACTGACTTTGATAAATTAACACTTGATGTTCACACAGATGGAACACTTGCTCCAGACGAGGCAGTAAGCCTTGCAGCTAAGGTTCTTAGTGAGCATCTTAGCCTCTTCATCGATCTTTCAGAGAATGCCAAGACTGCAGAAGTTATGGTTGAGAAGGAAGATGACGAGAAGGGCAAAGTTCTCGAGATGTCAATTGATGAACTTGAGCTTTCAGTTCGTTCATTCAACTGCCTGAAGAGAGCTGGCATCAATACTGTTCAGGAGCTTGCTAACAAGACTTCTGACGATATGATGAAGGTTCGTAATCTTGGACGTAAGTCCCTTGAGGAAGTTCTTGCAAAGCTTGACGAGCTTGGACTTTCACTTAGACAGGATGGCGAGCAGTAATCACGGATGGATTATCCGCTGACGGTAAAACCGATGTGTACTGAGGTGGATTCTCATAATGGATCATTAACAGCATCTAAGGAATAAGTCCGATGCGCATCCTTTGATGTACCACTGCGAGGGGAACCTCGCAAATGAGAAAGGAAATATTTAAAATGGCAATGTACAGAAAGCTTGGAAAAGCAACAAAACCTAGAAGAGCACTTCTTCGTAACCAGGTAACAGCACTTCTTTACAACGGAAAGATTATCACAACAGAGGCAAGAGCTAAGGAAATCAAGAAGATCGTAGAGCCTATGATCACTCTTGCAGCTAAGGAGAAGGACAACTACGAGACTCTTACTGTTGATTGCAAGGTTCCTGAGAAGGACAAAGACGGCAAGAGAGTAAAGGAAGTTGTTGACGGTAAGAAGGTTACAAAGTTCACAACTGTTAAGAAGGAAATCAAGAAGGATCTTCCTTCACGTATGCACGCAAGACGTCAGCTCCTCAAGACTCTTTACCCTGTAACTGAAGTTCCTAAAGAGAACGCAGGAAGAAAGAAGAACACAAAGGAAGTTGACCTTGTAGCAAAGCTTTTCGATGAGTATGGTCCTAAGTATGCTGATCGTAAGGGTGGTTACACTCGTATGATCAAGATCGGCCAGAGAAAAGGCGATGCAGCTATGATGGTTGTACTTGAGCTCGTTTAATACAATAAGCTTACTAAAAAAGGGTATGGCATAAGCCATATCCTTTTTTTATGCGCCATCGCTCCACTCGAAATTTTGCGTTGCAAAATTCCTCGTTGTACGGCATTCGCCGTATCCTTTCAAAAGTGAATATATGCTTATGTGAGCAAGCTCCCAACGCATAAATCCACTTTCGAAAGCGCATGGCTCAATTTGGACGCTCAAAGTGTTGGTAGTCCTTTACTGAATTCCAGTCACCACCCCATTTAAAGCCATGTTGCTTGAATAATTTGTAGGCAAGATCATTTTCATCAATCTTATAGGGGAAAGAAGCGCTCCTGTCAGCATAAGCTTCGCTTCCTTCCGGCGAAATATGGGTGCTTCCATCTTTGCCAAATGTAACATAGGGATTGTAAAAAGGATTGATGTCGATGGCAAGACCGTAGGCATGGTTGGACAAGCGGGTGGTGTTTTCTACGACCCTGTAGTTAAAACAAGAGGTGTTGTTTGCCAGCATTGAAGCAGTGTCATCACCGCCGAATTCATCAATCAGTTTAATGCTCTCAATCTGGTATCCACTGGTATAAAGTTCGTAAAAAATCTCTATAATATCCTGAGCAATCTTTTCGTTGCAGATAAGTTCTCCGACTTGCGTATTGTTATCAAAGTCATTATATAGGAGGCTGCAATATCTTAGTTCTTCGAGACTTATATTATCGTTTTCCACATAAGAAATTCCGGTGATCCTATTTATTGTTTCATCGGAAAGCGGCTCATAGTAGAAGCTGCTAGCGATAGAGATTCTGTCTGAACTTGTTGGTTCATCAGATTGCTCGCTATCATTCGATTCAGAATCAACGGGCTGTGTATTTTTTTCTCCTGAAATGACATTGGCGTCATCTGCGCCTTTTGCAATATCTTCCACGTCATCTTTAGTCTTATCTGTAACGGAATCAGTTGCAGATTCAGTATTTTTTGACATTTCCGATTTTTCGTCTTTCAAATTTGTGCCTTTCAATTCGTCATTTTCTGATTCGACATCAACTGTCTCTAAGTTAACAGAGCTTTCCTCGCCACTTGCAGAAATGGTAGCACCTGAATCAGCTTTCCTGTTTTTCTCATATTCTTCAAGGGTCTCGCCTCTTGCCATGAATCTTGCAATAATAGACACAATGATTACAAGGCCAAGTAACAGGCCAAAATCCTTTATGTACTTCTTATCCATACTAATTCTCCCAAATAAAGATAAATGCAGGAAAAAACTCTGCATATATGAAAGATTTTATCATAATAATTTGGTTATGAAGATTTAATATTTCAAAAATTGAATAATAGACGACAAACCGATAAAATATTATATGTATTACCATGAAATAATAGGCTTTCTATTTGGCTCTTTTTGGATATGGAGGCAGTAATGGCCAAATTCAAGTATAGTGACGCAGAACAAAAACTAATAGAGAACAGCAGAATTCCTTTTGGTGTCTTTCAATATGTTGATGGCAAAGTAGTAACGATTGCAATCACCAAAGGGCTTAGTGACCTTTTTGGATATAAGAACCTTGATGAAGCCTATTCAGTTATGAATAAGGACATGTATGATAGCTGTCATCCGGATGATGTTGTCAGGTTGGCTGATATGGTAAAGCGCCTTTCAATTGATAAGGAAGAAGTAAAGACTATATACCGTCGTAAAGCACATGGTAGTTACAGAGTTTTTCGTTTTCATGGTGTAAATATCTATAAGGATAATGGCGTACGCCTGATGAATTCGTGGTTTGCTGACGAAGGACCCTATATCGAAGGTGATGACACAGACTCTTTTACAAATAGTATATCCAGGGCTGTTAACGAGAGAACACAGCTGCATCTTTTTAATCATGATTATCTTACAGGCCTTCCTAGTATGGCACATTTCTTTGAACTTGCTCAAAATGGCAGGGATCAAATGCTTAATGAGGGAAAAAAGCCATGCATGCTTTTTTTTGACCTCTGTAGAATGAAGGGATTTAACCAAAAATATGGATTTGCAGAAGGAGACAAGCTTCTGGTGGAGTTTTCCAGGCTGCTGGGTAAGGAATTCGGCATGGACAATTGCGGAAGGCTCAGTGGAGACCATTTCTGCGCTTATACCGATGAAGAGGGAATGGAAGAGAGACTGGATCAGTTCCTTGGCAAAGCAAAAAAGATAAATGAAGGAAAAAATCTGCCTGTTAAGGTTGGGGTATACAGAGATCCCGGTCATATTGTTAACGCCAGTATAGCATGCGATATGGCAAAAAGAGCCTGTGATGCCATTAGGGATAATTATCTGTCGAGTATTAGTTACTTTGACGAAGCAATGTTAAAGGCCTCGGAGGACAGGGAGTACATAATAACAAACATTGACAGGGCGATAGAGGAAGGCTGGATCAAGGTATATCATCAGCCTATAATTCGTGCTGCCAACGGAAGAGTTAGTGATGAAGAGGCTTTGGCAAGGTGGGATGATCCTGAAAGAGGGATTATACTACCTACTGTTTTTGTACCTATTCTGGAGGATGCGAAGCTTACTTATAAGCTGGATCTATGCGTGACAAAAATTATTCTGGAAAAGATGAAAGAACAGGCCCAAAAGGGATTATATGTGGTTCCGGAATCCGTCAATATCTCCAGAGTTGATTTTAATATCTGTGATATTGTAAATGAAATAACCAAACTTGTAGATGAAGCCGGTATTGAACATGAAAAACTGACTATAGAAATAACGGAAAGTGGCATCGGAACAGATGTTGAGTACATGAAAGGTCAGGTAGAACGCTTCCACAATCTGGGCTTTAAGGTATGGATGGATGACTATGGAAGCGGATATTCTTCACCCGAGATACTTCAGGAAATCAGTTTTGATACTATCAAACTGGATATGCAGTTTATGAAGAATTTTGACAACGGCGATTCCAGTAAGATCATCATGACTGAGCTTATAAGGATGGCCTGTGCTCTTGGTATTGAGACGGTAGCTGAGGGCGTTGAAACTGTTGAGCAGGTAGAGTTTTTAAAGGAAGTCGGATGTACTAAACTTCAAGGATTCCACTATTGTAAACCTATTTCCATAACAACATTGTTTGAACGCTATAAAGCCGGAAATCAGATTGGTTTCGAAAATCCTGCTGAATCGGATTATTACACTACTATAGGCAGAATTAGTCTGTACGACCTCCATATGTCTGCTGATGGGAATGAAGACATTGTAGGCAACTATTTTGATACATTGCCTATGGCTATCATGGAGACCAATGATACGGATTTCTGGATTTCCAGGGCAAATAAGCCATACAAGAATTTTTTCCTCAGAAATTTCAAAGGCAATGATATGAATGCCCCGGCTGTGATTGAAAACGTGAAGAAAATGCGTGGCTCAGCTTTTTGCAAAGCTTTGGTTCAATGCGGCAAAGATGGCAAAAGAGTCATCATGGATGAGAGAAGCGTTGATGGAACCATTATTCATATACTGATTCGCCGCGTGGCAATAAATCCGGTGACAGATGTAAGGGCACTGGCTGTAGCAATACTTGGTATAAACGAGGACAGAGGGGCCGAAGACCTTACTTACACTTATATCGCGCAGGCACTGTCTTCTGACTATATTGATCTTTTTTATGTGGATCTGGATACGGAAAAATACATAGAATATGGCTCCGGTGATACCTACGACAATATTGCGATAGAAAAGCATGGAGAAGACTTTTTTGCCCAGTCAAAAGATAATGCGCAAATTGTTGTTTATGAAGAGGACAGGGAATTCTTTATAGAAAGATTCACCAAGGAAAAGGTTGAAAAAGCTCTGGATGAAGATGGCGTATTTACTCTTTCTTATAGGATATATAAGGATGGGGAGCCAATATATGTGCACATGAAGGTTGTTCGCATCAAGATGAAGGGCAACAGCATTATCATAGGCATTAGTAATATCAATGCACAGATGAAAGAAAAGGAGCATATTGAGAGGATTACCGAGGAGAACAAGACATATTCAAGGCTTGCGGCTCTTGCCGGCAATTATGTATCTATTTTTGTGGTGGATCCTAAAACCGATCATTACATCAGATGTGCCACAAATCATGAGTTTGACCAGTACACCATTGGAATGGAAGGAGAGGATTTCTTTGAGCGCTTTGCTGAATCCAGAAAGAAATTTGCTTATCTTGAAGATCTGGATTATGTCCTGGAGCAGTTCAATAAGAAAAATATAATAGAGCAGCTTGAGAAGAATGGAGCATTCAATCTGAACTATCGTGTTATAGTAAGTTCTGAACTAAGGCATTTCAGGCTCAAAGCATCATATATCGAAGAAACAGATGGAAAGCAGATTATCATAGGTACCAGCGACATTACAGATGAGGTATTGCGTGAGCAGGAAGCTGAAGCTAAACTCATCAGGGCACGTAATGAGGCTAATGTAGATGCTTTGACCGGAGTAAAGAACAAGCATGCCTATGCAAATATCGAAAATCAGATAGATAAGATGATAAAAGAGGGCACAGCTCCGGAATTTGCAATGGTTGTACTGGATATAAATGGACTCAAGAATGTCAACGATACTTTGGGACATAAGGCCGGAGATGAGTTCATACAAAAGGGCTGCAAGATTATCTGCGATGTTTTCAGGCATTGTCCGGTATTCAGAATAGGCGGCGATGAATTTGCAGTAATCATACAGGGAAATAGCTATCAATATGTTGATAAGATAATGCAGGTTTGGGAAAAGACCAACGAGGAGAACATCAAAAACGATGCCGTTGTAATAGCTGCAGGAATGGCCAGATATGAAGATGATAAGAAAGTAGAAGCTGTTTTTGCCAAGGCAGACGCCCTTATGTACGAGAATAAGAAGAAGCTTAAAAGACGGGCTGAAAAAACTCAATAGTGTCATAGTTGGAATAGTTTTAAAAAGCGGCATAATCTTGTATTTATGCCGCTTTTTTAGTAAACTAACTATTGCTGATTAAATTACTTTGTTATTGAAGTTTATTATGGGAAAAATGCTAAAGACAGAGAAACTTGTATTTGAATATATCAGAAGAGACGAAGAAGGAAACGTTGAGGGCATAACAAGAGCGGTAGACGGAGTTGATCTGGAGGTTAAGCCCGGAGAATTTATTGCTATTTTGGGGCATAACGGCTCCGGTAAATCCACTCTTGCCAAACATTTTAATGCTCTTTTATATCCCACTGAAGGTGAGGTATTTGTAGATGGGATGAATACCGAAGATGACGAACACCTTTGGGATATCCGTCAGGAAGCGGGTATGGTCTTTCAGAACCCTGACAATCAGATAATTGGTCAGGTTGTCGAAGAAGACGTTGGCTTTGGACCGGAGAATATGGGTGTTCCTACAGAGGAAATCTGGGAGAGAGTTGAAGAGAGCCTTAAAACTGTCGGAATGCTTCAGTTCAGGAAATCTTCGCCTAATCATCTTTCCGGAGGCCAGAAACAGAGGGTATCAATTGCAGGTGTCATTGCAATGCATCCTAAGTGCATCATATTTGACGAACCTACAGCCATGCTTGATCCCAATGGTCGAAAAGAGGTTATAAGGGCTGCGAGAGCGCTTAACGACGTAGAGAAGATAACTATAGTCCTTATAACTCATTACATGGAGGAGGTTATCTACGCAGATAAGGTCTTTGTTATGGATAAGGGCCATATTGAGATGGCAGGAACGCCAAGGGAAATTTTTTCCCAGGTGGAGAAGCTAAAAGAACTCAGACTTGGGGTGCCGCAGGTGACTCTTTTGGCTTATGAGCTTCAAAAAGCAGGGCTTCCGGTAAGAGACGGCATACTGACTAAAGAGGAGCTGGTTCAGGAGCTTAAGAGGATCAAAGGCAGTTGCAATCAGCCATAATGCGTTGAAACAGCTTGGATAATATTGAATGTAACAGGACACAAAGTGTTATCCTGTAATGAATTCAGATTTGGAGAAATGAAAGTAGATGGCGATCATACTTGATCATGTCAATTACATATATGATGAAGACACGGCCATGGCGCATCCGGCGCTTATTGACGTGTGCCTCAATATTCCGGACGGGCAGTTTGTGGGGCTTATAGGCCATACAGGTTCGGGAAAGTCGACTCTTATTCAGCATATGAACGGTCTGGAGAAACCGACCAGTGGCAGTGTTTTTTATGATGGCAAGGATATTAATGACTCAGATTATGACAAAAAAAGCCTTCGTGCCAAGGTAGGGCTTGTTTTTCAGTATCCGGAGCATCAGCTCTTTGAGACAGACTGCTTTAAGGATGTATGTTTTGGACCAAAGAACCTGGGACTTCCGCAAAAAGAGGTTGAACTTAGGGCTTATGAGGCTTTGAAACAAGTGGGATTTGACGATGAGTATTTTTACCAGTCACCCTTTGATCTTTCCGGTGGACAAAAGAGAAGAGTGGCCATCGCAGGAGTTCTTGCCATGAAGCCGGAGGTGCTTATTCTTGATGAACCTACGGCAGGTCTTGATCCAAAAGGCAGGGAAGACATTCTTAATCTTATTTCCAGACTTCATAGGGAAATGGGAATTACCATAATTCTTGTTAGCCACAGTATGGACGATGTGGCGGATTATGTTCAGAGAATCATTGTTATGAATAAGGGCAGAGTTGCTTTTGATGGTGCGCCCAAGGAGGTCTTTAAGCACTACAGAGAACTTGAGGATATTGGACTTGCTGCACCCCAGGTTACTTATGTGATGCAGGAGCTTAAGAGTGCAGGGATCAACGTGAGCACTGATGCAACAACTTTAGAAGAAGCAAAAAATGAGATATTGAAGGCTTTTGGAAAATGCTAAGAGATATTACTTTAGGACAATATTACAGGACAGATTCTGTGATGCACAGGCTTGACCCAAGGGTTAAACTTGTGGCCACATTTATGTTTATAATCTCTCTGTTTCTGGTAAAAAACTTTATAGGCTATATTGTGGCAGCCCTGTTTTTATGCACGGGAATTGCGCTTTCGAAGGTTCCGCCGAAGTTCATCTTCAGGGGAATGAAGACAATCTTTTTCCTGCTGTTTATTACTATGCTGTTCAATCTGTTTCTTACTCCCGGCAGAGCCCTTGTGAGCTTCTGGAAACTTACCATTACCTATGAAGGTATTAAAATGGCATTCATGATGGCTATAAGGTTGATTTTTCTGATAACAGGCTCATCGATTATGACCCTTACAACAACTCCAAATAACCTGACTGACGGCCTCGAAAGTCTTCTTAGACCACTCAAGGTTATTAAGGTTCCGGTTCACGAGATTTCAATGATGATGTCGATTGCCCTCAGATTTATTCCTATACTGATGGAAGAGACTGACAAGATCATGAAGGCTCAGATGGCAAGGGGCGCGGATTTCGAGAGCGGATCTCTTATAAACAGGGCAAAGAGCCTTGTTCCGCTACTGGTTCCCCTGTTTATTTCAGCTTTTAGACGAGCAAATGATCTGGCAATGGCTATGGAAGCCAGGTGCTACCGCGGCGGCGATGGCAGGACGAAGATGAAGCCGCTTATTTACTCAAAGACAGATTATATGGCTTATGTAGTGATAGTTCTTTATCTGGTGCTTATTGTTCTGCTTGGAAGAATATTGTTCTGAGGTTAGCTTCCGGTATAAATGAAATCAGTATTATTAATGATCTGTCTCGGAGTTTAGAATAACGGTTCAGAATAAAGTGTTTTGTAACAAAAAAGGGATTTTTGGACGTTTGTTACCCTTTTTACATTTTTTCTGGGGGGATTTTAAGTGGAATAGTAACAGATTCAATATTATTTCATATTTGTTACCTATTTTTTGGATGAAAAGGGGTAACAAATTTGAAAAACTGGCCATATTTATAAGCGGCTTGCAAGTAGTTCCACAGCACTATTCCGTAGCTAAATTACTCGCATAGTGAGTTATATTCGCTTATTTATATATGAATGAGAGGATTGGAATTTGGCAGTTCGTCGTATCATGCTGACAGTTTCATATGATGGAACAGCTTACAATGGTTGGGCACTGCAGACTAGCACCCCGAATACTATTGAGGGGGAGCTGAACCGTGCAATTTATAACCTTACCGGCGAAGAGGTGCAGGTGATCGGTGCCAGCAGAACAGATGCTGGAGTCCATGCCTATGGTAATGTTGCTGTATTTGACACTGCAAGCACTATTCCCGGCGACAGATTTATTTTCGCACTGAACCAGAAGCTTCCTGAGGATGTCAGAATTACAGAATCCAGAGAAGTTGCGACTGAGTTCCATCCAAGGCACTGTAATACAGAAAAGACTTATGAATACAGGATATGTAATACTCTGATCCCGGATCCATCAAGGAGATTATACACATGTCACTTTGGAATGCCACTAGATGCAGAGGTTATGAATGAGGCTGCGGGGTATCTTGTCGGTGAACATGACTTTACCAGCTTTTGTAACGTGGAATCTCAGGCCATTAGTCACGTGAGAACAATTAAGGCTATTTCCGTTAAAAGAGATGGTGACGAAGTGATAATCAGCATCACGGGAAACGGCTTTTTATACAATATGGTAAGGATAATAGCAGGGACGCTGATGCAGATAGGCAGAGGCAAAGGTCAGCCTTCAGATATCAGTGATATGCTTGAGAAAAAAGACAGGGCGGCAGCAGGGCCTACTGCTCCGGCCCAGGGACTTTTTTTGATGAAATATGTATTTGTGGATGGAATACCACAGCCATAATGTTTTTATAGAGATTTACAGTCCAATCCTTTTATGCTCGTTTCTATACACAGGATATTGGGGATTAATATGAGAATTTGAATTGGGCCAACTGATTATAATGATAAAGTCAAAAATTTTTATAAAATGATTCAATTTTCAATTGACATTTAGGGTAGGAAGACACTATAATATCTTACTGTGTGACGTTATGTCCACATGTCTTTTGACAATGTCATGTTGAGGTTCCGGTAATGCTTCAATATGTACATCTTATATAAGCACGGGATCAGGTGAAGGGTTCTGTTGCATGTAACAAATTAAGTAATGTTTTTAATTTGGAGGAAACATAATGAAAACTTATATGCCTAGTGCAACTACAGTTGAGAAGAAGTGGTATGTAGTTGATGCTACAGATATGACACTTGGACGTCTTGCTTCTAACGTTGCAAACGTACTTAGAGGAAAGAACAAGCCTATCTACACTCCTAACATCGATACAGGAGATTATGTAATCGTAATCAATGCTGAGAAGATTAAGGTTTCTGGAAAGAAGCTTGATCAGAAGATGTATTGGCACCACACAGACTATGTTGGACATCACAAGGAGTTCTCACTTCGTCAGATGATTCAGGACAAGCCTGAGAGAGTTATCGAGCATGCCGTTAAGGGAATGCTTCCTAAGGGATCTCTTGGAAGAGAGATGTACACAAAACTCCATGTATATGCAGGTGCTGAGCACCCACATGCAGCTCAGAAGCCTGAAGTATTAACATTTTGATCGGGTAGTTGAAAGGAGAACATAAAATGGCAAAGTCAGCAAGTTATTACGGAACAGGTAGAAGAAAGAAATCAATCGCAAGAGTATACCTTGTATCCGGAAATGGAAATATAACAATCAACAAGAGACCTATCGATGAGTATTTCGGACTTGAGACACTCAAGGTTATCGTTAGACAGCCACTCGTAGCTACAGAGACATCTGATAAGTTCGACGTTGTAGTTACAGTAAGAGGCGGCGGCACAACAGGTCAGGCTGGTGCTATCAGACATGGTATTTCAAGAGCACTTCTTCAGGCTGATTCAGATGAGTACAGACCTACACTTAAGAAGGCAGGATACCTTACAAGAGATCCTCGTATGAAGGAGAGAAAGAAGTACGGCCTGAAGGCGGCCAGGCGTGCGCCGCAGTTTTCGAAGAGATAAGGATTACTGCGAAAGCAGATACGATGAAAGCACCTGCAAGCTTGCTTGCGAGGTGCTTTTGTCGTATTTGCTTTCATTGGAAGACAAGAGTACGACCGAGGAGGGACATACGCAGCGGTACATCCGTCAGAAGCCCAGTAAAATCAATAAATATCGGGCAATGCAGCAACCTGCCATAACCTGTCGATATCGTGTCGGCAGGTCTTT
>JAFPVA010000320.1 GCA_017413105.1 Butyrivibrio sp. | reverse complement strand
GCATTTATCATAATCTTTACAAAGATAGAGCATCCCTTCGCCGGAGAAGAATTTGGTAAAGCCAAATGGGGAGATGCCAAGGAATTTACAAAGCTCTTTGCAAACCATGATGAGAAAAACGTTGTTGATGTTGTTACGGGGGATGTTCATCTTGATCATCCCCTTCGTGTAAACACGGCAAATTACTGGATTGCAGAGGGGGTATATCTTTCGATTCGTAATGAGAGGACTTCAAACTTAAATATGCTAGTTGTAGGACCGCCAGGCTCCGGTAAATCATTCAGGCTTGCCCGTCCGATGTTATCCCAGCTATGCGGAAACTTCCTTGTGACAGATCCCAAAGGAGAACTTTTTAAGCAGACAGGACAATATTTTGAGGATAATGGCTATGAAGTCATGGTCATGAACGTAGAATCTGAAGATGGTATGCCTATGAGTATCCATTTTAACCCGTTTGAATATATCAGAAACGAGTCTGATATCATGAGCATTGCTGGAATCCTTATGAAAGCAACAACTCCTGCAGAGGAAAGTGGAGGAAATGATCAGTTCTTTGAGCAATCAGCAGAAGTGCTGCTTACGAGTATCATTTATCTGATTCACTACTATTATCCGAAGGAAGATCAGAACTGGAAGACCTTTGTAAAGCTTCTTGATGCTACCTGCGTTTATACAAATAAGGATGGCTCCATTGATAACAGGGAAGGTGGCATACTTGATATCGCAAAGAAAGCACAGAGCAACTGGAAAGAAGAGCGGCATATGGAGTCAGACTTCCCCGGGTATGTTGCAATCGAAAAGTATTATAACGGAGCAGCGGAGACAACAAGCTCTATTGTGGCATCTTTGGATGCACATTGCAGATATATGAAGCTTGAATGTGTTATAGACCTGTTATCTGAGGATGAGATACAGATTGCAAAGAGTTTTGGGTATTCAAAGCCATGCAAGGAAGCCTCTACAGGAAAGAGAATACTCTTTATCGTAACAAGTGAGGATAAGCGTTACTATGACTGGATACCGTCAATGGTATATTCGCTATTCTTTGACGAACTTTACCATCTGACAGCCATTGATCCAAGCCTCCATGAAACATTGCCTCAGCATTTGACGTTTCTTATGGACGAGTTTGCAAATGTCACATTGCCAGACTCTTTTGTAGAGAAGCTTTCTACTATGCGTAGCCGTAACATGAGTGCGGTTATTATTGTACAGAACCTGATTCAGCTTAAGAGAAAGTTTCCTAAGTTTGATATGGACAAAGACCTTATCGGTAACTGCTCTATTATTGATATCTTAGGAGCACCGGATATGGATTCCTGTGAATATCTGTCAAAACACTTTGGAACGCAGACTATTCATAAGGCAAGTGAGTCCGATGCCAAGGATTACAAGGGGCAGAGCTCTAGGTCAGAGGATGTTATGCAGAAGAGCCTTTTATCAGCAGAGGATATCTTTGCCATGAAAAAGGATGGAGAGTGTGCCATCGTTGTAAAGGGTGCAGATCCTTTATATCAGACTAAGTGCCGTATGGAGAGGACGGATTTTGTAAAGCTTTTATGCCGAAAGCACAATCCGTATGATCCTAAGAAGCGGCAGGAAATCAGAAAAGAAAAGCGGGCAGACTTGTCGCCGGTATTTTTTTCCGGGGAAAGAGCAAAAGCAGAGGCTAAAAAGCTACTGGCCCAGGGAGAAGAGATTATTCATATCACAGTAGATGAGGCAATCGCTTATCATGAAGCAGTTAAGATGCAGGTAAAACCTGAGAATATTGTTCTTTCTGTAAATGAAAGGAAGATGCTTCAAAAGAATGCGGAGAAGTACCATGAGAAACATGCCATGATGAAGAAAATCACTTTGGATGAGTTTCGGAAGAATGCTGACGGAAGCGATTGTGAAGAGTCGGTATATAGAAATCGCTGCAGGGTGGTTAGAAGTCTTATCAATGACGGCTTCTCTAACATTCATGTCAGGTTTTTAAAGCCTTTAGTCATTGCAGGATATAGCTTTGAAGATATTAAAGAGCTTTTTAATCAACACTCAGATACCGAGGAAATAAGAGATTTCATCAAACAGATGGGGATTGCTTAGGCAATCCCTATTTTTAAAACTTCACATGATATCATATCGAAAATCCTATTTGAGCGATAATTTTGTGTTAAAATTAGTATATATAAGAAAAATGCAGAGAGAATATTGTAAAGAAATAACGATAATAGCCGATATATATTTAATTAAGATAAATGAAATAAAGGAGTTGACAACCATGCAAAGAATGTTACAATCTTGCAGAGCAGAGCAGAGCAGAG
>JAFPVA010000319.1 GCA_017413105.1 Butyrivibrio sp. | reverse complement strand
TTGGATAAAATTACAGAAATCCGCACTTGCTGCGGGTTTCGTGAGAACATGATTCAAGAGTCAACCAAGCCCTGCGACGTTAGTCGCCTTCAAATGGCTTGGTTGATACATTCTTGGATTTTATATCCAAGAATGTATGCTTGCATGATAAATGTGTAAATTATTTACATACGAGGAGGAAAAGGAATGAGTGAAGCAACAAAGCAGTTTGAGTATTGGTTAAACGACGACTACTTCGATCAGGAAACCAAGAATGAACTTCTTGCTATCAGAAATGATGAGGCAGAAGTGGAGGACAGATTTTACAGAGAGCTCGAGTTTGGTACAGGGGGACTCCGCGGGGTTATCGGAGCCGGCACCAACAGAATGAATAAATACACAGTTCGTAAGGCTTCACAGGGTCTTGCAAACTATATTTTAAAGAACGGCGGAGCTGATGCCAAGAAGAAGGGCGTAGCAATCTCTTTTGACTGCAGAAGATTTTCACCTGAGTTTGCAGATGAGACAGCTCTTTGCCTTGCAGCAAATGGAATCAAGGCTTATGTCAGCGATATCTTAAGACCTACACCTGAGCTTTCTTTTGCACTTAGAGAGTTTGGATGTATCGCAGGCGTTATGGTTACAGCATCTCACAACCCGCCTGAGTACAACGGTTACAAGGTATACTGGGAGGACGGCGCACAGGTTACACCTCCTCACGACACAGGAATTATCGCCGAGGTAATGTCAATCACTGACTACCACGAAGTTAAGACCATGGCAAAAGAGGATGCAATCGCCCAGGGACTTTATGTTTCATTCGGCGAAGAGATCGACGACAAGTACATGGTTGAGCTCAAAAAGCAGATCATCCACAAGGATGTTATAGATGAGATGGCAGATAAGTTCACCATCGTATACTCACCATTTAACGGAACAGGTAACCTTCCTGTAAGACGAGTTCTCAAGGAGCTCGGTTTCAAGAACGTATTTGTAGTTCCTGAGCAGGAGAAGCCGGATCCAAACTTCACAACTCTTGCATATCCTAACCCTGAGGATCCTAAGGCTTTCGAGCTTGCTCTTAAGCTGGCAAAAGAGAAGGATGCAGACATCGTACTTGCAACCGACCCTGACGCAGACCGTCTCGGAATCTATGCAAAAGACCTTAAGACAGGCGAATATGTAGCATTTACAGGAAATATGTCCGGAATGCTCATCGGCGAATATATTTTGAGAGAGCGCAAGGCTACAGGCACAATGCCTGCAAACCCGGCATTCGTTACAACTATCGTTACAACAAACATGGCAAAGGCTGTTGCTAACAAGTACGGCCTCCACTACATCGAGGTTCTCACAGGCTTTAAGTACATCGGTGAGCAGATCAAGCTCTTTGAGCAGAACGGCCAGTCTCACAACTATGTATTCGGTCTTGAGGAGTCCTATGGATGTCTTGCAGGAACTCACGCAAGAGATAAGGACGCCATCGTTGCAGTTATGATGCTCTGTGAGCTTGCTGCCTTCTACAAGAAGCAGGGCAAGAGCGTTTGGGATGCAATGATCGACATGTACGAGGACTATGGCTACTACAAGGAAGGCCAGTACTCAATCACTATGAAGGGTAAAGAGGGTGCTGAGCAGATTGCGGCACTTATGGACAAGCTTCGTAAGAATCCTCCTAAGACCTTCGGCAACTGGACTGTTGAGGAGTTCAGGGATTACAAGACCGGCAAGACTCTTGATATGGCTACCGGCAAAGAGGGATCAACAGGACTTCCTTCATCAAACGTACTGTACTTCGCACTGAACGATGATTCATGGTGCTGCGCAAGACCTTCAGGAACAGAGCCTAAGATCAAGTTCTACATGGGCGTAAAGGGAAAGAACCTCGAGGATGCAGCAAAGCTTCAGGACGAACTTACAGCAGCAGTAAAGGCTGTTGTGGAAGCGTGAGATAGGGATTAGATGCCTTGACAAGGTTGTTTCGAGTCTGGACCGAACGTGCTGCACCGAATATAATTAGGAGCAGCTTCCTTGATCAAATCTATATAATAAGGTGAATTTTTACATGGGAATAAAGAATGCGGCCGAGAAAACAATAGCATATGCAAAACGCAACGGTGCTAAGGCCGCATTTTTTGCTGCCCTTGAGAGAGTTACAGACAAACTCAAAGATAAATATGAATACATGCCTCCTTCAAAAGAGGCCCTGGAGGAACAGACAAGAGAGTACAAGGCGCTGGCAGAAGCCGGCAATAGCGTACGCTTTAGTATCGTTGTTCCTCTTTTTAATACTCCTGAAAAGTATCTTAAGGAGATGATTGAATCCGTTATTTATCAGTCTTACGGAAACTGGGAACTTATTCTGGCAGATGCTTCTGCCAAAACCTCGGATATCGTTCTTGAATATGCAAAGGATGATCCGAGAATAAAGTACTATCATCTTGAAACAAACGGTGGTATTTCTGAGAACACCAATAAAGGTATTGCCAAAGCAACCGGGGATTATATTGGTCTCCTTGACCATGACGACCTGCTTACCCCTGATGCTCTTTATGAAGTTGCAAGGCTTATCCGTCAGAGCATGAAAAAGAACTGGCTGGCAAGATATTCTGATTGCCCCATCAGGCTTATTTATTCTGATGAAGACAAATATGATGATACAAGAGAAATATTTTATGAGTGCCACAGTAAGCCAAGCTTTAATATGGATTATCTCTTTTCCAATAATTACATCTGCCACTTTGCAATTCTAAGATCTGATGTGATAAAGCGGCTTAAATTACGGGGGCAATTTGATGGCGCCCAGGATTATGATCTTTTCCTCAGGTGTTGTACTGAGGCTGCGCTTGAGATGCCTACCTGCGGAAATCAGATAGCACATATTGGAAAAGTTCTATACCATTGGAGATGCCACAAGAATTCCACTGCGGCAAATCCAGCCAGCAAGACTTATGCCTATGAGGCAGGGAAAGCGGCACTTGAAGATCTTTGTAAGAGATACAATATGAACGCGGAAGTTGAGATGCTTCAGCATCTTGGCTTTTATCGAATAAATTATGAACCGGACATCTTTGGGAGCAGGAAGGACGTGGGATGTATCGGTGGCAAGATCCTTAACAAAAAAGGAAGACTTGTATATGGTGCCTATACTAAGGATGGCACTGTGATGTATAAAAATCTGCCGGAAGGCTACAGCGGTGGTTATCAGCATCGTGCTGTGCTCCACCAGGACTGTTATGCATTGGATATCAGATGTATCGCAGTAAGAGAGGAGCTGATCCCTGTATTTGAAAAGATAACCGGGGTAAAGTACGTTGATGTCTATGCAGAGGCATTGATGAAAGCTCAGTTGCCGTCGGATACAGAGAAAACTGCCGATGAAAAGGCTGACAATAATGCTCCTGAGATGGCGGACGACAGGTTTATTGAGCTTAATGAGGATGAAATCAAGGCTCTTAGTATGAAATTCGGTGAAGAGATGAAGAGGCGGGGGCTTCGCAGTGTCTGGGATCCCAGGGCTCTTATCAGGATCACTGAGTAGGACTTTTTTATGAACACAGTTGCAGTTATAATTCCAAACTACAATGGAAAAAAGTATATCGCAGATTGTCTTAATAGTTTGAAAAAGCAGACTTTTAAGGATTTTTGTGTTATCATAGTGGACAATGCTTCCACTGATGGGAGTCCGGATCAGGTGGAAAAAGATTTTGCAGACTCTTTTCCTGAAGTCAGGATCATCAGACTTTCTGAGAATACCGGATTTGCAAACGCTGTAAATGTTGGAATCCGCTATGCTATGGGACAGGAAGATATAGCGGAATCTGGCAGTGCAAAGTATGTTTTTCTTTTGAATAATGACACCAGATGCCATGAGAAGGCCATAGAGGCTCTGGTTAAGGCTATGGACAGCAATCCGGGAGCGTTCAGCGTCCAGGCCAAAATGCTGCAGTTTAAGGACACAGATAGGGTCGACGATGCCGGAGATTATTACTGTGCACTGGGGTGGGCATTTTCGCCTGCTCGGGATCAAAAGAGCTCTAAATTCGACAAAAGGATTAAAGTGACCAGTGCCTGCGGCGGAGCTGCGATGTACAGGGTAGAGGCCTTTGCCGAGACGGGACTTTTTGATGATGTACATTTCTGTTATCTTGAGGATGTGGATATTGGCTACAGAGCAAGGCTTATGGGGTATCAGAACCTGATGGAGCCTAAGGCTGTCGTGTATCATGCCGGAAGTGGCAGTAGCGGTTCCAGATATAACGCGTTTAAGGTTGAACTGACCGCATCTAATAATTTATACTTAATCTATAAAAATATGCCCATTTTACAGGTGTTGATCAATCTTCCACTGGTTATAACGGGCATTTTGATAAAACATATTTTTTATATGAAAAGAGGACTTGGAGGAGCTCATATTAAGGGGCTTACCCTCGGCTTTTCCAAGATATTTAAAAATTCTGACAGAAAAGTCAGATTCGGGGGAAGGCAGATCCTTAACTGCATCAGGATGCAGTTGGAGCTATGGATTAACTGCCTTCGTTTGGGGCGCTTTTTGTAATGATAAAGGATAATCAGACACATTTGAATAGAGTACATGTAGTGGTGGACGGGCTTCTTGTGGCCGGTTCCTATTTGTTGTCCTACTATATCAAGTTTGAGTCCTTTATTACTGAGAAAAGCACCGCAGGACATCTTCCTCTGGCAACTTATGCTGCAGCTCTTTACTTTCTTGTGCCCGGATATTTGATGCTGTATTATCTGGTCAATCTGTATACTTCCAGAAGAGCTCTGAGAATGTGGAACGAATTCGTCGATATTGTGCAGGCAAACACCATGGGCGCGGTAGGCTTTACGGTGATCCTGTTCATGTTGAAGCAAAAAGACTTCTCCCGTTCCATGATCTTTATTTTTTATTTCGTAAACATTTTCCTTACGACTTTAGGACATGGAATGCTCCGAAGATTCCTGAGATATATCAGGAAAAAAGGCTACAACATCAAGCATATTCTGCTGGTTGGATATTCAAGAGCTGCAGAGGCCTATATCAGCCGTATTTTGGAAAATCCCCAGTGGGGCTATGAAGTGGCCGGAATTCTTGATGATTTTGTTCCTCTTGAGACAAGCTATCACGGTGTGAAGGTTGTTGGAAAGATCAACCAGCTGGGAGATTACCTTGAAAATCAGAACTATGATGAGATAACCATTACACTGCCTCTGGATGATTATGACAGACTGGAGGAACTGGTTGCACAATGTGAGAAATCCGGCGTACATACCAAGTTTATTCCGGATTATTCATCTCTTTTCCCAAGCAATCCATATACAGAGGATGTACAGGGCATACCTGTTATCAACATCAGGTATGTGCCACTTACCAACTCATTCAACAGATTCGCCAAGAGACTGGTGGATATTATCGGCTCACTTTTGGCCATAATTATTTTTTCACCGATAATGATAGCAGCAGCCATAGCGGTGAAGACTACCAGCAAAGGACCGCTTATTTACAAACAGGAGAGAATCGGGCTTAACGGAGCTCCTTTCATGATGTACAAATTCCGTACAATGATGGTACAAAGTGAAGCTGAGGAAAAGAAGGGCTGGACCACCAGAAATGATCCGAGAGTTACCAAGGTGGGGGCTGTCCTCAGAAAGCTGAGCATCGATGAAATGCCGCAGTTCTTTAATGTTCTTGTGGGAAAAATGAGCCTTGTTGGACCGAGACCGGAGAGACCTCAGTTTGTAGAGAAGTTCAAGGAACAGATTCCGCGCTACATGGTAAAACATCAGGTGCGCCCGGGAATAACCGGATGGGCTCAGATAAATGGGTATCGTGGAGATACCTCCATCAGGAAAAGAATCGACTACGATATCTACTACATCGAAAACTGGTCTATGTTCTTTGATTTTAAGATTCTTGTGGGAACCTTAAGGCATGGCTTCGTAAATAAGAATGCATATTAACTTGTATAATTCACTTTTTTATGGCAAAATGTTAGGGTGGCTTAAATGGAGCTGCTATAACATTTTGTTGGGATAAAGGAGAATTTAATATGTCAAATCGTGACGATGAGTACTACGACAGAAGTGACAGAAGACCTGCACCAAGACGTAGTAGAGACGACAGGTCCAGAGATGACAGATATAGGGACGATTATTATGAAGATGACTACGATGATTACGACGACAGACCGGTGAGAAGAAGACCTGCTGAAGGTTCTTCATCAAGATCCGGAGCAAGATCATCACAGCATCAGTCAGGCAGTTCAAGAGGAAGTAGTTCCAGGGGAGGAAGTGCTTCAAGAAGTAGTTCAAGAGGCAGCAGCTCATCAAGACAGAGCGCTGAGAGAAACTCCAGAGGAGGCGGCTCAAGAGGCAGTTCCAGAGGGGGCAAAAAGAAAAATCAGACCAAGGCTATAGTTCTTTTGATTGCTGAGGTTGCACTTGCCTGCATACTTGTGTATGTGGCATATACAGTATTCTTCAAGGTTGATGTTACCAAGGTTGGTAAGGTCAATATGGACGAAGAGGTTATCAGCAAGAGTATCAGTGAGGTTGTTGCTGAGAACAAAGAGATGAAGGGCTATACCAATCTGGCATTGTTTGGTGTTGACTCCCGTGAGGGCGAGCTTACCAAGAAGACCAGAAGTGATACGATCATTATCTGCTCTATCAACAACGATACTGGCGATATCAAGCTTTGCTCTGTATATCGTGATACATACCTGAATCTTAGTAACGATGAGTATACCAAGTGTAACGCTGCTTATGCAGAGGGTGGTCCTGAGCAGGCAATATCAATGCTCAATATGAACCTTGATATGGATATAGAGAACTTTATTACCATTGGATTCAGAGGACTTACCGATGTTGTTGATGCTCTTGGCGGCGTAACAATCGATGTTACAGATGCTGAGATATCTCACCTTAACAACTATCAGTCAACCATGGCTACTGAGATGAAGCGTGATTATACTCCTGTAAAGAGCTCCGGAGTTCAGACTTTGGACGGACTTCAGGCTACAGCATACTGCCGTATCAGATATACAGCAGGTGATGATTTCAAGCGTGCTGAGAGACAGAGAACAGTTCTTATGGCATGTCTTGATAAGGCTAAGACCATGAGCTATTCACAGCTTGAGACTGTTGCTAACAAGGCATTCGGTGAGACATACACATCACTTGATCTTTCAGAGATACTTGAGCTTCTCAAGAATGTTGCTAACTACAACGTTGTTGACAACAACGGCTTCCCTGAAGAGAGTATGAGAGCAACAGGAACAATTGGTAAAAAGGGTAGCTGCGTTGTAGCAAAAGACCTCGAGTCTAACGTAGTATGGCTTCACAATTTCCTGTTCAATGATTCATCATATTCAGTTTCTGAGGATGTTAAGAAGTACAGCCAGAAGATTTCTTCTGACACAAGCTCATATCTGAACTGAGCAGACAGATAAATTATTTGCGATTTAGGTAATGGGGCCGGGTTCTGAATGAGCCATTGGCCCCATTTTTACACGGAGAATTAATGAGTACAGTAGATGTTATAATTCCAACCTACAAGCCGGATTGTTCTTTATTTTCCCTGATTGATGATCTTGAGAAGCAGTCCCTTCGCCCAGAGAAGATCATTATCATGAACACTGAGAAGAAATACTGGGACGAACTGGTTGAGAATAACCATGAAAACCCGTTGGAAAAGTATGACAACATAATAGTGAAGCATGTAACGAAACAGGAATTTGATCATGGAGAGACCAGAAATCAGGGAGTAGCCCTTTCTGATACGGATTTTTTCCTGATGATGACACAGGATGCTTTTCCAAAGGACAGGATGCTGATTGCCAATCTGGCAAAGGCACTGGACAGGGATGTGGCAGCAGCTTATGCAAGACAGTATCCTAAGAGTGACTGCAATCTTGCAGAGCGCTATTCAAGAAAGTTCAATTACCCCAATGAGACTATGAAAAAGTCCCAGGCAGACGTCGAGAGACTTGGAATAAAGACATATTTTTGTTCTAATGTATGTGCTATGTACAGAAGGGACGTATATAATGTAATTGGTGGATTTACCCATAAGACTATTTTTAACGAGGATATGGTATATGCAGGAAATGCCTGCCAGAGGGGCTATTCCATCATGTATGTTCCGGAGGCCGGGGTAATACACTCTCACAATTACAGCTGCATGCAGCAGTTTCACAGGAATTTTGATCTGGGGGTTTCACAGACTGACCATCCGGAGATTTTTGGCGGGATAAAGTCTGAGTCCGAGGGCAAAAAGATGGTGAAACAGACCATTTCTCATTTCAGACATATTGGAAAATCTTATAAGATTCCTCATTATGTCGTAATGTGTGGTTTTCGTTTGATGGGTTACAAATTGGGAAGAAATTACAAAAAGCTCCCTAAAGGGCTTTGCAAAGCATTTTCTTTGAATAAAGAGTATTGGGCATAAATAGAAGATATTTTATTGGAGATATAGCATGGAACTGGATCTTGCAGGAAGCAACATAAAGATTTCAGATGATATAAAGACATGGGAAGAGGTAAATCTTCTCTATAATTCTGCTCTTAAGCAGATTACAACTAAGATTGAGATCCTGAACGAAGAATTTCAGGCTGTTCACAGATACAATCCTATAGAGCATACCAAGTCTCGACTTAAGGTACCTGAAAGTATTGTTAAAAAGCTAAAGAGAAACGGGTATGAATCTACAATAGAGAACATGGTGAGATACGTGAACGATATTGCAGGAGTGCGCATTATCTGTTCATTTACCTCTGATATCTACAGAATTGCCGAGATGATAAGCAATCAGAAGGATATTCGTGTTCTTACGGTAAAGGATTACATCATGAACCCAAAGGACAGCGGATATAGAAGCTATCACATGATAGTTTCTCTTCCTGTGTACCTTTCTGACAGAATCGTCAATGTTAAGGTAGAGATTCAGATCCGCACAGTTGCCATGGATTTCTGGGCATCACTTGAGCATAAGATTCAATACAAATTTGAGGGAAAAGCGCCGGCACATATCAATTCGGAGCTTTATGAGTGCGCCCGAATGGTGGCAAATCTGGATGCAAGAATGCTCTCGCTGAATGAGGAAATCCAGGCGATAAGCAAGGAGTAAAAACCCCTAATAAGCGAAGGGATAAGTTGGATCAGCACGAAGAAGGAAGCATTTTGAGTTCCTTTTGAGTCAAGACTCGGAATTGCTTTGCAATTCCTCGTTTGAGCTATTCGCCAAATGGATAAAATAAAAAAAGCATCTAGCCAAGTAAACTTGGTACCTGCTTTTTCATTTTATCCGCTTGACTCAAAAGGGTCACAAAATGAGGAGTGGGTAGACACGGTTTCCCGCACCTACCCTATTATGAAAAAATCTATCTTACGTTTTCTGTTCACCACATTTCCTGTGGCTATGTAAATACTATACAAGACAATTATTAACAAATTATGAACAAAACATGAACTAATAGTAAAAAGCTACAATAAAAGTGAGACTTGCATAACATTCTTGTTTAAAGTGCATAATAGGATGTATGATACATACAGTGATATGGCATAAAAGCTTGTTGGGAGGAGAATCAAGTGGACAATATAATGAACAAGATAGTTGAAAAGATCAGTGCGCAGGACATCATCAAAGCTAATTCACAGGCAGAGGCCAAGGAGGCAGAGCGCATCAAGCTTGAAGCAGAGCAGTACAGACTTCAGTTGCAGGAGCTTAAGGCAAACTCTGAGGAATACAAAAAATATCTTGAAGAAATGAGAAACGATGCCAAAGAGTACAAGGCCCAGCTTGAGGGGATGAGGCAGGACACAAAGGAATACAGGCAAAAGCTTGAAGAGAGTGATACTAAGATTCATGATGTAGGTGTACAGGTTTACAGAAATGTACAGGCTATTGTTGAAAAAGGCCAGCAGAAGGATAAAGAGGAATTCAAGGAGCTTGCAAATAAGCTTGAGGCAATTCAGGTGGCAGTTGAGACCAAGAATAATGCACTCATGCCACTTACAATAATTACAATGATCCTGGTGATCGCAGATATTGTAATAAATGTGCTGAGAGTACTTGGCATTTTATGATATAGAAATACACTTTGTCAGAAAGATTTATATAAATGGGTTTAGGTAATACGGTTTTCAGGAAAAAAATCAGAATCTGGTTTTTACAATCGTCAATTCTGATCATAGTTTTGTGGATTTTATGTATGCCCTCTTTTGTGAAATTTCAAAAGGGGCCAAATAACATTTTTACGGTCATTTTGAACGATGTAAATGTTGGAACGGTAGAATCACGGGATGATGCATATAAGGCTCTCAGAATGGCCAGAAAAGCCATTTCTGACAATGTAGAGGAACTTACCCTTGCCACAGCAAATATTTCTGTAAATGGAGATAATGTTTTATGGGGGCAGGTTGATTCTCTTTCAAATGTTGCAGCCAGAATGACAGATGTGCTTTCAAGCAGCAAAAAGAGCACCTTGAACAGGGCATACTCACTTAAGATTAATGAGTTTTCGGTCAATCTTTCAAGTATCGATGAAGTAATGACTCTTTTGAATACTGCCATAGCCAAGTATGATACAGAGAGTCAGTATTCTGTTAATCTCGTTCTTGATCCTACAAGAGAAGTAAATGTTTTGACTACTCAGGTCCTCAGCAAAGAAGCTGTCAAAAGAGAAGAAGAAATTGCCCAGACCTCAATGCCTGAATCAGGCTTTTCTTCAATGATCTCGGACGTTGTGAATGTAGCTACTCCTCTGGCTTATGACAAGGATTTTTCTGATTACAAGCTGGGACTTCAGAACATTGATTTTAAAGATAAAGTAGAAATAGTGGAGAGTTATCTTCCTCAGGAGGAGCTTACCGACCTTTCTACCGCAATAGATCTGGTCACCAAGGATAAAGAGGCGAATCAGATTTATGAAGTAAAGAGCAACGATACTCTTGGTAAGATTGCTGCAGAGTTTGATCTTACTGTGGCT
The DNA here is from genome assembly GCA_017413105.1 of Butyrivibrio sp. Classification (GTDB taxonomy): domain Bacteria; phylum Bacillota; class Clostridia; order Lachnospirales; family Lachnospiraceae; genus Butyrivibrio. The sequence goes on along the minus strand of JAFPVA010000319.1, from coordinate 11,763 downwards.
GATCTTGTTGCCATGAATGAATTTTTGGAAAATGAAAATACGCTTATAAGACCTGAGGACGAAATTATTGTAACTGTTCCCAAGCCGGAGCTTTCTGTGGTTTACACTATTGAGCAGTACTATGAGGAGGACTACGAGGCCCCTGTGCAGTATGTGGACAATAATAACTGGTATACAACCCAGAGTAAGGTCCTTCAGGAGCCATCTGCAGGACATAGAAAAGTAGTTGCGCTTGTAAGCTACACTGACAATGGCGAGACCGGAAGAGAGATAGAGAAAGAAGAAGTAACCTACCAGGCGGTTCCAAAGATTGTGGAACGAGGAACAATCGTTCCGCCTACATACATTAAGCCGATTTCCGGCGGAAGACTTTCATCCAAGTTTGGCCCCAGAAATACGGGAATTAAAGGCGCATCCAGATATCACAAGGGTGTTGACTGGGCTACGCCTATAGGAACAGCGGTTGTTGCTTCATCCAGTGGTGTTGTTACAAGAGCCGGATGGGGAAGCGGTTATGGATATTGCGTATATATCAGACATCCGGACGGAAGAGAGACAAGGTACGGACATCTTTCCAAGGTGCTTGTATCTGTTGGAAAGAGTGTATCACAGGGGCAAAAGATTGCTCTGTCAGGAAATACCGGTGTATCTTCCGGACCGCATCTTCACTTTGAGATTCTGGTCAACGGAAGTCAGGTAAATCCTATGAACTATCTTAACTGATGTGAATAATACTGAAATAAGTTGTAACAATTGCACACTTTATACCGCAAAAAATATACACATTTTACAAAATGCATTATTTGTGGTATTAATATAATTTGTCTAAAGAATAAAAATTTGAAATTATTATTTGCTGTTCGAATATAAATATTCATTTTTGTGTGAATAGCATAAGCTGAGCAAGAGGTTGCTTATGGAAAAATATGTTATTAAGGGCGGAATTCCTCTGGTTGGAGAGGTGGAGATCGGCGGAGCCAAGAATGCTGCGCTGGCTATTTTAGCAGCCGCCACTATGACTGATGAGACCGTCTATATAGATAATATGCCGGATGAGGCTGATACAAATGCGATGCTTCAGGCAATTAAGAGTTCCGGAGCTTTTGTTGAGAGAACCGGCAGACATTCAGTCAAGATAAATGCATCTCAGATACAGGACTATATATTTGATAATGATGACATTAAGAAGATCAGGGCTTCCTACTATCTTTTAGGAGCACTGCTTGGCAAGTACAAGCAGGGAGGCGTTGTGCTTCCCGGTGGATGCAGCATAGGACTAAGACCTATCGACCAGCATATCAAGGGATTTACTGCACTTGGTGCTAAAGTCAATATTGGACACGGAATAATTGATGCCCGTGCCGATGCACTTGTTGGAAGTCATATTTATCTGGATGTTGTAAGCGTTGGTGCCACTATCAATATCATGATGGCTGCTTCAATGGCAGAGGGTAAGACTATCATCGAGAATGCTGCCAAAGAGCCACATGTTGTAGATTTTGCCAACTTCCTTAACAGTATGGGTGCCAATATTAAGGGTGCAGGTACTGATGTCATAAGGATCAAGGGCGTTGAGAAACTTCATGGCACAGAATATACTATTATTCCGGACCAGATAGAGGCCGGAACCTTTATGCTGGCAGCAGCTGCCACAAAGGGTGATATCACCATTAAGAATGTTATTCCTAAGCATCTTGAATCTATCAGTGCCAAGCTTATAGAGATGGGATGCCAGATTCATGAATCAGATGACGCTGTAAGAGTTGTAGCAACAAGGCGTCTTCAGAATACGCATGTTAAGACTCTTCCGTATCCGGGCTATCCAACCGATATGCAGCCACAGATTACAGTTGCATTAGGTCTTGCCAGCGGAATCAGTATTGTTACAGAGAGCATTTTTGAAAACAGATTCAAATATGTGGATGAGCTCACGAGAATGGGTGCCAGCATCAAAGTTGAAGGCAGCACAGCCATTATCGAGGGCGTAGATAAGTATACAGGAGCTTCGGTTTCTGCTCCGGATCTTCGCGCGGGAGCAGCACTTGTTATTGCAGCACTTACAGCAGAAGGCTTTTCCACAATTGAGGATATCAAATATATTGAAAGAGGCTACGAGGACTTTGACCAGAAACTCAGAGAACTTGGAGCGCAGATAGAAAAGGTTGATTCTGAAAGAGATGTTCAGAAATTCAAACTTCAGTACGCATGATATATTGATCAGTGGAAAAATAAAGAGATATAAGCGTTGATATGATCACGCATTATATCTCTTTTTTATTACTGCCTGATTTGATATTTACAGAAGATCCTGAATATATACTCCGGGACACTTGCTAAGATCAACGTAATCATTCCCGATTTTTACAGTTGGTCTCGAGAGACTTGTCCTGTTTATGAATACAATCTCTCCGGTTTCGCCGGTGCTTAGGCGAACTGTATTAAGCAGATATGTATTTACTATGTTTTCTAAAAAGCAAAGTATCATTTCGGCATCATAACGCTGGAAGCCTTCATCCTCAAACATAGAGATGGCGATAAACGGACAAAGTGGTTTCCTGTAGTGACGGGCACTGGTTATGGCATCATACACATCAGTGATTGAAACTATCTTTGCGTATTTGTCTATCTGAGGCCCTTTAAGCCCAAGGGGATACCCTGTACCATCACATCTTTCGTGATGCATAAGAGCGGCATTCTTGATGTGGTCGCTTATGTCCAGATTCCTTAATACATCATAGCCCTTCTGGGCGTGGGTTCTTATGAGCTGATATTCTTCCTGGGTGAGCTTATCCGGCTTCGTGATAATGCTATCCGGTATAGTCAGCTTGCCGATATCATGGAAAAGACCTGAAAGAGTTGCGGTCTCAATTTCTTCTTCATTCCATTTGAGCCACTGGGCAAGAATATTGGTGGAAAGAGATACGTTGATGGAATGCGTATAAGTAGCATCATCGTAATCTCTTAAATTGTGAAGCATTTCAAATACATCAGAAGTAGTCTTACCCTTTTTTAAAAGAGCATAAATCGGTTCAAGCATTTTCTGGGGATTGATAGGAGAACCATTTAAGATATCCTCAGTGCCCTGTTGAAGCTTTGTGGCACATTCTTCAAAATCTTTTTTGAATTCTTTAAATTCCTGAGATTGTTTTAGACGCTCATTAAAACTAAGCCCTTCGGAGGAAGGACTTTCTGAAATAATCTGATCTATTTCATCCTCTTCTATAGAAACCTCAGGGATTGAATAAAAAACTAGCTTTGCAATGTCCCTGTTACTGAGGATTGTGCCTTTTTCCAGAAGTCTGTTGGACTCGGGAGTTGACACGCTCTTGGCTAAAACCATGCCGGGAACAAGGTTATTTGACGAAATGGTCTTCATGTTATCTCCCACTCAATTTCAGATAAGAAAATTATAAAATTGCGTATTGTAGTTGTCAAATCTGCTCGTATATAAAACGTTACTGTTCACTCGCATGCAGCTCGCTCCAGTAACGAATTCGCGCATTCATTCCAATTCGACTTCGTCGAAGGAATGCGCTCACTCCTGATTCATTTTCTCACGAAATGCGCAGTTTAGTGCGCATTTCTGTCTGAACAGTTACTATAAAACTTTTGTGTTGACAGATTGTGTACAATAGAATATTATTATCTAAGAAAATATGATTCTTCGGGGCAGGGTGTGATTCCCAACCGGCGGTATAGTCCGCGACCCGCTTAGGCGGCTGATTTGGTGCAATTCCAAAACCGACAGTATAGTCTGGATGAGAGAAGAATGCGCAATAGTTTTATTTTTACGTGCCCCAGGTCGAAGAATTTTCTGACTTGGGCTTTTTTGCGTAGTAAGACTCTTTCCTCAAACTTATATTTTTTACCCGATGTAAAGAAAAGGAGAGAAAAATGAACGAAACAAAAACACTTTTTGACCTGATCAGGGACAACGGAGGCCATTTTGCGGCACTCATCCTACTGATCGTAGCTGCACTTGCAATCACTTTTTTTGCTGAAAAAGCTGCAAGAAAGAGAGAGCTTCAGGAGAAGGGACATGCTGAGGATCTCTTTAGCATCAGAAAAATAGCCATTATCGGCGTATTCTCAGCTATTTCATTTGTTCTTATGCTGATCGAATTCCCACTTCCGTTTGCACCATCTTTTTACAAGTTCGACTTTAGTGATATTCCTGCACTCATCGGTGGATTTGCGGCCGGTCCTATGGTTGGTGTTATGATCGAATTTATCAAGGTAGCACTTAACATTCTCATTCAGGGAACAACTTCAGGCTTTGTAGGAGAAATCGCAAATTTTGTAGTAGGAGCTGCATTCATTCTTCCTGCCACAATTATTTACAGATTTAAAAAGACCAGAAAGGTTGCCCTTATAAGCTGTCTTGTAGGAACCCTGTGCATCGCAATTGTTGGTTCACTTCTTAATGCTTTCTTCCTTCTTCCGGCTTATGCAATCATGTTCGGAAGCGGCGTGGATGCTTTCATTGGAATGGGCGCTGCTATAAATCCTGCAATCTCCAATCTTACAACCTTCTGCTTATTTGCAGTTGCACCTTTCAACCTTTTAAAGGGAGCAGCAGACAGCGCGATTACATTCCTTGTTTACAAGCAGCTTAGTCCTATTCTTAAGGCTGAGCAGATGGCACCTTCCCGCAAAACAGTAAAGGCTTAAATCTAAAAAAATCCATTATTATTCCTATAGCGGCAATCTGAGCAAGGCTTGGATTGCCGCTCCTTTTTTGTTATACTACAAAGTAGGGGATTAGTACCTGACGAGGGTTTTGAGCATGGTCCCATCCCTGGAGCAGAGTGCCAATATTACAAGTGCACAAAAGAGGTTTGTATGGAAATAGTAACTAAGCATGAAACTTTTTCAGCGCAGGAGACATTTGAAATAGGGAAAAGAATTGGTGAGAGTGCCCAGCCGGGATCGGTGTTTACACTTATTGGAGACCTGGGTGTGGGTAAAACGGTTCTGACCCAGGGAGTTGCCAGAGGACTTGGAATAAATGGCCCGGTCAGCAGCCCTACCTTTACAATCCTTCAGATTTATGATGAAGGACGCATACCTTTTTACCACTTTGATGTATACAGAATAGGTGATGTCAGTGAAATGGATGAGATTGGCTACGAGGACTATTTCTATGGAGACGGAGTCTGTTTTGTGGAGTGGGCAAATCTCATCGAAGAGATACTTCCTGAGCATTATACAGAGATTGTGATTGAAAAGAACCTTGAAAAAGGCTTCGATTACAGACTTATCACTATGACAAAAAAATGATGCCTGCAGTCTTTAACTGATTTTTATAATAATTATGGAACCAATATTTGGATAATTGAGAATAAACAATGAAAATACTTGGAATAGACACATCGGGACTGGTAGGAGCAGTAGCAATTGCTGAAGGCGAACTGCTGATTTCGCAGTTTTCGATCCAATACAAAACTACACATTCGGAAATACTGATGCCTATGCTTGATGACATCTGCCAAAAGATTCATCTTGATCTTGGCAGCATTGATGCTATTGCCGTGGCAAAAGGCCCCGGCTCTTTTACAGGACTGCGCATAGGGAGTGCCACAGCAAAAGGACTGGCACTGGCTCTTGATAAGCCTATTATTCCTGTTCCGACAGTTGATGCTATAGCATATAACCTATACGGCGTTGAGAAGATCATCTGTCCTATGATGGATGCAAGGCGCAATCAGGTATACACAGGTCTTTACACCTTTGTTCCCAATACGCCTGAGGGCATGAGCCTTGAGAGAAGTTTCGACATGCAGGTGATACATGAGCAGTTTGCAACTTCTGTAGAAGACATAGCCTCAAGGATCAATGAGATAGGCAAGCCTGTAGTTCTTTTAGGCGATGGAGTGCCGGTTTACAGGGATATTTTGGACAAGCTTCTTAAGGTTCCGTTTTCCATTGCACCACTTCATCAGAACAGGCAGAGTGCAGCAGCACTCTGTTCTCTGGCTATGCAGTATGCTTCTGAGGGCAGAACTGTATCAGCAGATGAGTTTGCTCCGGAATACTTAAGGCTTTCACAGGCTGAGCGAGAGGCAAAAGAAAAAAGTGCTGCAGTGGACTCTAACTCTTCATCGGATCTTTCAGAAGCAGAGAGAGCAAAGAAAAGACGCGAGGCCAGAAATGCGCCCGGAATAGTCAGAGTTCGCGAGATGACTCCGGAAGACATTGAAGATGCATCTCTTTTGGAGAAGACTAATCTTGGCAAAGAAGCCTGGACTCAGAAACAACTCATCGATGCCATGACCAGAGATGACACAATTTATCTTGTTGCACAGAAAGCCGGGAGAATAGTGGGACTTTGCGGACTTCAGAACATTTCCGGGGAAGGCGAGATAACTAATGTCTCTGTTGCCAGGGATGTCAGAGGCGAAGGAATTGGCTACAAGATGGTCAAGCAGCTTCTTGAAAGGGGCGTGGGAATTGGCGTAAAAGATTATACGCTGGAAGTTCGCGCTTCGAATGAATCTGCTATTCGTCTGTATGAAAAACTTGGCTTTAAGAGCGAGGGCGTAAGACCCGGTTTTTATGACGAACCCAAGGATGATGCGGTTATTTACTGGAAACGCAGCTCAAATTAAGAAAAAAGGATAGATTTATGATAGATGTTTGTTTGCTTGGAACCGGCGGAATGATGCCCCTTCCAAACCGTTTACTCACGGCTCTGTACGTGAGGTACAACGGAAAATGCATTCTTGTGGATTGCGGAGAAGCTACACAGATTGCCATGAAAAAGAAAGGCTTGAGCGCCAAGCCTGTGGATGTAATATGCTTTACTCATTTTCATGCTGATCATATAAGCGGACTGCCTGGAATGCTGCTCACGATGGGAAATGCGGAGAGGACAGAACCTCTTTTGGTGGTGGGGCCCAAGGGACTTGAGAGAGTTGTCAATTCCCTCAGGGTTATTGCTCCGGAGCTTCCGTTTGAAATTGTATTTAAGGAGCTTTCGGGAGACGAGATGTCTTTTGACCTCCCTGAAATGCCCGAATTTAAGATAACAGCTTTTAAGGTTAATCATAATATTCCATGCTACGGTTATAGCTTTAATCTGTTCAGACAGGGAAAATTTGACGTGGAAGCTGCCACTGAGGCTGGAATAGAGCGAAAATACTGGAGTATTCTCCAAAAAGGAAACACTGTCACCATGGAGGATGGCAGGGTTTTTACTCCTGATATGGTGCTGGGGGAAGCACGAAAGGGAATCAAACTCACCTATACGACAGATACAAGGCCTACTGACAGCATTGTCAGAAATGCTGAAGGATCAGATCTTTTTATATGCGAGGGCATGTACGGAGAGCCTGATAAAGCTGCAAAGGCCAAAGAAAATAAGCATATGACTTTCTATGAGGCTGCTCGTCTTGCAAGGGATGCGAAGGTAAAAGAAATGTGGCTTACTCATTACAGCCCTTCTCTGGTAAATCCTATTGATTTTATAGACGAGACCAGAAAGATCTTTGCAAACTCCGTTGCTGCCAAAGACGGAAGAAGTGTTGAACTTCGATTTGAGGGAGAGTAAACATGGAAAAAAACAGTGTGGGTTCTGCAGTAGTTAAATCAATAGTTCTGGTGATCCTTGGTGCCATGGTCATACTCGGAGTATATATGATCCTGACAAGAAATAAGAAAGCTGCCAAGGATGAGGATTACGTTCTTACCACTGTGGATGAGATCACAACGACGGATCTTGACAGGAATTATCCGACAGACGCCCGGATGGTTGTGGATTTTTATGGCAAGATCATGAGAGCTCTTTACAAGGAGACCTACACTGATGCCCAGCAGACTAAGATGATAGAGATTCTTGGCGGCATAATGGATGATGAACTTATGGCAAACCAGAATAATTTTGCCAAGTCTATTAAAAACGAGGTAAAAGAGAGAAAAGACGGTGACTATTCAATTGCCACCTATGCTGTTCAGGCCAAAGAGCCGGAAGTGGTGAGAGTTGATGGCAGAAAAATGTGCACAGTAGAATGTCTCTTTTCACTAAGACAGGGGACCGGGCACATTGTTACTACCTATGAGTTCATCTTGAGACAGGACAGTCTTGGACGATGGAAAATTCTCGGTTGGACTGTAAAAACTGATGAGTGACGAGATCAGAAAAGATTATTGAGGAATGTTAATGAATATAAATAAAAATGTAGAGGATGATGGCGTCATCTTCATGTCCATAAAGGACGATGAACAAAATAAAAACGGCGACAAAATGCAGACCTTAGATCAGAGTAAGGTTTCTCAGGAGCAGACAAAAGAGGATGTGGTGATCCTTGCAATTGAGAGTTCCTGTGATGAGTCGGCGGCAGCTGTCGTAAAAAACGGAAGGGAAGTTCTTTCTAATATTATTTCTTCACAGATAGCCCTTCATACTGTTTATGGCGGCGTTGTGCCGGAGATTGCTTCAAGAAAGCATGTTGAGAAGATGAATGGCTGCATAAGGGCAGCTCTCTCAGAAGCAGGGATGGCTCTTAAGGATATAGATGCAGTAGCGGTAACTTATGGCCCCGGGCTTGTGGGAGCTCTTTTGGTGGGCGTATCTGAGGCAAAGGCGATTGCATTTGCTACAGGTAAACCACTTATAGGCGTTCACCATATTGAAGGGCATATCAGTGCAAACTTTATTGAGAATAAGGATCTTGAACCACCGTTTGTGTGCCTGGTTGTATCCGGTGGGCATTCGCACCTTGTGGTGGTCAAGGATTACGGACAGTACGACATAATCGGACAGACACGAGATGATGCTGCAGGAGAGGCTTTTGACAAAGTAGCAAGAGCAATTGGGCTTGGATATCCCGGCGGCCCTAAGATTGACAAGGCTGCCAAAGAAGGAAATCCTGATGCTTTCTCTTTTCCCAAGGCACAGATTCCCGATGCGGAGTATGATTTTTCCTTTAGCGGCTTAAAATCATCGGTTTTGAACATAATAAATCAGGCAAAGATGCAGGGACATGAGCTGAATCAGGCTGATGTTGCGGCATCTTTCCAAAAAGCCGTTGTGGAGGTTTTGGTGGGACATGCTATTAAAGCCTGCAAGGAGTATGGCTACGACAAACTTGCCATTGCCGGCGGAGTTGCTTCAAATTCAGGACTTCGAGAGCTGATGGAAAAAGAGTGTGCAGCAAATGGCATTAGTTTCTATCGCCCATCCCCGGTTCTTTGCACGGATAATGCAGCTATGATCGGGGCAGCAGCCTATTACGAGTATAAAAAAGGCGTACGTTTTGGACTTGACATGAACGCGGTTCCCAACCTTCCGCTTGGAGACAGGGAACGCAGATTCCATGCGGGAAAGTAATGCCCTGTTTGCAACGTTAGATTTGTGAAGGTATTTGTAAGCACGGAGATAGTTTCTAAGAAAAACCTGAGTAAAGCAATGGGTTTAGTATCATCAAGGGAGATTGTATATGAAAACTGTGGCGGTTGTGCTGGCAGCAGGTAGCGGAAGCAGGATGAATTCCGATGTAAAGAAGCAGTATATGGATATCGGTGGGAAGCCACTTATCTATTATTCATTGAAGACCTTTGAAGAGAGTATTATTGACGACATTGTTCTGGTGGTTTCCAGAGGAGACATAGACTATGTCCGTACTGAGATTGTGCAGAAATATGGCTTTGATAAGGTAACCGCTATTGTGGAAGGCGGCCTGTACCGCTATCATAGTGTGAGATTGGGACTCGAGGCAGCAGCTCCCAACTGCGACTATGCATTTATCCATGACGGAGCGAGACCTTTTTTGACGGATGATATTATCATGCGTGCGCTCCATGCAGTTAAAGAATACGGCGCCTGTGTTGTTGGAATGCCTGTTAAGGACACCATTAAGATTGCGGATGAAAAAGGCTTTGCTGCATCAACTCCTGACAGGAATTTCACATGGATGATCCAGACTCCTCAGGTCTTTTCTTATAAAATGATCCTTGAACTCTACCAGAGGCTTGACAGGGAAGAAGGCGAGCTTATGGCTAAAGGTATAAATATAACAGATGATGCCATGGTAGTGGAGTATTTCAGCGACAAGAAGATAAAGCTGGTGGAAGGCTCCTATACAAATATTAAGATAACAACCCCGGAGGATATTCCTTCTGCAGAGGCGATACTTAAGACCTTATCCCGCTGACGGATGGATAGGCTTTCTTTTTTGACAGATTAAACGAATGATTTAGGTGGAATATAGAGTGAAGGTATTGATGGTTGGCCCGGACCGATGTGTTCATGGCGGAATTTCCGCTGTGGTAAATGAGCTTTATGAAGCCGGACTTGGGGAAAAGATTGACTTAAAGTACATAGGGACAATGAAGGAAGGCAGCCGGTTTGACAAATTGCTTGTGGCTGGCTGTGCTTTTTTTCGCTTTATTTTTGCACTTCCATGGGCGGATGTGGTGCATGTGCATTTTTCCTCCGATTCTAGTTTTATCAGAAAGTCCTACTTTATAAAAGCCGCCAGGAGGCATGGGAAAAAGATTGTCCTTCATCAGCATGGCGGGGACTTTAAGAACTATTATGGAAAAGAGCTTGATGAACGGGGCAGGAAACGTGTAAAAGATGTTTTGGGAATGGGTGATGTGATGCTCGTTCTGACCAGTTCCTGGAAGGAGTTTTTCTCGGGCATTACAGATTCCGGCAAGATAGAAGTGTTTCCGAATGGCATCAGGACAGAAGGGCGAGAAATATCTTCGGAGATAGAAAAGGACTATAACAAGATTCTTTTTCTTGGAAGGATATGTAAGGATAAAGGTATTGACGAGCTGCTGGAAGCTGTTGGGAAGATCCATGATGCACATAGCAATGTGAGGTTATATATCGGAGGAATTTACGAAGATCAGGAATTCAAGAGAAAAATAGAGAAATCCGGAAGCTTTTGTGAGTATATCGGATGGGTTACGGGAAAAGAAAAAGAAGAATATCTGAATAAATGCGGAATACTGGTTCTGCCGTCTTACTATGAGGGATTTCCTGTTTCAATTATTGAAGCTATGTTCCACAATTCTGCAGTTATTGCCAGCCGTGTTGGGGGAATTCCGGATATTATAGATGACGGAAAAGATGGCCTCTTAATATCCCCGAAGGATTCCGGTGAACTAAGAGAAGCGATTGAGAAGCTTATCAGCGACAAAGATCTGGCAAAAAAACTTGGGATCAATGGGCAAAAAAAAGTATTGGAAAAGTATTCCGTAGAGGAAAATATCAAGAGATTAATAAGAATTTATTCCAAATTGTGTAGAACTGACTGATAGTTGTGTATAATTTGTGAAAACCCAGTTAATAAGCGGGGTTGATGGCTTATATAGATGCGGATGTTTTTTGATGAGATATAAAGTATTGAATCGGAATAGCGTTACTTTATAAAAACTTTGAAAAAAAATAAAAAACATGCTTGACATGTTGACCATGCTTTGTTAATATAAATCTTGCGCTGCGGCGAGAGCGGTAAGCACTTGCACAGAGCGGTTCTTATTTAACAATAAGACAACTCGGAGCGATATCGAAGCGGTCATAACGAGGCGGTCTTGAAAACCGTTTGGCGGCAACGCCACAAGGGTTCGAATCCCTTTCGCTCCGCTTAATTATGAACACGCTGCTACAACAATATACATATTATTGTATCAACTATTTTGCAGAAGTACTCAAGTGGTTGAAGAGACACCCCTGGAAAGGGTGCAGGTCGTTAATAGCGGCGCGAGGGTTCAAATCCCTCCTTCTGCGTTGCCTTATGCAACTGGTAAGGCTCA
>JAFPVA010000318.1 GCA_017413105.1 Butyrivibrio sp. | reverse complement strand
CGGAAGAGAATATTACAGCCCTTTTGAAGGAGTGTGTCCGAGTCGGGGTAAAGGGGATCATGGATTTTGGGATGGGACTGACCCTTCGGGATGGCGACCGGGAGTATTATTATGCAGCACTGGATCGGCATTTCCCGGGGGTAAAAGAACGCTATATCAAACGGTATGGGAATGCGTATGAGCTGCCGAGCCCGAAGGCAAAAGAGTTGCAGGGGATATTTAAGAGGATCTGCAGGGAACAGAGGATCATGGCAACCCCGGAGGAGTGTTTCGCGTATATGCAGCATTTGCCGGAGAAACATCAGCAGATGAGTATATTTGATCTGTAGCAGGAAGGAGAAAGGATCTTGACTTCTGCCAATATCACGATTCGCAGCGCCACGGAGGAAGACGCCGGACGGCTGCTGGAAATCTATTCGTATTATGTGGAAAAGACAGCGGTATCCTTTGAATATGTGACACCGGATGTGAACGACAAGCTATATTGAGCCCCAGGTTAGCAGATAGTTGCTATGGCGAGAGTTATGTGGAGATTGTTATAGAAAAATATGAATAAGAATGAGAGCAAATATTTTAAATCAGCAGAGAAGATGCATAATGCGTTGCTAACACTCCTTGATAGTAAGGGCTTTGAGTATATTACCATTAAGGAAATATGTGAGACTGCAGGAGTAAACAGATCAACATTCTATCTTCACTATGATAATGTAAATGATCTTCTGCAGGAAACTGTGGAAGCCGTATATAAAGATTTCTTTGGCCGCTTCGGTGCCGAGGGTGCTGAAAGCATTGATATAGATGATAAAGACGATGAGAAACTGTTTCTTGTTACCCCGGGATATCTGATGCCATATCTGAATTTTGTAGAAGAGAACAGGAAACTCTTTTATCTGATGTATGAAAAGAATGAGATGATGGGCGCCGAAAAAACCTATGAGACATGGTTTAAGAACATATTTGGGCCCATACTTACAAGGTTCGGAGTTCCGGAAAATGAGCAGCCGCTTATAATGGTCTTTTATCTTAAGGGTATTATCGGAGTTGTCACTGAGTGGGTACGAGGGGGATGCGCCGAGTCCAAAGACGAGATCATAAGCGTTATACAGAAGTGTATCATCAAGCCATAGAGCAGTAAAAACAGTATATCGGACTTACAAATCAACACTTTTTACAAAACGTGTCGGGACCTGTGCTCCTTAAATCAACACATTTTGCAAAAAGTGTTGTTCTTTTTGCAGGCTCATTTTTCTATAATGACTTCAAGCTCAAAACAGAGAGCAAGAAAACAAATTGAAAATAAGAGAGGAAAAGATAAATGAGCCAAACAAATAAGATGTATCTGGTAACAGGAGCAGCAGGATTTCTTGGAAGCACAGTCTGCAGAAAGCTTGTTGATAGAAACGAAAAAGTAAGGGCATTTGTCCTTGAAGGTGATAAGTCAGCCGCATATCTTCCGGAAGAAGTAGAAATCGTATACGGAGATCTTTGTAATAAAGATGACCTGGAGAGATTCTTTGAGACGCCTGAAGATACAGAAGTGATCGTGCTCCACATAGCAAGCATCGTAACAGTTAATCCCGACTACAGCCAGAAAGTCATGGACGTAAATGTCGGTGGAACAGAAAACATAATAGAGATGTGCAAAGAGCACAAAGTATCAAAGCTTGTCTATTGCTCATCAACAGGAGCAATACCTGAGGAAGAAAAAGGAACCATAAGAGAATGTGAGGGTTCGATCCTGCTTGATCCTGAGAGGATCAAAGGCTGCTATTCATTGTCAAAGGCTATGGCAACAAATGTGGTGCTCAAGGCTGCAAAGGAAGGGCTTAATGCATGTGTGGTTCACCCTTCAGGAATCCTCGGACCTGAGGACTTTGCAATGGGTGAGACCACAAAGACTCTGGTTGATATCATCAATGGTGAGATGCCCGCCGGAATTGACGGAAGCTTTAATCTGTGTGATGTAAGGGATCTGGCTGACGGACTCATTGGAGCAGCGGATAAGGGAAAAAGCGGAGAGTGCTACATTCTTGGGAATGAGCCTGTCAGCTTTAAGGATTTTACAAAGCTTGTTTCAGAGGAGAGCGGATGTAAACAGATGAAGTTTTT
>JAFPVA010000317.1 GCA_017413105.1 Butyrivibrio sp. | reverse complement strand
TGGAGATCGTCCGGGATATATCCCTAAGACTGATGAGACCAGAATACAGTCTGCACCTGAACTGCTAAACGAGTTCAAGGGGCTTCCATATTACATAACTACAAAGATGGATGGATCAAGCCATTCAATAGGTGTAAGGGATGGAGAAATTTCTTTTACCGGCCATAACTTCACTTATAAGGATGACGGAAAGTCAGCGTTTGTGGAGTATGTAAAAACAGCAGGTATTCCAGAAAAGATGAAGACATATGCAGAGGAACATGGACTGAGCTCTTTGGTTCTCCAGGGAGAATGGTGCGGGGAAGGAATACAGAAGAACAGACTTAGGCTTAAGAAGCCAGAGTGGTTTGTATTTACGGCAAGAGCTGATAATAAGAGAACTGACCTGGCAACGCTTAAGGAAATCTGCAGACATGTCGGATGTCAGATGGTTCCGGTGGAAGAGGAAGGCGATGATCTCTTAGCAAAGTATCCTGATGAGGCAGCTCTATTAGCAAGGGCAGAAGGTGTTGGATACAATGGGACAATAAGAGAGGGAATAGTAATAAGGCCTGTTACGCCTGTTCACTCTTATACACTTAGTGGGCCTTTATCAATGAAAGTGATAAACAACAAGTATCTTATGAAGAATGATGAGTAATCATAGAAGGAGTGAACATGATATCTACATTGTATGAACCATTCAGGCACTGGTCAGAAAACGGATCTGTTTATATTTTGTCTGATACGCATTTTAAAGATTCTGATTGTAAACTCATGGATCCTGACTGGATAGAACCAGATGAACAGGTCGATATCCTGAATTCAGTGATCATGAAAAATGACACATTTGTCTGTCTGGGAGATGTTGGAAGTTCTGAATATATAAAAAAGCTCAGGGTCAGAAAGAAGATACTGCTTCTTGGAAACCATGACAGAAGGGGAGATTACAAGGACCTTTTCAATGAGATATATTCCGGTCCACTATTTATAGCAGACAAGATTCTTTTGTCACATGAGCCAGTATACGGACTTCCGTGGTGTCTTAACATTCATGGCCACGATCATAGCAATATGGAAATGTATAAAGAAGGGTGTAAGCATCTGAATCTTGCAGCTAATGTCTGCGGATATACACCGGTTAATCTTGGAAAACTGATAAAGGATGGGATTCTGTCGGATATAGACAGCATTCACAGGATCACAATTGACCACGCCGTAGAGAAGAAGGAAAAGAAATGGATTAACAAAGAGATACAGACATGAAGTCGAGAATATTAGAATTCATAAAGAATAACCCGGATACCTGGGAAGAGAAGCTGAATGAAAAGTTTATACGCACAAACCATAACGGAGATCTTGTGTGCTTCAAATATGCAACTGAAGCCGATTTCTCAGATCCGCTGGTATGCGAAGCAAGAGGAATTATAATTGACGTGGTATGGCGTGTTGTGGTCTGCCGGCCATTTGATAAGTTCTTTAATGTACAGGAACAGTACGCTGCAGATATTGACTGGAAAAGCGCAAGGGTGCTGGAAAAGATAGATGGCTCTATGATTAAGCTTTTCTGGTACAAAGATGCATGGAGATTTTCAACAACTTCTACCTGCGATGCTAAGGATGCAGCTATTCCAGGGTATAAGGAACTGACTTATGCGGACATAATTGCCCGTGCGGAAAACGTAAATGAGATTCATTTTGAAGAACTGAATAAAGACTATACCTATATTTTTGAGCTTGT
>JAFPVA010000316.1 GCA_017413105.1 Butyrivibrio sp. | reverse complement strand
ATGTCCTGGATGTTTGAGATCTTCTTGTCTGTGATAAGGATGTAAGGATCATCAAGATTTGCTTCCATCTTGTCCATATCTGAGCACATGTAAGCTGAGATATATCCTCTGTCAAACTGCATACCTTCTACAAGGTCAAGCTCAGTCTGCATTGTCTTGGACTCTTCGATAGTGATAACGCCATCGTTAGAAACCTTCTCCATAGCATCTGCGATCATCTGACCAACTTCATCATCACCTGATGAAACAGCTGCTACTCTCATGATCTGCTCTTTGCCCTTAACCTTTGTAGCCATCTTGCTGATTGATTCAACTGCTGCATCTGTAGCTTTCTTCATACCCTTTCTGAGTACGATTGGGTTAGCGCCTGCTGCAAGGTTCTTAACACCCTCATTGATCATAGCCTGTGCAAGAACTGTAGCTGTTGTTGTACCATCACCTGCTACATCGTTAGTCTTTGTAGCAACTTCCTTTACAAGCTGAGCGCCCATGTTCTCATAAGCATCCTCAAGCTCGATCTCTTTTGCGATTGTAACACCGTCGTTTGTGATTGTAGGAGCGCCATAGCTCTTATCAAGAACTACGTTTCTTCCTTTAGGTCCAAGAGTTACTCTTACTGTATCAGCAAGCTTATTAACGCCTTCTACCATAGCTGTGCGGGCGTCAGCGCCGTACTTAATTGTCTTTGCCATTTTAATTGCCTCCAATAATTATTTTAAGAAAATATTATTTAATGATTGCAAGGATATCATTCTGCTTAACAATGATGTATGTTACGTCATCAAGCTTAACTTCTGTTCCTGCATATTTTGAATAGATGACATTGTCACCCTTCTTGACCTGCATCTTAACTTCCTTGCCATCTACTATTCCGCCAGGACCTACAGCGATAACCTCTGCCTGCTGTGGCTTCTCCTTCTCAGCGCCAGGAAGAACGATTCCTGATTTTGTAGTCTCTTCAGCCTCAAGAGCTTTAAGTACAACTCTGTCTGCAAGTGGTTCTAACTTCATAATAAAGCCTCCTTATGTAAAAAAATTTTAATACCGTTTTTTATCTGTTGTTAGCACTCTAATTCATTGAGTGCTAACCACTAAAGAATATATTAGTAACAAAGCCTTTGAAAGTCAATACTTTTATAAATATTTAATACTTTTTAATACCAAGTAAATTGAATATTCATGACAAAACATCCATAATATCTGTAGAGGAATATGTGTTTTTGTCAGAAAAAGGATTTTCTGACGTCTGCCAATGCAGACAGAACGCTCAAGGAGGTGAAGTATATATGAGTACCGACTTCTTCAGCAGCCTATCCGGCTCTTTTGATTATGTTTCAAGCATGAGCAATGTCATCTCAGATTATTCAAGCATCAAAAATGGCTCATACAGCACTCTTATGAAATCCTACGTAAATAAGGTAGGAAATAAAGCTGCGCTTCAAGCTTATAAAGAGACAGGCTCAACTACCACAGGTGTCGAGAGCACAACCAGTAGCAGCGTGACCAAGAAGACCACCGCATCAAAATCCAGTTTTCTTGACAGCCATTTAAGTGAAGTTCGTAATAGCGGAAGCTACGAGTCAAGAAAGACCAAAAAGACCGAGGCAGATAGTACATCTTCTTCAGCTACGGCAAGCACTTCCACATCTACAACCACAACGGATAAATATGAAAAATACAAATCCTCATGGCTTGATAATCAGCTCAAACAGTACGATAAGGATGCAACTGCTACAACAGCCGCAGATACTTCAGTAGCCTACGATACAACAATTTAAAAAGCCTATTACAAAAGGAATGTTCTGTCGCCTCACACTCCCTTCAGAACATTCCTTTTTTCCGTTTTTTATTCTTCATGCGGAATTTCTTTTCCATGAAGATCTATATAGTTTTCTTTTAATGCAATGGCCCAGTATTTCTCCGGAATATTGGGCCATTTTACTATGCCCCTCTCCTGCTCGCAAAGCCTCATGGCCCGCAGCAGTACTGTCTGGTTTAGATCAACACCGGTCCTTATGGTATGCATTGTAACTGCAGCCCATGCCGGAGCATATTTGCAAAGCTCCGATGCTTTAAAATCCCTTATTATCCGCTTTCTGTCGTACTCCAGCTGAATAAACTCCTCTTCCCAGGCCTTGCCATTTCCGTGGAGAATGCAGAACTGGGTCTTGCCGTCATAATACCATGGGATCCCTACCGATCCGGGATTCACAGCTTTTTTCCCTCTGTAGACATAGCTTCCCTGAACATGGGTGTGACCATGCAAAAGAAGATTTGTATTCAGGTGAGAAAGCGTTCTCTTGGTATTTCTCTTTTCCTTAAAAAGAAGTTCATTTGTGTCGGACATGGAACCATGGCAGTATTCAAAGCCGGAAATTCCCTTCTGCTGGAAAATTCCGCTGTTTGGAAGGGATTCAAAAAAAGCAAAATCCTTGTCCGTCAGATTCTCGTAAGTATAGAGAAGCGACCCGCTGGCAGAACCTTTGCGCCAGTTGCCTTCACCGCTCCTTCTGTAATTTATGAGATATTCCTCTCTGTTGCCACGAATAATAGTGGTGTTGAAATACTGTTTAAGGACATAAACCAGTTCCATGGCTTTCTGAGGATTTGGGCAGTCAGTAACATAGTCGCCCAGGAGAAAAAAGTTCGTTATCCCCTTGCCGACTGCATAGTCGATACAGGCCTGCAGCGCCGCATAATTCCCATGAATATCCGAAAAAACAGCTATATCCATTGTCTCATCCTTTATACATTAGTCAAAAGCTGCATTAAATGACGTCTCATCAAACTGACGGGTAAACAGTTCGTAATAATATCCCTTCTTTGCCATAAGCTCTTTATGGTTGCCTCGTTCGATGATCTTGCCGTCCTGAACTACAAGGATCACATCTGCTCCAACGATCGTTGAAAGACGGTGGGCAATAACAAATGAAGTTCTGCCCTTGGTAACTGTTACTATTGCGTCCTGAATAGCCTTTTCAGTAACTGTATCTATGGAAGCCGTTGCTTCATCAAGAACCAGGATCTTTGGATCAGCCAGGATTGCCCTCGCAAAAGAAAGAAGCTGTTTCTCTCCGGTGGAAAGCATATCTCCGTCCTCTCCCACATCGCTGTCCAGGCCCTTTTCCATTCGTTTAACAATACCATCCGCTGCCACCAGCTTTAAGGCATTCCATATCTCCTCCTCTGATGCATCAGGTTTACCATATTTAAGATTATCCCTTACCGTACCTGAGAAAAGATGGGGAGTCTGAAGTACATAGCCTATATTGGAATGGAGCCATAGCTGCGACCTCTCCGCTGCATCTTTTCCATCTATAAGAATAGTTCCCTTTGTTGGTTTAAAAAATCTGCAGACCAGATTAACCAGCGTTGACTTGCCCGCTCCGGTCTCGCCGACAATTGCTATATTGCTACCCTGTGGAACCTTTAGATTAAAGTGTTCAAGCACGTATTCATTGCCATCCGGATACATGAAGGTTACATCTTTAAACTCCACATCTCCGTAAAGTGGCTCCCAATTCTCTTTCTTGGGATTAAAGGTATCTCCGTATTTCTCGATAACTTCAGGAGTATCCGCCACATCGGACTCTGTCTCTAAAAGTCTTGTAAGCCTCTCAACATTTACCTGAACAGCGATGAGCTCTGAAATCGTCACGATAACGTTCTGGATTGGTTCCATAAGTCCCAGCGCATAGGACAGGAAAACTGAAAATGTACCGATCTTTATTACACCATCAAGAGTAATGATTCCACCTCTCCAGAGCACAAGAGACAGTGCAAAGGATGACATCATGGTTATTGCTGAGTTGAAAAATGCTGAGTAGTGTGTGGCATGAACCGAAGTCCTCCTCATATTCTCAGTATCTTTTTCAAAATCCTCCTGGATCTTATCCTCAACAACCAAAGTCTTAATAGCCTTGGCACCTGTGATACCCTCGTTAAAATTGCTGGTGATAGTTGAATTTATCTCTCTGATCTTTCTGTTAAGCACCACCAGCTTTGTCTGGAAATACATGACCAGAACAACAGCTATCGGAACCAGGAGCATGATAAGAAGCGCCAGCTTAAAATTCAGCACCAGCATCATAATCAGAACGCATACAATATATGATCCGTTCCATATAATATCCATCATTCTCCAGGCTACCATTACGCCTATTTTTCCGGTATCACTCATGACTCTGGCGTGAATGTAACCTACGTTATTCTGATTGAAATAGGCAAAAGAAAGGGTCTGCAGGTGGCTAAAGGCAGCATCCCTTAAATCTCTGTCCATATTCATCTCAACCTTACCGCACCAATAGACGGATATAAAGTTATCTATTGTCTGAAAAACAAGGATTGAAACATACAAAATAACAAAGATAGAAAGACCCTGAAGTGTCCCCTTTCCCACAAAGTTATCAAGGGCATATCTGTTAAAAATAGGGTATACAGAGTCAATAAGCGAGCTAATTATGCCCATAGTGATCATTGCAATTATCATGGGCATATTAGGCTTTATAAACGGATAAAGTTTAGGCACTCCAAAAAACGGGAGTTTCACCTTTTTTTCGTCTTCATTCATAATTCAATCAGGCTCCCTGCATCTGAATGTCGTATATCTTTTTGTAGATGCCATTCTGTAAAAGAAGTTGTTCGTGGGTTCCCTGTTCTGCGATACGACCGTGATCAAGAACAATAATATTATCAGCATGCATAAGAGTGGTAATCCTATGTGAAATAAGTACCACTGTGGAATCACCTACATTCTCAGAAAGCGCATTGCGAATTTTTGCATCAGTCTGGGTATCGACCGCAGACAGAGAATCATCAAATACCATGACCGGAGGTTTTCCAACCAGCATCTGAGCAATGGCAGTTCGCTGCTTCTGCCCTCCTGATAAAGTAACGCCTCTTTCTCCCACATAGGTTTCATAGCCCTTACCAAAGCTCTCTATAGTATCATCAAGAGCCGCTATCTTGGCAGCTTTTCTGATTTCTTTAAAGTCGCTGTCTTTTTGGGTAATGCCTATGTTCTCTGAAAGAGTCCTGGAAAAAAGAAATGGCTCCTGTAGCACAAATCCGATATTCTTGCGAAGCCAGGATGCCTTGATATCCCTGATATCAGTATCTCCAACCAAAATTCTGCCATTTCCCTCCGAAATGTCATACAGTCTGTCCATAAGATACATGAGGGTAGATTTTCCGGATCCGGTGCCGCCAAGAATTCCAAAGGTCGTACCAGCCTTTATCTTAAAGCTCACGTTCTTTAAAACTTCACCACCGCCATTTTCGTAGGCGTAAGAAACATTTTCAAAAGAAATATCCTGAGACAGACTTGGCTCTACTGCACCCTCTCTGTCCTTTTCCGGCTCGGAATTCATGATATAGCTGATACGGTCTATTGAAACACCGGCCTTACTCATCTCTGATATTATTCTTCCAAGAGCACGAACCGGCCACACCAGCATTGAATTATATGAAACAAACGCAATATATTCACCTACGGTGATTTCCCCATGAACACAAAAAACTGCGCCAAATACAGTGATCAGCATAACCTGAAGTCCCGAAATAAGGTCATTGGAGGACCAGAAAGCAGAAAGTATCTTCATCAGATCAATCCAAAGCTGTGTGTATTCATGGTTCTGCTTAACAAATCTTTCCTTCTCGTACTTCTCTCTTCCAAAGGCCCTGACAACTCTGACTCCGGTAAGATTCTCCTGGGCAGTAGCCGAAAGTCTTCCTTCCTCAGTATCGGCTTTTTCAAAGGCACTTCTGATCTTCCCATGGAAAAAGCAGGAATAGAGAACAATTATCGGAATAAAGACAGCAGAAATAATCGTGAGCTTACCGTTTATCCCGATCATAAAATACATAGCTATAATGATCCTGATGATAATCCTGAAAAGAGCTGACATCTGCTCTGAAATAAACATCTTTATGGTATCTACATCAGATGTACATCTCTGGATGATATCTCCGGTATGGTTTTCCCCATGCCAGGTAAAAGGCAGATGCATGATGTGCTCAAAAAGCTTATCTCTCATCCTCTGGATAAGCTTCTCTGCACCCATTGAATTAAACAGTCTGAAAAGATATCTCGACACCGCACCAAGAAGCCCTACTACCGCAACAAGCAGAGCAATCAAATACAGATGGCTGCGTAAATAATCCCTTCCGCCAAGAAGCTGCATTATTGCTTCAAGATATCCGGGAACCGTACTGGATGTTTCATCAGCAATACAAAAATCCACCGTATACTGAATAATCTTCGGCCCGATCATGTCAAAAAACGTAACCGAAAGCGAGAAAAGTATACTCAGCACAAAGAAAAATATACTTCCCTTCAAAAAAAACAGTACAAGCTCAGTTTTCGTTTTGAATCTCATATTATTATCAGTCATATTATTCAATAAACAGCCGCTTTGAAAAGAAATAATTGCAACCGCAATTATCCGTTCAAAGCGGCGTCCCATTTAATATTTATAAATCTTACTTTACAATCTCTTTTAGGGACTGAGCGAGACCGGCTATGCCCTGAATATTTGAAGGTACAATGATCTTTGTAGCCTGTCCGTCAGATGCCTTTTCAAAAGCTTCAAGGCTCTTTAATGTAAGCACAGACTCATCCGCTCCGGCTTCTTTAAGCATTCTTATACCGTCAGCATTAGCCTTCTGGATATTTCTGATGGCTTCTGCCTGACCTTCAGCCTCACGGATCCTCTTTTCTCTCTCAGCCTCAGCCCTAAGAATTGTTGCCTGCTTATCAGCTTCAGCCTGGAGGATTTTGCTCTGCTTTTCACCTTCTGCAACAGTGATCTGGCTCTGCTTCTCACCTTCAGCAAAAAGAATCTTCTCTCTCTTTTCACGCTCAGCTTTCATCTGCTTCTCCATGGCATCACGGATCTGCTCAGGAGGATTGATGTTCTTAAGCTCTACTCTGGTAATCTTAATTCCCCAAGGGTCTGTTGCTATATCCAGTGCATCCTGCATCTGTGCATTTATCTGATCTCTTGACGTAAGGGTCTCATCAAGTGTAAGTGATCCGATAACGTTACGAAGAGTTGTTGCTGTAAGGTTCTCAATAGCTCCTATAGGATTTCTTACACCGTAAGCATAAGCCATAGGATCGGAAATTCTAAAGAACACGATGGAATCAATCTGCATTGTTACGTTATCCTGAGTGATAACTGGCTGAGGTGGGAAGTCACAGTACTGCTCCTTAAGGTCTACCTGTCTTGCCACTCTGTCGATAAAAGGAACTTTAATGTGAAGACCTACATCCCAGGTCTCCTTATAAGCACCAAGTCTCTCAACAACATAAGAATGAGCCTGAGGCACAATCTTGATGTTTGCTGCAATAAGGACTAACAAAAGAATTACGATAATAATTGCTGGTATCATTTTTTTCCTCCATTATGTATCAAAATTATTAAGCTCTTTCTACTATCAGCTTAGCTCCCTGGACCTTTACAACAACTACTTCCTCGCCGGCTCTGATTGTGACCTCATCGATACTGCTCTTAGCAAGCCATGTGGAGCCATCCATATCCACTTTGCCCGTTCCCCGGATATTATCGATGTCCGTCTTTGCTATAAGCTTGCGGCCAATAACAGCATCAATATTTGTCTTCTTGATATTCCTGTTTATATATTTCTCCGCAAGAGGTCTTACAGCCACTAGGATAACTACTGAAACCAGAATGAAACATATCAGCTGTACCCAGATATTTGCTCCTAAAAGAGCTACAATCATGGAAACTATTGCGCCTATGGCAAACCAAATTGTTACAAGCCCCAAAGTAGATAATTCAATTACCGCAAGGACTATGGAAATGATCAGCCAGATAATGGCCGGTGAAAAGCTCATACACATCGCCTCCTTATAGATGAATCCCCTAATTCAACAAATGTAAAAAATGGCGCAGCCGATAAAAGCTGCGCCGACGTTATATTTATTATACTTCAACTGCCTTGTTTGCGGAAGTACAAACTATCTTGTTGTCTCCATCATGTTACTGTTAAGTTACTGTTCACTCGTTTGCAGCTCGCTCCAGTAACCGATTCGCGCATTCATTCCAATTCGACTTTGTCAATAAATAGCCGTTTTTTAATAGGATTTTCATAAATATAATAATCAGATAATAAACTCCAAGCCGCAAATATGCTAATATATAATAGTGAAATTATAAGCGTTATCTCGACTATTGGAGGATCTTTATGTCAGAGAATAATTATTCAAATTTCAAAATGCTTGTAAATATGTGTACTATGCCCTGCGCAGTTCTCTCTGTAGAAGAAAAAGAAAATGGCACTATTGGAGATATTATCATGGTTGCCACCAACGACCTTTTCAGCATGACAGGTGAAGATGTGGAAGGGAAGCCTTATACTTACAAGCTCTCCAAAGATCCTAAATTTGAGGCAATACTTTATAATGCTGCCTTTAAAAATGAACACTACAGTTCATATATAGATACCACCAGAATCTATGGATATTGGACAGAGAACATCATTGTTCCACTATCCCATGAGGAAGGTTCAAAGACAGGCTATTGCCAGTTCATGTATAAGCTTACCAAGGAGATGGATTCCGGCAGATATTCCATTATAGCTCCGGACATTGCCAGCTTTGTTATAAGGACCTGTCTGAATCTCAGAAAGGAAGAAGATTTTTACTCCAGTATGGAAGTAGTTGCAAAAGATATCAGGGATTTTACTGATTCTTTTGCGACAGGAATAATTACCATTTCAAGGGATAATGATGATTATGAGGTTGTAGGAGGAGCCGTAAGAAACGCAGCCCTTACTATCGTAGATATCTTTTCCAATATTCCTTATGAAATAGTTGAATCCTGGGAATGGCTTATCTCCGATACCGATTGCATCATTATCAGAAACGAAGAGGATTTGCAGTATCTTGAAGCAAAGGCACCTGAATGGGTAAAAACACTTAGAGATAATAAAGTTTCCAGTTTGTGTCTTGTTCCCTTCATTCATCAGAACATGATCATCGGATATCTTTATATCTCCAACTTTGACACGGAACACATCGCCAGATTTAAAGATACAATCGAGATGGTTTCCTTCTTCCTCTCTTCCGAAGTTGCACACCATCTTTTCATAGACAGATTAAAGAGCCTCAGCAATGTTGATGTTCGTACGGGGGTCCTTAACAGAAATGCCATGAACAATAAAGTTGATGAGCTGGCAGTATCCCTGCGCTACAATCCTAAGCCCTTTAGCGTTGCTTTCTGCTATCTAAACACCCTTAAGACAATAAACACAAGCAAAGGACATGACGCAGGAAACGACCTTCTTAAGGACGCAGGAAAAATACTAAAACAGGTATTTGCTGACGACTATGTTTACCGCTCCTCCGGTGACGAATTTGCAGTCATTTCTACCAAGAGCACTGAGGAGGAATTTGAGGCAAAGATCGAGCTTCTTAAGGAAAAAGCCAGTGATCCCGAGTGGGTATACTTTACAATAGGCTATTACACAGATTCAACTGAAGGCAAACTTCATAGCGCAATGCATTATGCAAACGTCTATGAACAGGAATATAAAGAGGAATTCTACTACAACAACCCTGATATGGTGAAATAATATGGCAGATCCCAGATATGAACAATTTAGAGCATTAGTAAATAACTTCACTATTCCTGCCTGCATTTTAAGCGTAAAAAAAAATGAAAAGGGGCTATGCAGTGATGCGCGCTTTTTTGTGGTCAATGAGGTTTTCAAAAAGAGTTACCTGGAGACCTTTAAAGCCGGAGAAAATGCAGATAGCTTTGACAGTGATGCCGTAGCAAAAATGGTAGAAGGTACTCTTTACCATGACCACATGCCCAAGGATCTTAAATTTGAGAGCCTTCTTATTGAGGCTGCCTGGAAAAAGAAAAATATACATACCTATGTAGACACCACGAAAATGTACGGCTACTGGACTGAGGATATCATCTTCCCTGTAGAATTCAAAGACGATAAAACAGTTAAAGAACCTGACACTGAATTTTGCCTTTTTATGTACACTCTGAATAAAGATATGGACACAGGCAAATATGCGTCTGTTTCTCCTGATATATCGAGTTTTGTAATCAAGGCATGTCTTGAGCTTAGAAATGAAAAAGACTTTATCTTAAGTATGAACACAGTCACTGAAGACATCAGAGATTACACCAGAGCCTTTCGTGCAGCTGTTCTGACCTACGATAAGGATCAGCGAAATTATGATGTAATTGCAGAATCCCATGCAAAAAGTGCTGCAACAGTAAAAGAGATTTTTTCCGATATTCCTTTTGATATTCTGGAAGTCTGGGAAGAACTGTTAAAAGGAACCAACTGCATCATAATCGAAAACGAATCAGATATGGCCCATTATGAAAAGCTGGCCCCCAAATGGGTTAAGACCATGCGTGATAATGATGTTAAATCCCTCTGTCTGATGCCCTTCATTCATCAGGAACTCATAATCGGTTTCCTTTATATAAAGAACTTTGACACCTCGGAAACCACAAGGATAAAAGAAACACTTGAGCTGGTAAGCTTCTTTTTGGCCGCCGAGGTTGCAAACCACTTATTCCTTGAAAAACTGGAATATCTCAGTAATGTGGACATGCTCACCGGCGTATATAACAGAAACTGCATGAACGTCAACGTCGATGAACTTGCCATTAAGCTTAAGCTTAATCCCCGCCCCTTCAATGTAGCTTTCTTCGACCTTAACGGACTTAAGTCCATAAATGACAACGGTGGACATAATATGGGTGACCAGCTTCTAATAGAATCTGCCGAAGTCCTTAAAGATATTTATAAAAAAGATAAAATCTACAGAGCCGGTGGTGATGAATTTGTTGTTATCTCCTTTGATTCAAAGGAAAACTTTGAAGCAAAAATCGAAGAAACAAGGAAACGTGCCAGCGACCCGAATTGGATCTACTTCGCCATAGGCTATTACAGAGACGAGTCAAAAGGAAAACTCCGCCTCGCCATGCGTTATGCCGACGAAGCAATGTACAAAGACAAGAACGCTTTCTACGAAGCCCACCCGGAGAAGCGGCGATAAAAAAATAAAAGCCATCTTTCTGTATATGATTAACAATCATAGAAAGATGGCTTTATATTTTTGAGAAAAACAATTATTTTATACGCGTACCGTGCTTAGAACTTACCAGCCTTAGCAGCTTCTTCGATAGAAACGGCTGTTGAAACTGTCATACCAACCATAGGGTTGTTACCAGCGCCGATAAGACCCATCATCTCAACGTGAGCAGGAACTGATGAAGAACCTGCGAACTGAGCATCTGAGTGCATACGTCCCATAGTATCTGTCATACCGTAGGAAGCTGGGCCAGCTGCCATGTTATCTGGGTGAAGTGTACGTCCTGTACCGCCGCCTGAAGCAACTGAGAAGTACTTCTTGCCAGCCTCTGTACGCTCCTTCTTGTATGTTCCTGCAACTGGATGCTGGAATCTTGTAGGGTTAGTTGAGTTACCTGTGATAGATACGTCAACGTTCTCCTTCCACATGATAGCAACACCTTCCTGTACGTCGTT
>JAFPVA010000315.1 GCA_017413105.1 Butyrivibrio sp. | reverse complement strand
TAAATGGAGAAGCCGTCGTACATCTTCATATTTCACAGCCACGTCTTTGGGATGCGGAACATCCGGAACTTTACCGTTGCTCTGCTATTCTGTTAAAAGATGGAATGGAAGTCGACAGGGCTGAAGACTGGTTCGGTTTCCGAACGCTGAAATGGAACCGAACGGGACTCTATGTGAACAATAAGGAAACTCTTCTTCGCGGTGCCTGTATCCATCATGACAACGGTGTACTGGGTGCCTGTTCTTTTGAAGATGCCGAAGAACGCCGAGTCCGCCTTTTAAAGGAAGCTGGCTTCAATTCCATTCGCTGTGCCCACAATCCGGCATCTAAAGCTCTGTTAAATGCCTGTGACCGGCTGGGCATGTATGTGATGGATGAGTTCTGCGATAACTGGCTGGTTCATAAGAATCCATACGATTATGCAGACCAGGAATTCCGGCAGTGGTGGGAGCAGGATCTGACTGCCATGGTCATAAAAAATCATAACCATCCAAGTGTGATCATGAACTCTATCGGCAACGAAATTTCTGAACTAGCCATTCCTGAAGGACAGGAGATCTGCAGAAAAATGGCTGTGCTGGCCAGAACTCTGGATCCTGATAAAGCTGTAACGCTTGGAGTCAATATGATGCTCTGTAGTATGACTGCAAAGGGCGGTGGAATCTATGGCAGCAAAAAAGACGGTAAGGAAAACACAAACGGCAGTCAAACCATGGATAATCTGCCAACTTCTGCTTTCTTTAATCTTCTAATGAATAAAATGGGAGGCATCATTGAAAAAGCTGCTGCAAAGCCTGCCGCTGACAAAGCAACCGAAGTGGCTATTTCTTATCTGGATATTGGCGGCTATAATTATGCTGCGTCCCGTTACGGAATAGACGGCGAACTCCATCCGGATCGCGTGATTGTCGGTTCTGAAACGCTTCCGAAGAATCTTTACAAGAACTGGCAGCTGGTTCTGAAATATCCTTATGTTATCGGGGATTTTATGTGGACAGGATGGGATTATCTGGGAGAAGCCGGAATCGGTACCGTCCGGTACAAAAGCTTCAGAAAAGCCGGTGAAGATGCACCTATTATTTCCGGTGGCTGCGGAGTAATCGACATTTGCGGCAAACTGCGTCCGGAAACACACTGGAACCGTCTGATCTGGAACCTGACAGATACTCCCGGGATTGGTGTTGAACCTCTGACACATGCGGGAGAAACCGGTTCCATATCCATGTGGAGAGATACCGACGCAGTATCAAGCTGGTCCTGGAAAGGGTACGAAAACAAAAAGACAAAAGTGATTGTTTATGCGAGCGGAGCAATGGCTGAACTGATCGTAAACGGGAAATCCTACGGAAAGAAAAAAACAAACGAATGTAAAGCAATTTATCCAAAGGTAGTTTACACACCGGGAACAATCACAGCCATCAGCTATGACAGTAACGGCAGGGAAATTTCCCGAACATCTTTAACAACTGCCGAAGGCAAAACAAAGCTGTTATTAGTCCCGGAAAAACAGATTCTTCATCCAAATGGTCAGGATCTATGCTATCTAAACATTCATCTGGTTGGAGAGAATGGTGCAGTAAAATCTACTGAGGATGTTCCAGTCACTGTAACAGTTACCGGTGCAGGCCGTCTGCAGGCGCTGGGTTCTGCGAAACCAAATATGGGCGAATGCTTCTTTTCCGATACGCATACCACTTATTATGGAAATGCATTGGCTGTCATCCGCGTTGGGACAACCCCCGGCAAAATCCAGGTCAAAGTAAGCGCTCCTGGTCTGGAAAATCAGTTTGTCGAACTGGATGTTCTGTCATAATATAAGGAAACTTTTGGCAGATCAGATTTCCAATATCTGTCTCAGAAAACTTTTCGGGGAGGAATCACCTCCCCGATTTTCTTATCTCTTCCTTCGTTAGTCATTCATGTACTCATAGTAATCGGATCCGCTGGCAAACAAGATGCATTGATCTCTATTATAATCATCAGCATCTCTCTCTGAACGAAATGTACGAAAGGGCCATGGGAAGACTTTCCAAGGGCTAAAGGCTTCTACATCTTCTAAAAACATTTCGTCTACTTGTAATGCCCGCCTCCGCGCGGGCCATTTTCATATCATGATTTCTCCGCAGGAGAACTTTCCTATAAAGCGAAAAAAGGACTTTTCCTAAAAATTTCTTAGAAAAAGTCCTTATATTTAAGGTTTATTCTGTTTGCAAAAATACTACAAATCCGTCAGTTGAGACCTTATTTCTTCATATCTCGTTAGAAATTTATTGCACCTAGCGTTGCACTAGGCACTTTCCCGAAGCCCGCAAGCCCTTGATTTTACTGCATTTTATTTGTCTAACTGTTTCAATGTCGGGACGACTGCTCACTATACTGTCGTTACCCTGCATCATCCTGCAGTCCCAACATGTTATCAAGCTTCTCAATTGCCGTTATCCTGCACCGTACTGCACCATACATTGGAATATCTGTGGCACAGATGTGGCACTCGGCAAATTTTTGTGGTACTTGGGAGTCCATCAAGGACTCTTCCTAAATGACATCATGATCATTTAACTGATCAAATATATCCTTCTTTTTACTCTCCGATACTTCGGCGTAGATGTCTAGGGTTGTCTGGATATCCTTATGCCCCATAACGGATTGTATTACCTTAACATTTGTTTCATTCTCACAAAGCCTCGTACAGAATGTGTGCCTTGTGATGTGGCAGCTGAAATCCGGTATTATTACCGGCACTCTGCCTTCTTTCTTTGCATCCACTATTTCCTTTGCGTTATGATCCGATACTATGCGCTTTATTACCTTATTCACGCCAGCCGGATTGAGCAGTCCGCCAAAACGATTACAAAAGATGAAGTTCTTCATTCCTCCAAGCTCTACAACGCAATGATAGCCATACTTTTCCTGGTTCTCTTTTTCAAGCTCCAGAGCTTCCTTAACCTTCTTAAGCATCGGAATAGTCCTGATGCCCGCCTCTGTCTTTGGAAGTGCAAGCTCATATTCACACTTGTAGTTCTTGTCAGATCTCGGATAATAGGTAATATCGTGATCAATGGTTATAATCCCATTATCCATATCGGCATCATCCCAACGCAGACCGATAACCTCTCCTATACGGCATCCAGTACCAAACATCACGGTAAACAGTGGCTTCCATTTCAGATTCTTCTGAAGATTAAGACAATCAAGGAATGCCCTTTCTTCCTCTATTGTGAGTGCATGTCTTACCCCGGTCTCGCCGTCCCACTTCTTATTTACCTCAGCCATTGCTCCATCCGCAGGATTATTACGAATGACATTATCCCTAACTGCGAGCTGGAAGGTGGGGCGTAGCACCGTATGAACAGAATCCACCGTGCTTACGGATAATCCCTTGCCAAGCAAAGCATTGTAAAACAGCACCACATCAGAATACCTGACACTTGAAAGTTTCTTCTTTCCGAATCCGTTTCTTACGTAGCGGTCATAGGTATACAGGTAATTGGTTCGTGTCGAACTACGAAGTTCAGTCTTAGTAGCTATGTAGCGGTCAAATGCGAAGTTCACATCTGCTTTGCCCTGGACATACATATCAAGTCCATCAAGCTGATCCCGCTGAAGCTGCTTTTCCTTCTCCCTAAGTTCCCCTAAGTCCTTGGAGTAAATACATCTCCTTTTTCCAAGGGGATCCGTATAGGAGTATCGGTAAAGCTTCTTCTCCTTCTTGTAGTCCTCGCCCTTGTGTAGTACCTTGCCCTTAGTGTCTTTCCGTATTTTTGCCATAGTTCATCCCTTTCTATTCAGGAAAGAGATTTTGCAAAATTACTTGTGCTTGGTTTCAAACAGTAGCCTGACACCTTCACGTATGGTTTCTGTTATGGTCTGGTCGTTTTGGTCTGCACGCTGCTTTAACTGCTCAAATTCTTCATCGGTAAAGCGGATGGATATTTTACTCGACTTAGGCTTTTCTGCCTTCGGTCTTCCCATCTTTGCCAAATCAGCGTACCTCCCTTCAACCATCCTCATTATACTTTTTGTCCTACAACATGTCAAGGTTTTTGTCCTGCAAAATCTCCTAACCGAATCTTATGAATTGTTGAGTTTTATGTACTCTTCAACCTTTTCAAGATCCACAAGCGCTATCTTATCAACATGTACAACCGCATCGGAATTGTTTGCCAGATCAGTAAACTTCCTCTCGCTCATGCTATACAGTTCTGCGCCTTCTTTATACCTAACATATTTCTTTGTTGAGTATCTTTGCGTCCGCAGGAGAACAATAGAAAAGACATCACTCGGCACATAAAAGACCATATCGTTATAGATGCACTTAACGAGGCTCTCTTCATCTTTCTCTTTCGCCATAGCTTATGCTCCTCTCGCTATAATATTTCATGGCTAATCAGCCAATAAAGGCGCACTTATCCCCTAAAACTCAAATTCTCTTTCGCAAATGCGCTTTTATTGACCGATAAACCTTTTTCTTAAAAAAATACTTTGCAGTGATCCTGGGTACAGATCACATTGGAATTCCACCAGCTTCATCAGCC
>JAFPVA010000314.1 GCA_017413105.1 Butyrivibrio sp. | reverse complement strand
GGGATCAAAGTTTCCGATCTGCATGTAAGAAAGCTCTTCATCAGTCAGGTTCTTTATCCTGGAATCTACTGAAACCTCGTTGTCAAAAAAGACTTCTCTCTTCTCAAAGTCATCTGCAGTAAGTGTGAAGGTTACAATACCTTCAGGAATTGGCAAAGGTTCTGAATGCTCAGACTTTATGTCTGTAAAGTCAGGTTTTCCGAGACAGTTTCTGGTCTTTAAAGTTGTAACTGTTTCTTCCAAAATAGCAACTGCAGCAATTTTTGTATCCACCGAGCTGTTGCCTACACGGATTACATATCTGCCCTTCTCAAGAACATAACTTTCAGATTCCTCGTCATAGGAAGCAAAATCTGAAAGCCTGAAAGACATCTCCAACCTGCATTCTGCGTTTCTTTCAAGAAGCGGCGTCTTAGCATAGCAAACCAACTGCTGGTATGGCTGATCCAGCTTATCTTCAGGGACTGAGAGATAGACCTGCACAACCTCTTTTCCTGAACAGCTTCCTGTATTCTTAACAAGCACATCGCATGTTAAGGTATCCTTATTAGCCTTTATATCTGATACCTTAGTCTCAAATGTTGTATAAGACAGTCCAAATCCAAAGGGGAACAGAGCTGTCTTCTTAAAGGTATCAAAGTAGCGATAACCTACATAAATACCCTCTTTGTAGCGGTTATCGTTCCAGTCGCCAAAGGTTCCTTCCGCTGAATATTCTTTAATCTCCGCCCAGGTGGTTGAGAGCTTCCCTGAAGGATTCTGTTTTCCCAGAAGAATATCCGCAAGTACTGCCCCGCAATCAGTTCCAAGCTGGGATAAAAGAAGAATATCTTTTACCTCCATCACAGGTGAAAGATCTACTACACCTCCGACATTTAAAACAAGCATGAACCTGTCATACACTTTATTCAGAAGAAGGATGTCACGGATCTCAGACTTTGACAGCTTTACATCGCCTTCTAAAACCTCTCTGTCGCTTCCCTCTCCGGAATTTCTGCTGACAACATATATGGCTGTATCGCACACCTTTGAGATCTCAAGATTGTGGTCAGGCTCTTTCATGGTTTTTCCCATGGAATACATGATTGCGTTCTCATGCTTTGCCTTTGCCTGCGCCTTAAGATCCTTAATAAACTGCTTTTTGGCTTTCCTTCTTACCTCATCATAGGCATCAAGCCAGCTCTTTGAAGCGATAATGAATCCTGCCCGTTCAAGTCCCTGCTCTATTGTGAAAGTTTCTTTTGAATTAACCTCTCCCGAACCTGTACCGCCCTTTATCGTATAGCGAAGTCCTGCTCCGTAAGCAGCAATCTTACCGGGTTTATCTAAAGGGAACTGTCCGCTCTTTTTAAGAAGAACTGTGCACTCTGCTGCATTGCTAAGAACAAATGATAATTTGTCTGTATCTTTCCTCTCCATATTGGTCTCCTTTTAAATAAAGGGAACAGAAACTGCTCCCCTCTTTTGACTCTATTACTTTCTCTTTGCTATCTCTTTCTGGATTTCCGGAAGTCTTTTTTCCAGGTCAAACCGCATGGCAAAAGCAAACAATATGATAAACAGAATAAGAGGAATATAGATGCTGAATGTATATATTGCCTGAATAACAGCAGGTGATACAGTAGTTGCAAGCCCGTCATAAGCTGCAAGTCCAAGGCACCATCCAATTATTGAAGCTCCGATACCTGAGCCGACTTTATTACCAAAACTGCATGCACTCTGAGCTGTAGCGACCATTCTTCTGCCATACTTATATTCATTATAATCTATCGCCATGGCGGACATAACTCCCATAAGGCACATCATTGGAATGTTTGCGAAAGTTCCAAAGCATGAAAGAGTGGTGTTATAAACAAAATGGGTTGGGTTAAAGAGTCTTAATGCTGTGCCTATTGCTCCGATCAGGAATGAAACTCTGAGTGTCTTTGTAACTCCGAGTTTTTTAGACATCGGACCAACAGCTACAAAACCAAGGATAGTAGGTATCATACCGATTGCACCTTGAATAGCAACCAGGTTATCGTCACCGTATATCCACTTGCAGTAATATGTCCCTGATGCTCCGCCAATACCATAAGAGATATTAGCGCAGAAATTCATGATCAGGATCATTACCCAATACTTGTTTCCAAAAAGAGATTTCAGTGCTTCTCCGAAAGGTACCGGAGTCTCATCATCATGTATATCTTCAGCCTGAACGCCCTCACCGATCGCTGTTTCTTTTGCCTTCAGGTAACAAATGAACAGAGCAAGTGCAATAAACAGTCCGAAGATAGCTCCCATCTTGACCCATGCACTCTGATTACCGCCAAGGGCATTGGTAATAGGAATGACAGCTACTGCAATTATCATACCTGATACATATCCGGATGCAGCTCTCCAGATTCCCATATTTCCACGCTCTTCCTGGCTGTTGGTTCTGACAACAAGTATCGAAGAATACGGTATGCATATGGCTGTATAAATAACTGCT
>JAFPVA010000029.1 GCA_017413105.1 Butyrivibrio sp. | reverse complement strand
CATGGCACAGGACCCAATGAGCCGTGTTGCCTGCGAGACAGCAACATGTACAGGTTTCGTTCTTATCACAGGTGAGATCACAACAAAGGCTAACGTTGATTATGCAAAGATTGCCCGTGAGACAATCAAGGAGATCGGCTATGACGATTCAGCTAAGGGCTTTGATGGCAACACATGCGCAGTTCTCGTAGCACTTGATCAGCAGTCAGCTGATATCGCTATGGGCGTTGACAAGGCTCTTGAGGCTAGAGAGAACCAGATGACAGATGAGCAGCTTGAGGCTATTGGTGCCGGCGACCAGGGTATGATGTTTGGTTATGCTACAAACGAGACAGAAGAGTACATGCCTTATGCAATCAGCCTTGCACACAAGCTCACAAAGAAGCTTACAGAAGTTAGAAAGAACGGCACACTTCCATACCTCAGAGCAGATGGAAAGAGTCAGGTTTCAGTTGAGTACGATGAGAACGGTAAGGTAAAGAGACTTGAGGCTATCGTTATTTCTACTCAGCATGATGAGAAGGTTACACAGGAGCAGATCCACACAGATATCAGAAAGCACGTTATTGATGCAGTTGTAGATGCTACTCTTGTTGATGCTAACACAAAGATCTATATCAATCCTACTGGACGTTTCGTAATCGGCGGACCTCAGGGTGATGCCGGTCTTACAGGACGTAAGATCATTGTTGATACTTACGGTGGAGCAGCTCGTCATGGCGGCGGTGCTTTCTCCGGTAAGGATTGCACAAAGGTTGACCGTTCAGCAGCTTATGCAGCAAGATATGTTGCAAAGAATATCGTGGCTGCTGGTCTTGCTGACAAGGCAGAGATCCAGCTT
Source organism: Butyrivibrio sp. (assembly GCA_017413105.1). GTDB lineage: Bacteria > Bacillota > Clostridia > Lachnospirales > Lachnospiraceae > Butyrivibrio. The sequence continues at coordinate 26,472 of JAFPVA010000029.1, read as the reverse complement.
TCATACGCTATCGGTGTTGCTCAGCCTACATCAATCCTTGTAGACACATTCGGAACAGGTAAGGTTTCTGATGAGAAGCTTACAGAGGCAGTTCGTAAGGTATTCGATCTTCGTCCTGCAGGAATCATCAAGATGCTCGACCTTCGTCGTCCTATCTACAAGCAGACAGCTGCTTACGGACACTTCGGACGTAACGACCTTAACCTTCCTTGGGAGGCTACAGACAAGGCAGAGGAGCTCAAGAAGTTCTTCGCATAATGGTAAAGCGGCATAATATATATCTGTTCGCTTTTCCTGCGAAGTGATTTATAAACAACAAAAAGAATAAGCATGTTTGACTTTCAGGTTATTCAGAACAGTCAAACATGCTTATTTTTTATTGTTATGAATCATCTTCTCGTCAAAATGACTCACAGATATATATTTTTGCCACATACCAGATGCTGAAGAATTCGGTGTTTAATCTTATATAAGGTTTGACATTGCATTCCAATCATAGTTCTTGAGTGGCTCTGACAGTGCAGCAATCTTGGAAGCTGCGTCGGCCGGAAGCTCGTACTGCGAGAGCTCTGCCAAGATCATTTCGATGGCATCATAGTCCATGTCGGAGATGAAGTTCTTTAGGGCATCGAAGGCGTTGGACAGCTCAGCTTCGGAAATCGGAGGTTTTTTAGGAGCTTCTTCCGGCTCCAGAGTTATTTCTTCGATTTTTGAGAGCTTATCCTTGAAGCTTCGATAGAGATCAAGCAGAGCATCATTCTCTGAGCGTACCGTCTCGTAATCTCCGTCTTTTGCTGCCTGCTCCAGTTCTTTTGCAAGATTGGAAAGACTCTTGGCTCCGATTATACGTGAGGAGCTCTTTAAGGCATGAACCTTGATTGCATATAGATTATAGTCACCTATGCTAAGTGCTTCCTCAATTACATCTGACTTATGCTCAAGGGATTCATAAAAGTTTTTTACAAACTTAAGAAGATGCTGCGGAGAACCTGTATACTCCAGGGCATCATTAAGATCAAGTCCGGCATCTGTAGCTAGCCAGGCTATCTCGGGACTAAATTCGCATCTATCCATCTTTTTGTCGGCCCTTTCAAAAAGTGTTAGAGGAATGTGGGAATCTTTTTTAAGAAATCATCTCTGGTTATAGTCTTAAAGATACATCCGTCGGGAACAAAGCCATTCGCACCGGTGGCTGTGCCGCTTTCCACTTCTTCCTCTTCATTTCCGGTAATGAAAACAACAGGTGTATTTGCAGAATTGTCGATAGTCTTGATCTTTGCCAGCATTTCGGGACCATTTAATCCGGGCATCTCAAAATCAAGCAGGATAAGATCTGCCTGATTTTTGGAAAGCCATTCCAGGGCCATTTCGCCGGAGGTGGACATGAAGACTTTATAATCTGCCCTCAGCCATTCCCGCAAAAGACCGATGTAGCCGGGATCGTCATCAATTATAAGAATTTTCTTTTTATCATTTCGGGCATCTAAATTATTTATCAGATTTTTTATCCCTGATATTTCGGACAAAATGATTCCTCCTAAGAATTATCATATTAATTATATGCTATATAACATTGATTTTAAATCACTTTTATCTAATCTTTACATTATCTTTTCCGCAGACCTCTTCAAAGGCTTCCAGTACGGATTTATCTGCACGGATTGTGAAGGCACGGCCGAGATTCTTCATCTGTCTTGTTTCGTTTAGATAAAGTGCGACCTCATCCTTGCCATCGCTGCCGGCAATTATCTGATTAATGGCAGCTGATTTTGCTTCATATTCTGCCTGATTGGCGAAACGAAGCCAGACAGTCTTGGGCACTTCATCAAAAAGAGTAACCTTGCCGGCAATAAGCTTGGCATCCCGCTCGTCCTCGACTGAGACCCGGCCTTCGATAAAGACCTTGGAGTCTTCATTTAGTCTTGGAGCATTGGCTTCGTAGGTCTTTGGGAAAACTATTACTTCAATAGAACCTACAAGATCCTCTACCGTGAGGAATGCCATTATCTGGTCAGTCTTGGTATACTTAATCTTTTTCTCGCTGATGATTCCGCCTATGACAGCATTTGCATTGTCTTTTACAACCGGAGCACCGGTCTCGTCATCAAGGACAAAATCAGCTGTTGTATTTGTAATCTTGCGCTTCCACATGGCAACATATTCTTCAAGAGGATGACCGGAAACGTATATTCCAAGGACTTCTTTTTCAAATTCCAAAAGGAGCTCGCGAGGGAATTCCCCTACATTTGGAAGAGGAATCTCATACTGCTTCTTGTCATCTTCTGTGGCAAAGTCAAAGAGGGACATCTGTCCTGCCATGGTGTTCCTGCCTGAAGAATGAAGCTGATCCATGATCTGGCCGTAAACAGTCATGAACTGTTTCCTTGTGCCCTCAAAGCAGTCGAAGGCACCGGCTTTGATAAAGTTCTCCACAGCTCTTTTGTTTACATCATTTTCTCTTCCCTGCATTCTGGTGAGGAAGTCGTTGATGCTCTTAAATTTGCCGTGGAATTCTCTCTCTTTTACGATGGAGGAAATCACAGGGCGTCCGATGCCCTTGATGGCAGTCAGGGCATACCTTATGGCTTTCTTCTTGCCGGTACTGCCGGCCATAGGATTGCTGCCACTGCCCGCGGTTTCTGAGCCCACAACTCTCAGAGTGGTATCTTCAATCTCACAAACAGAGAAGCCGTTAAAGCCCTCGTTGATATCAGGGGGCAAAAGAGTGATGTTCATATTCCTGCAGGTCATGATATATCCCGAAACCTTGCCGGGGTTATCAATTACTGAGGTCATAAGTGCTGCCATGAATTCCACCGGATAATAGTATTTAAGCCATGCTGTCTGAAGGGCAACAACTGCGTAGCAGGCAGCATGGGACTTGTTGAAGGCATACTTTGCAAAGTCCATCATGGAGTCATAGATGGCATTGGCAACAGAGGGCGCAATTCCCTTTGAAGCGCAGCCCGGAACGTTTTCGTCAGCATTACCGTTAACGAAATTGGCTCTCTCAACCTCCATGACATGCTGTTTCTTTTTACTCATGGCACGCCTTACCAGGTCCGCGCGCCCTAAGGTGTAGCCGCCAAGCTGCTGAACTATCTGCATAACCTGCTCCTGATAGACGATACAGCCGTAGGTGGGCTTGAGGATCGGCTCCAGCTCTGGGGCCTGATAAGAAATGGCACCGGCGTCATTTTTGCCCGCAATATATTTGGGAATGAAATCCATTGGGCCGGGACGGTACAGGGAAATACCCGCAATGATATCCTCAAGAGACTGGGGCTTAAGCTCCTTCATGAAGGACTGCATTCCGCCGGATTCCAGCTGGAAGATACCGTCGCACTTGCCGCTTCCGATAAGGTCCAGAACATTTTTGTCGTTGTAATCTATCTCATCTATATTGATGTAATTAGGATCTCCGGGCTTTGCGCCAATAGACTTATTGGCAAAATTCACCGCATCCTTTATTACTGTTAGGGTTCGCAGACCAAGAAAGTCCATCTTGAGAAGTCCCAGTTCCTCGATGGTGGTCATGGTGAACTGAGTGGTGATGTTACCTTCGGCTGAACGGGACAGTGGAACCAGATCCTCCGCAGGGGCCTGACAGATAACAACTCCCGCAGCATGGATGGAGGTGTGCCTTGGAAGACCCTCAAGCTTCTTGCACATGTCAATTAGCTTGTGCACGGTTTCATCTGATTCATACTGGCTTCTGAGCTCAGGGTTCATCTCAAGAGCCTTGTCCAGAGTCATGTTGAGCTCTGTTGGAATCATCTTGGATATAGAATCCCCAAAGCTGTAGGGCAGATCCATAACTCTTGCAACGTCGCGGATTACACCTCTGGCAGCAAGAGTACCGAAGGTGATGATCTGGACAACCTTGTCCGCACCATATTTCTCGGTAACGTAGTCTATAACATCCTGACGTCTCTCGTACTCGAAGTCCACGTCGATATCGGGCATGGATACACGCTCAGGATTAAGGAATCTCTCGAAAAGGAGATCATATTTTATTGGATCGATATTTGTGATATGCATGCAGTAGGAGACAATACTTCCGGCAGCAGAGCCACGCCCCGGACCTACAGCTATGCCATTTTCACGACAGTAGTTAATGTAGTCCCATACGATAAGGAAGTAATCGACATATCCCATACGCTTGATGACGCCAAGCTCATAGTCAAGCTTCTCTTTAAGGCGCCCGTCATCCTCGGGATAGCGCTCATGCAGACCATCGAGACAGAGCTTGTTGAGGTAAGTCCAGGAATCATACCCTTCAGGAACCTCGAAATGTGGGAGCTTTGTTACCCCAAACTCAATCTCAACATTACATCTGTCGGCAATCTTCTGGGTGTTGTCTATAGCCTCCTGAGCATAAGGGAAAAGAGCTCTCATCTGCTCTTCACTCTTTACAAAATACTGACCGCCCTCGTAGCGCAGACGGTCTTCATCGGAGACTTTTTTGCCTGTCTGTATGCAAAGAAGGAGGTCATGGGCCTCCGCGTCATCTTCATAGGTGTAGTGGCAGTCATTGGTGGCAACCAGCGGAATGTCCAGCTCCTGGGAAAGCGCCATAAGTGAGGCGTTGACCTGTCTCTGCTCCGGAATGCCGTGATCCTGCAGCTCCAAAAAGAAATTGCCGTGTCCGAAAATGTTGTCGAGGCGCATAGCAGCCTCTTTTGCCTTGCCGGGGATGCCCTTTATGATGCATCTTGGAACCTCGCCCGCAAGACAGGCACTGAGCGCAATGATGCCCTCATGGTACTGCTCGAGGATCTCAAGGTCTACACGGGGCTTGTAATAGTAGCCTTCCGTAAAGCCGCGGCTTACGATATGTGAAAGGTTGGCATAGCCGATGTTGTTCTCCGCCAGCAAGACCAGATGATAATATCGGTCATCGGAAAGAGTAGTCTCCTTGTCAAAACGTGAGCCGGGAGCCACATAGACTTCACAGCCGATAACGGGATTGATCCCTGCCTCTTTGCATGCCTTATAAAAATCTATAACGCCGTACATGACGCCGTGGTCCGTGATGGCTCCGGCGGTCATGCCCAGCTCTTTTAATCTTTTAACATATTCTTTTATCTTGTTGGAACCGTCCAGAAGAGAGTACTCTGTGTGGACGTGTAAGTGAGTAAATGCCATAGATAACCCCAATTAATCCGTACGTGTGTTTTCTATAGAATTATATCATAAACCTTCTATATTATAGTGAACGACATTGTGATAAAATAGAAATGAAAATGTAAAAAAATCCTGAAATAAAAACGTTTCCATTGCAGATTAAAAAGATTTGCGCTAATATATTGTAGAAAAAATGTGATAAAAATATCAATGTAAGGATTTTATTAGGGTTTTAGAGGAATCGAGGAGTAAATTATGGCGAAGCAGATTAAGACAATCGGCGTACTTACCAGTGGCGGCGATGCACCGGGAATGAATGCGGCTATTCGTGCGGTAGTTCGTAAATCGCTGGCTAACGGACTTAAGGTTAAGGGTATCAAGAAAGGCTACATGGGTCTTCTTAATGAAGAGATCATCGATATGGACAGACGTAGCGTATCTGATATCATTCAGCGCGGCGGTACTATTCTTGGTACAGCAAGATGTATGGAGTTCACCACTCCTGAGGGACAGGCCAAGGGTGCTGAGATCTGCCGTAAGCATGGAATAGACGGAATGGTAGTAATTGGTGGTGACGGATCCTACCGTGGTGCTCAGAAGCTTTCACAGCAGGGTATCAATACAGTAGGCGTTCCCGGAACAATCGACCTGGACATCTCCTGCACAGATTATACAATCGGATTTGACACAGCTATCAACACAGCTATGGAAGCCATCGACAAGATCCGTGATACATCATCATCTCACGAGCGTGTAAGTATCGTAGAGGTTATGGGACGTCACGCAGGATATATCGCTCTCTGGTGTGCAATCGCCAACGGAGCAGACGACATCCTTCTTCCTGAGAAATATGATTACAACGAGCAGCGCATTATCGATAACATCATCGATAACCGTAAGAAGGGTAAGACTCATCACATCATCGTAAACGCTGAGGGTATCGGACATTCAACATCCATGGCTCGTCGTATTGAGGCTGCTACAGGTCTTGAGACAAGAGCTTCAATCCTTGGTTACATGCAGCGTGGTGGTAGCCCAACATGTAAGGATCGTGTATATGCTTCCATGATGGGATGCTATGCAGCTGATATCCTTGCTGCAGGCAAGACCAACAGAGTAGTTGGTTATCGCAACGGCCAGTTCGTTGATTATGATATCGACGAGGCTCTTGCAATGAAGAAGAACATCAACGAGTACATGTACGAGATCGCTCGTATACTGTAATATTATGGTTCATACCAATCGTAAATGATGAACATTATAGTGGACTTTTTTGTTATTGATCATTCAAGAACAAAAAAGTCCACTTTTTCAGTTGGGGCTATTCTGATAGAATTTTAGTGATCAGACTTGCGGGGAGTTGCTTGCAACGAAGCAAGTCATGTCATCAGCTTCTACTATTATAAAGAAAAAGTTTTGGATATTATGGGCGAGAAGAATAATCAGAATGAAGATATATACAAAAAGAGAATAGTGCGTCAGTACATTATGCTCCTTTTGACCCTGGTTTTTGTGCTTGTCACTATCGTGGCAGCTTCACTTTTTTTCAGGTTCTATAAGACTGATAAGGTAAAGCAGGCAGAGGCGGCTTCTTATGACAAGTATTACGTCATGATAACAGACAACTACAAGTCGGATTTCTGGAAGTCAGTGTATAAGGGAGCAAAAGACAAAGCGAAGGAAGAAAACATCTATGTGGACCTTCTGGGAGAACAGCTCTCCAAGGACTACTCGGTGGAAGAACTTATGGAGATAGCCACAGCCTCGAAGGTTGACGGGATAATTGTCTATGCCAATGAGACCCTGGAAATGTCGCAGCTTATAAATGATGCCGTTGCAAAGGGAATCCCTGTGGTCACACTTTACGGGGACTGCACCAGGTCAGACAGGATAAGCTTTGTGGGTGTTGGCGGATACAGTATCGGCAGAATGTACGGCGGACAGATCATTGACATCATCAAGGAGAAGCGAAGGGAAGAGCTTCTGGAATCTGAAACCATCGCAGACAGAAGCCAGGTGGAGATCACCGTCCTTGTGAGCGCCGATTCAAAGGATACCGGACAGAATATCATAATATCCGGTCTTCAGGATGTGATAAATCAGGACAATGTCACAGATTCAGAGTTTGAAGTTACCATAGCTGCTGTTGATAATACCAACAGTTTTTCAGTAGAGGAATCTATCAGGGATATTTTCCTGGGGGAAAGTGTTCCTGATGTAATCGTGTGCTTAAATGAGCTCAGCACCGTATGTACTTATCAGGCGGTGGTTGACTTTAACATGGTCGGAGAAGTCAGTATTCTCGGCTATTATGACTCCGAGACTATTGTAAATGCCATAGAAAGAGGCGGCATCTATTCCACTATCTCGATAGAGGCTTCGCAGCTTGGCGAATACAGTGTAAATGCCCTTTCTGACTACTACGAGTTTGGAAATACAAGTGAATACTACCTTGCGGACGTTACGCTTATAAATCGCGATAATGTAGCAAGTTACCGCAAAGAGGAGGGCACAGATGAATAAATTCCTTAACCGCCCTCTTCAGTTTAAGATCATAAGCGTCTGTATTTTTGCCAATGTGCTGATCTTCATAGTAAATCTTTTCCTTATTTTTGGGGTAAACAGCATGTCCAAGGATATGGAACTGGTATATCAGGACAACAGGTCCCTGAATCAGCTCTCAGACGCACTCTCTAAAGTACAGGACTCCATGACCGTGTACCTCAGCTCCAAGACCAGCGAGTCTCTGGAGGATTACTACAGGGAGGCCCAGAACTATTCTGATCTTGTAATGGATCTTGACGATGCGGTGACAGATCTTTCTTTTAACCGCATGGAGAGAAATATCAAGTATATGTCCCAGAATTATCTGGATGAAGTTGCCCAGACCATCGAGGCAAAGAGAGGACGAAACGTCGAGAAATACCGCTCCTACTACGAGAGCAGCACCAGACTCTATGAGGATATCGAAGCGTATATCACAAGTCTTAACCTGGAGCTCTTTGTTGTAAACTCAGAGAACTATCTGGAGCTCTTTAAGGCCTTCAGAAGGTTTGAGATTGTTGCGGTTTCTGTCATGACCCTTGTTATGATAGGAAATGTAATTATCGTTACGAGCTTTGTAAGGACTATGATCCTGCCCCTTAAGAACCTGGCAGACTCTGCAGATGAGGTTTCCAACGGTAACTTCGATGCCAAGATGCCCACAGCTTTTTACCATGACGAGGTGGGCATAGTTATCAATGCCTTCAGCAAGATGGTTGCCAGCATCAAGGAATATATCGAGAAGTTAAAAGAGAGTATGGAAAAAGAGCGCTACATGCAGGAAAAAGAACTGCTGATGGAGTCCCATCTTAAGGACGCACAGCTCAAATACCTGCAAGCCCAGATCAATCCGCACTTTCTTTTCAACACTCTTAACGCCGGCGCCCAGCTTGCAATGATGGAGGGAGCAGACAGGACCTATCAGTACGTGCAGACCGTTGCAGACTTTTTCAGATATAACGTCCAGAGCCAGAAAAGAGATGTAACCATCCGGGATGAAGTGACACTGGTGGATAACTACATCCAGATTCTGAATGTAAGATTTTCCGGGGACATCGGCTATGAGAAGCAGGTGGACGAGAGACTTTTGGACAGGGTAATGCCAAGCATGATACTTCAGCCTATCGTTGAGAATGCTGTAAATCACGGCATTCGTGAGATGGCAGGAGAGGGAAAGATTATCTTGAGGATCTACCGTGAGGATTCAAAGGTATGCATAAGCATCATGGACAACGGTAAGGGCATAAGTCAGGAGACCATAGACCAGCTCCTTAAGGGTGAATTCAGCCATGACTCCGACAGCTACGACAACAACGGAATCGGAATGGACAATGTTATATCAAGACTGAGGCTCTTTGCCGGTTACGAGGATGCCCTCAGCATCATCAGCCATGGAGAAAACAAGGGCTGTGAAGTAATAATAAGACTTCCTATGGAGGAAAGAGATGTATAGAGTGATGGTCGCAGATGACGAGGGAATCGTTATCGACTCCATGAAATTTATCATAGAAAAAGAATTTGGCAACACCTGTCAGGTGGAGTGCGCCAAAAGCGGAAGAAGCGTTATTGAGCTTGCGGAGCGCTTCAGACCGGATATTGCGGTTATAGACATCCACATGCCCGGTATCAACGGAATTGATGCCATCAAGGAGATGAAGCAGTTCTGCACCAACACTGTTTTTATCGTTATGTCAGCCTATGACAAGTTTGATTATGCCAAGGAAGCCATAGCTCTTGGAGTTATGGAGTACATAACAAAGCCCATGGAAAAGATGAAGGTCGTATCTGTCCTAAAAAAAGCCATGGAACAGATTGACGGCGAGAGGGAAAAGAGAAGCAACGAGCTTCTTATTAAAGAGAAGCTTGAGACCGTTGAACCAATCATCGAAAACGGACTTATCTACGACATTCTTTTGCAGGAGCATTTTGACGAAGACATAGACAGTTACAGGACAATCCTTGGAATAGAAGAGAACTTTGGATATATGATGGCCATCGTGTGCGGTGATTCCCAGGAGGGAAACCGAATGACCAATGCCATCGGAAGCTCCGTCAAGGTCTCGGGCAAATATCACGAGATCCGTGAAGGGGTAAAATCTCTTTTCAAATGTAAGGTCGGAAACGTAATGGCCAACAAGATTGCGGTCCTTATTCCCTGCAGCGGCTCCAGACTTGAATACAACGAGAGAACCGAACTCATTGACAGGGCAAGGGAACTTGTGAGGTTCCTCAGGAAAAAAACTGACATCAGCTTCAGGGTTGGAATAGGTGGAGTAAAACCTCTGAGGGAATTGGGGGATTCCTACAGAGAAGCGCTCAATGCCCTTATTGCCACAACCGGCACGGTTGCTCATGTTGATGACCTCACCATGGGCTGTGAGTATGAGGATGATTATCCCAAGGCAATGGAGAGACCTCTTTTTGAGGCTATTTCCAAGGGAGACCTGAATGAGGCTCAGGTAATGACAGACAAATATGCCGACTGGATGTGCCAGAGAGCAGCTGACGGAGACCTTATGTCCATGAGGCTCAAGGCGCTGGAATTCGCTCTTTATGCAGAGCATCTTTCTTATCAGAACGGTGGTCAGACCTACCACTACTCAGGCAGGAAGGATTATCTACCACAGATCATGGAGCTCACTACCGCAGAGGAGATAAGGAACTGGTTTTCCGAAAAGGTTATGAGTGCCTGCAGAAACGTAGTAAATAAGAGGGAAGAGCGTTCAGACGACATCATAAGGACTGCCAAGAAGTACATTGCGGATCACTTTGACAAGGATATTTCTCTTGATGATGTTTCAAGAGTGGTCAATATCTCTCCTTATTATTTCAGTAAGGTCTTCAAGGAAGCAAGCGGTCTCAACTTCATTGAGTACCTCACAAATATAAGGATTGATAAGGCAAAAAATCTTTTGGAGAACTCAAATCTCTCCATAAAGGAAATATGCTTATCCTGCGGTTATACAGATCCGAACTATTTCAGCAGGAGTTTTAAGAAAAATGTGGGGGTCACACCAACGGAGTACAAAGAAAAGTGCTGATATAAAAGGTTAAAGACGCGGAGAGTATAATGCGTGGAGAAAAAGGTATGAATAAGAGGATTAGAAGAATTGCAGGAAAGGCACTGGCTCTTTTCCTTGCGGGCGCAGTCCTTTGCGGATGCGGCAGCAGTGCTCCCAGCAGTAAGTCTTCGAAAACGGTGGGCCAGGCTAAGATCCAGATAGGGATGTGTTTTGATTCCTTCGTAATCGAGAGGTGGCAGAGGGACAGGGATGTATTTGTTTCCACTGCAAAAGACTTAGGTGCTGAGGTAAACATCCAGAATGCCAACGGGGATGTGGAGCAGCAGAAACAACAGATTGAGTATTTTATAAAGAAGGGTATGGACGTAATCGTCATTATAAGTATAGATGCCACAGAGCTGGTGGATGAGGTAAAAAAAGCCAGAGATGCAGGCATCAAGGTCATTGCCTATGACAGACCGATTCCAAATTCCGGTGCGGATCTCTATATTTCTTTTGACAATGAAAAAGTCGGAGAACTCATGGGAGAAGCGCTGATACAGGGAGGATTTGTCGGAGGAAAGGCACTTATGATCTGCGGATCCCTAAAAGATCTTAATGTTCCCATGGTAATGTCAGGGTTTAAGGATACCATCAGCCAGTACAACAACGAGATTCTTGATGAGTACTACTGCGATGGCTGGAAGGCGGAGCTGGCCGGCGAATATGTGTATAATAACCCGGAACTGGTGGAAGAAGCCGACGCAATCATGTGCGGCAATGACGATCTTGCCAGCAAAGTTGTTTTTGCCCTTTCAGAGAAGAGGCTTGCGGGAAAAAAGCTGGTGGTGGGACAGGATGCTGACCTTGAAGCCTGTCAGAGGATAGTTGAAGGAACTCAGCTTATGACCGTATATAAGCCTATTGAGAAACTGGCCCAGAAGGCGGCAGAGGCAGCAGTCAGTCTTGCCAAGGGAGAGGACATCGTTGATCCCGGACTTTCAGAATACGATGACGGAAGCACGATGATTCCATATCTTAAGATAGAACCTGTAAGTGTTACAGCGGAAAACATCGACGAAGTCATCATAAACAGTGGATTTCACCTGCGGGAGGATGTATATCTGAACGTTCCTTCTAAAATGTCAGATGACTGAAAAACGAACAGGATGATGTGAAATTATCGCAAAATAGTTTCATTTTTTACATGTAATAGCAAAATATTGTTACTTGGGGGCTGTGCTGGCAAAAAAATGCTAGCACAGCTCTTTTCAATTATTAAATAAGTATAAAAATGTGCTGTATGTCATAAATTATTACTATATGTTTTATGTTAAAGTTTTTCATGTAAAGAGCAGACAACAGTTCTGCATAACTTAATCTTCTATAGGGAGGAAATATTCATGAAGAAAAAACTTTTAAGCGGTATTCTTTCAGCTGTACTCGCAGCATCACTTCTTGTTGGATGCGGAAGCGGCGCAGCTACCAGCACAACATCCGAGTCAAGCGGCTCAACAGCAGCTGCTTCCGGCAAGGTTGGTGTAGCAATGCCTACTAAGGACCTTCAGAGATGGAACCAGGATGGCGCCAACATGGAAGCTAAGCTTAAGGCAGCAGGCTATACTGTAGACCTTCAGTATGCATCAAACGATATTGCTACTCAGGTTTCACAGATCGAGAACATGATTTCTTCAGGAGCACAGGTTCTTGTAATCGCATCTATCGATGGTGATTCACTTGGAACAGTTCTTGCTCAGGCTAAGGAAGCCGGCATCAAAGTAATCGCTTATGACCGTCTTATCATGAACTCTGACGCTGTTTCTTACTACGCTACATTCGATAACTACATGGTTGGAACAAAGCAGGGCGAGTACATCAAGCAGCAGCTTGATCTCGACAACGCAGCAGGCCCATTCAACCTTGAGATCTTCACAGGTGACCCTGGTGACAACAACGCCAGATTCTTCTACGGCGGTGCTATCGATGTTCTTAAGCCATACATCGACAACGGCAAGCTCGTAGTTAAGTCCGGTCAGGTTGACTTCGATAACGTTGCTACAGCTAACTGGTCAACAGAGAATGCTCAGTCAAGAATGGATGCTATCATTTCAGCTAACTATGCTGATGGCACAAAGCTTGATGCAGTTCTTTGCTCAAACGACTCTACAGCACTCGGCGTAACAAACTCTCTTGAAGCTAACTACACAGGTGATTGGCCAATCATCACAGGTCAGGACTGTGACGTTGCTAACGTTAAGAACATGATCGCCGGCAAGCAGTCAATGTCTATCTTCAAGGATACACGTACACTTGCTGACAAGACAGTTGAGATGGTTGATGCTATCATGAAGGGCACTGATGCTCCTGTAAATGATACAAAGACCTATGACAACGGCACAGGAATCATTCCTTCATACCTTTGCGAGCCTGTATTCGCAGATGCAAGCAACTACAAAGAGCTCCTCATCGATTCAGGCTACTACACAGAAGATCAGCTTAAGTAATTTAACCAATATTTTCCCAAATTGAACAGAGGCGGGCCTTAATGACCCGCCTTATGTTCGCTCAAAAATGAATGCAAAGATAGGAGGAGGGGCAAAGTGGCAGATATTTTATTAGAGATGAAAAAAATCACCAAGACCTTCCCAGGTGTTAAAGCCTTAGATAACGTAAATCTTCAGGTTGAAAGAGGCGAGATCCATGCGCTGGTTGGAGAGAATGGTGCAGGAAAATCTACCCTTATGAACGTACTGAGTGGTGTTTATCCATTTGGTTCCTATGAGGGAGATATTGTTTATGACGGACAGGTTTGTCAATTTAATCAGATAAAAGACAGTGAGGCAAAGGGTATAGTTATTATCCATCAGGAACTTGCACTTATACCTTATATGACCATCGCTGAGAACATGTTCCTTGGAAATGAGAGAGGAACAAAGGTAAAGATCAATTGGAACGAGACTACTGAGCTGGCAAGAAAATACCTGGACATCGTAGGCCTTAAGGAGAGTACACAGACTCTTATCAAGGACATCGGTGTAGGTAAACAGCAGCTTGTTGAGATAGCAAAGGCTCTTTCAAAGGATGCAAGACTCCTAATTCTGGATGAGCCCACATCTTCACTTAATGAGACAGATTCCAGAGCGCTTCTTGATCTGCTTCTTAAGCTGAAGGCAGAAAGAGGTCTTACTTCTATCATTATTTCCCATAAGCTTAATGAGGTTTCTTATGTTGCTGATAAGATCACTGTTATCAGAGATGGATCAACAATTGAGACCCTCACAAAGGGAGTTGATGATTTCTCCGAGAGCAGGATCATCAAGGGAATGGTTGGACGTGAACTTTCAGACAGATTCCCTAAGAGAGAACCTCACATCGGCGAAACGATGATGGAGATCAAGAACTGGAACGTATACCATCCTCTTCAGAAGGATAGAAAAGTCGTTGACAATGTAAATATTTATGTTAGAAAAGGCGAAGTTCTCGGTATTTCAGGCCTTATGGGTGCCGGAAGAACAGAGCTTGCCATGAGCGTATTTGGGAAAAGCTACGGGGAAAATATATCGGGTCAGACTTTTATCAAAGGACAGGAAGTTAAACTTAATAATGTTCGTGCAGCAATCAAACATGGACTTGCATACGTTACAGAAGACAGAAAGGGAAATGGTCTTATCCTGACCAATCCCATAAAGATCAATACAACTTTGGCTAACTTGGATGAAGTAAGTAACAAAACAGTAATTGATAAGCACAAGGAATACTCTGTTGCAGTTGAGTACAAGGAAAAGCTAAAGACAAAATGTCCTACTGTTGAGCAGAATGTAGGAAACCTTAGCGGTGGTAACCAGCAGAAGGTACTTCTTGCAAAGTGGATGTTTGCAGATCCTGAAATTCTTATTCTTGATGAGCCTACAAGAGGTATCGACGTAGGTGCAAAGTATGAGATCTACTGCATCATCAATCAGCTGGTAGCTGAGGGAAAATCGGTAATCATGATTTCTTCAGAGCTTCCTGAGATTCTGGGAATGTGCGACAGAATCTACGTAATGAACGAAGGAAGAATGGTTGGGGAGCTGGATGCAAAGGATGCTACCCAGGAAAAGATCATGACTTATATTTTACGGTCATCTGGAAATAAGGAGGAGAATCATGAATAAGAACCAGATTTTAGGATTTTTGAAAAAGAACACAATGGTCATTGTGCTCATCATAGTAGTAGCATTTTTCTCATGGCAGACAGGTGGAGCAATCCTGCTTCCCATGAATGTCAGTAACCTGATATCACAGAACGCATACGTATTCGTTCTTGCAACCGGTATGCTTTTGTGTATCTTAACAGGTGGTAATATCGATCTTTCCGTTGGATCAGTAGTGTGCTTCGTTGGTGCGGTTGGAGCCCTTCTTATGGTAAACCTCAACGTACCTGTATGGCTTGCAATCCTTATCATGATCCTTATCGGTACAGCAATCGGCGCATTCCAGGGCTTCTGGATCGCTTTTGTAAGAATTCCTCCTTTCATCGTAACACTGGCAGGAATGCTTGCTTTCAGAGGACTTTCTAACGTAGTACTTAACGGACTTACAGTATCAATCAAGGACAAGACAACTTTCGTAAACCTCTTCGGTGGTGGTGCAGACTGCTATATCCACGACATTTTCGGTGGAACAGATCTTAACCTTACCTGTCTCTTTGGCGGTATCGTTGCAGCAGCTCTCCTTGTAATCCTTCAGGTACTCAGCCGTGTTAAGAAAAAGAACTCAGGCTATGAACTCGAGTCCTTCTGGACATTCCTTGTTAAGCTCATCGTTCTTGCAGGCGCACTGGTTATCTTCGCTTACAAGCTCGCTCAGCACAAAGGTATTCCTTCAGTTCTCATCTGGGTTCTTGCAGTAGTAATCATTTATGGGTACATCACATCAAACACAACTGTTGGCCGTTACTTCTACGCAGTTGGTGGAAATGAGAAGGCTACAAAGCTTTCCGGTATCGATACAAACAAGGTTTACTTCCTTGCTTACACAAACATGGGATTCCTTGCAGCACTTGCAGGAATGATCACAATCGCAAGACTTACATCTGCTCAGCCAACATATGGCCAGAACTACGAGATGGATGCTATCGGTTCCTGCTTCATCGGTGGTGCTTCTGCATACGGTGGAATCGGTACTGTTCCGGGGGTTATCGTAGGTGCGGTTCTTATGGGTGTAATCAACCTTGGTATGTCACTTATGGGCGTTGATGCCAACATGCAGAAGGTTGTAAAAGGTGTCGTTCTTCTTGCAGCAGTTATCTTCGACGTTGTATCAAAGCGTGGCGGTAAGCTCGTTGTGAAAAACTGATCGGCTAAAAGAAATAGTAGCAGCTATATTTGCTCACTATTCCTTCGCAGTGAAATATTAAGAAAACAAAAAACAGAAGTCCTCATTTCATGTTATTCAGAGAAATCGGACTTCTGTTTTTTCTTTCCTAAATATTTCATCTGCTCCTCATAATGATTCGCAAGTATAGCTGCTACCTATTTCTTATAATTCAGACAGGTTCTTTGCAATCGATGCTTGCAGGTAATGGCTTATGAGTAAAAGTTCATGTGAGGAGCTTGAAAACTGCTGCAAGCTAGGGAACTGGCTCCTCTTTGAGATGGGAAAGTTGCGGATAGATGCTTGTAAATGTGATATAATACTTTCTATCCGAAAAATGGTTTAGAGAAGATAATAGTTTGGTTTGAGGAAAGTTTATGATTACGAGTGTGAATAATGAACGCGTTCGCAAGGTGGTGAGCTACAATGAGAAGAGCAAAGCCCGCCGGGAGGACGATGTTTTTGTGATAGAAGGAATGAAGATGCTTAGGGAAGCGCCTGTCCTGCAGGTAAGAGAGGTGTATGTTACGGGGAAATTCGTAAACAATGCCAGCGAGGAGGACAAGGAAATCCTTTGGAGATATGGCGCTGAAGAGGTCTCTGAGGAAGTTATGAAGAAGATGTCCGATACCCAGACTCCCCAGGGAGTTCTTGCAGTTATTTCCCAGTATCATTACACAAAAGAGGAAGTCATCGAGGGCTATAATCAGGGAAATGAAGGAGCTGCGCCGCTGATCCTGGTCCTTGAGAATATTCAGGATCCGGGAAATCTTGGTACCATGCTTCGTTCCGGTGAAGGTGCCGGTGTGACCGGTGTTGTTCTTAGCAAGGGCTGTGCGGATATTCACAACCCAAAGGTTGTCAGATCTACCATGGGTTCTATTTTCAGAATGCCATATATTTATGTAGATGATGTTCCCGGGATGTTAAAAGAGTTTTCGCAGAATGGAATTCATACTTACGCTGCGCATCTCAAGGGACAGAAGAATTATGATGAATTTGATTACCGCTTGCCAACAGCTTTTTTGATCGGCAATGAGGGAAACGGGCTCACAAAGGAAACTGCGGATGCTGCTGAGACTTACGTGCTTATCCCCATGAAAGGAGAGGTTGAGTCAATGAATGCGGCAACTTCATCCGCAATACTTACCTTTGAGGCGTCAAGACAGAGGAGGATGTTAGAATGACTATTGGATTTATCGGACTTGGAAATATGGCTAAGGCCATGATCGGCGGAATTCTAGGTAAGGGTCTTATGGGACCCAACGAGATAATAGGAACTGCCGCTACAGAAGCTACTTGCCTTAAGGTTGCCAACAAATACGGTATTCAGACCAGAGGCTCCAATGAGGCAGTTGCCAAGGAAGCAGATATTATTTTCCTTGCGGTTAAGCCCCAGTATCTTAAGGTTGTCATTGCGGATATCATGGACAGCGTGGACGAGAATAAAGTCATTGTTTCCATTGCTGCAGGTAAGACAATCAGCTGGCTGGCAAATGAGTTCGAGAAACCGGTCAAGATCATCCGTGTTATGCCAAATACACCTGCTCTGGTCCTTGAAGGCTGCTCTGCAGTTTGCAGAAATGATCTTGTCAGCGATGATGACTATCATTTTGTCATTGAGCTTTTGGAGAGCTTTGGAAAGGCCTATACAGTGCCTGAGACCATGATGGATGTTGTGGTTGGCGTCAGCGGTTCTTCACCTGCCTACGTATTTCTTTTCATCGAAGCTATGGCAGATGCGGCGGTTGCAGGCGGTATGCCGAGGAAGCAGGCCTATGAATTTGCCGCTCAGTCGGTCCTTGGAAGTGCAAAGATGGTCCTTGAAACCGGCAAGCACCCGGGAGAATTAAAAGACATGGTTTGCTCACCTGCAGGAACCACAATCGAGGCAGTAAGGGTTCTTGAGGAAAATGGATTCAGGGGAACCGTCATGGATGCAGTAACTGCCTGCATTGACAAGAGTAAGAGTCTGTAATTTTCTTACCAAAATAAAACGAAAAATTGCTATAAATTTGACAAGTCAAAATATTTTTGCTAATATCTTGTTGTTTTGAGGATGGTAATATATTGAAATATTTTCGTAACAATTGCCGTCAACACAGCTTCACAGCTGAAAAAACAATTAGAGGATAGCATAGGTATGAATAAGACAGCGAGGAAATCCGTGGGGGTGCTGAGACTTTTCATGACGTGTAGTCTCATCTTTGTTCTGTTTTTCTCCAACGGATTAACTGCAGATGCCAGAAACAGCAACGGTGTATCGGATGTTGCGGCAGGCATTTCAAGTATCATAAGTCCGGTTTCTCCACTAGGTATCGATTATGAAGCAACAGAAGTTAAAGTGGCCGGCAACATGGACAAAGCAACATTGGGAAGCGAGACAGATGCTTCCGAAGAGAGCACTGAATCAAAGCTTGTAATGGCAAATGTTTCCAAGGCTCTCAATATCAGAGAAGAGCCCTCAGAGGACAGCACCAAGGTAGGTGTTCTCTATAAGGACTGTGGCGGTAAGATCATCACCAGAGAGAATGGATGGACCAAGATCCAGTCCGGCGACCTTGTAGGTTGGGCAAATGACGAGTATCTTCTTTTTGGAGATGACGCAGAGAATGCGGCTGCAGAGGTTGGCAAACAAATAGTAACAAGCCAGAGCAGCGCTCTTAATGTGAGAAAAGAGCCATCTGAGGACGCAGAAGTACTTGGCGTTTTGTCTGAGAAGGTTTTTGTGGATATGATCGAAGACCTTGGCAATGGCTGGGTAAGCGTAGACTACAACGACGAGACAGGTTATGTTCAGTCCGAGTATGTAACATCCGAGTTCAAGATCGACCAGGGTGAGACAATAGCAGCCATCAAGATCAGAGAAGAGGCAGCAAAGAAGGCAGCTCTTAAGAAGAATCAGGGAGCTGTGGCAGCAGATGCTGATGAGCTCAAGCTTCTTGCAGCACTTATCCAGTGCGAGGCAGGAAACCAGCCTTATGAAGGAAGAGTTGCTGTTGGTGCGGTTGTTCTTAACCGTGTTAGAAGCGGTGCTTATCCTAATACGATCTACAGCGTTATTTATGCATCAGGCCAGTTTACACCTGCTCTTAACGGAACAGTTGCAAGAGTATACAACAGTGGCAAGATTTATGATATGAACTACCAGGCTGCTCAGGCAGCGCTCAATGGAGAGACTACCGTTGGTTCAGCCCTTCATTTTAGAAGAGTTAACGGCAGAGAGGGTATCATTATCGGAGCTCACGTATTCTGGTAAAAGAAAAATATACATCATAATAGTATATTTATGCAGAAATTTTTCTCCAAATATGATAATATAAAAGGGATTGCAACACGCAATCCCTTTATTTGTAGCACAAGACCGGCAAGCGAATGGATGCTTGCATACAAATTCATTAATAATCACAGGATTGGAGGAGATTATGAACTTATACGGACGTGACTTTTTGAAACTGCTTGATTATTCAACTGAGGAAATCGAGTATCTTCTTGACCTTGCCGCAGAGCTTAAGGACAAGAAGAAAAAAGGTATTCTTCATGATGAACTTAAGGGAAAAAATATAGCCCTTATTTTTGAGAAAACCAGCACAAGAACAAGATGTTCTTTCGAGGTTGCAGCTTCTGACCTCGGTATGGGTTCTACATATCTTAATCCTACCGATTCTCAGATTGGGAAAAAAGAGAGCATTGCAGATACCGCCAGGGTCCTTGCAAGCATGTACGATGGAATCGAATACAGGGGCTTTGAGCAGGAAATTGTTGAGAATATTGCCAAGTACAGTAAAGTTCCTGTCTGGAATGGCCTTACAAACGAGTTTCATCCAACACAGATGCTGGCTGATTCCCTTACCATCAAGGAACATTTTGGAAAGCTGAAGGGTATTCATCTGGTATACATGGGCGATGCAAGATACAACACCGGCAATTCCCTTATGGTTTTGTGTGCTAAGCTTGGAATGCATTTTACCGCTGTTTCCAATAAAAAGTATTTCCCGTCAGAGGAGCTTATCGAAACCTGCAGGGAAATCGCTAAGGGAACCGGAGCTATAATAGATTTTTCTGAAGACCCTATCGAGGGGACAAAGGGTGCGGACGTTATCTACACTGACATCTGGGTATCCATGGGTGAGCCGGACGAAGTTTGGGAGGAGCGTATTAAGGATCTGGAGCCTTATCGCGTCACAATGGATATCATGAATAATGCCGGTGAAAAATGTGTATTTATGCATTGCCTTCCATCCTTCCATGATCTCAACACCGGAATAGGCAAACAGATCAAGGAAAAATATGGTCTGGACGAGATGGAGGTTACTGATGAAGTATTTGAGTCAGAGAGATCCATTGTTTTTGAAGAAGCTGAAAATCGTATGCATACGATAAAGGCAGTTATGCTTGCAACACTGAAAAATAATTAATGCTTGAAGTATTTCTTTTTACTCGGGGGAGTTATGTTAAGCAAGGAACACATCAGTGAGCAGCTTGATACGCAGTGGGCTGCAAGAAATCTAATTTACATCGAAGAGACCGGATCCACGAACGACGATGCAAAAAAACTGGGAGAAGAGGGTGCTCCTCATGGCACCCTTGTAGTTACGGATCTTCAGAAGAGCGGTCGCGGCTCAAGGGGCAGAAACTGGGAAACACCCAGTGGTACAAATATCGCCATGAGTCTTTTGATAAGACCGACCGCTCCTGCTGAGAGGATATCCATGCTAACTCTTGTCATGGGACTTTCCGTGGCAGAGGGCATCGAGGATGCTATAGTAGCAAAGAGAGACCGCCATATCAGCAAGTCTACTCTTATGGATTTTTCCAGGGAGATGCTTACCGAGAGCAAAATGTATCCACAAATAAAATGGCCCAATGACGTAGTTATTGCAAGCAGGAAAATTTGTGGTATACTTACAGAACTCCATATGAATCCGGACAATACCATCAATAATGTGGTAATAGGTGTCGGGATTAACGTCAACATGACGGATTTTCCTGAGGATATCAAGGATATTGCGGGTTCGGTTCTTTCCACCACCGGAATGAAGCTCGACAGAAGCTTGGTGGTAGCCTGTGTTATGAAGCGCTTCGAGGAAAATTATGAGAGCTACAACAAGAACTTTGATTTATCTCTTTTACGAGATAATTATGAGAGAAGGCTTATAAACAGGCGCAAGATTGTAAAAGTCTTAGATCCCAAGGGAGAGTACGAGGCTCTTGCCCATGGAATAACCAATATGGGAGCCCTTCTGGTATCTGATGAAGAGGGCGAAGAGTACGAGATAAATGCAGGGGAGGTATCGGTGAGAGGCCTGTATAGCTACTCGTGAACGGTTGAGGTAGAGGAGGAATTATGATCCTTGTAATTGATGTAGGGAATACAAATTTTACATGCGGCGTTTTTAACGGTGATAAACTCGTCAGTTCTTTTCGCCTGACGACAGGCTACTCCAGGACTTCAGATGAGTACGGCATCGATATACTTTCAATGATGGAAATAAACGGAGTGTCAAAGGATGCCATTGAGGGTGTTATGATCGCCAGCGTAGTTCCCAAAGTCATGCATGCGCTTGTAAATGCCATTGTTAAATATATTGGCAAAAAGCCCTATATCGTTGGCCCCGGCATTAAGACAGGAATCAAGGTGGCAACGGATAATCCAAGAGAAGTCGGACCTGACCTCATCGTTGATGCGGTAGCAGGATATGAACTTTACGGCGGGCCGGTAATGATAATTGACTTTGGAACCGCAACTACGTATATTATGGTAAATGACAAGGGTGAGCTTTTCACAGGTATCTTTTCCCCGGGTATCAGGATCTCGGCAAAGGCCTTGTGGGAAGATGCTGCCAAGCTCCCTGAGATAGAGATTGCAAAGCCTGCAAGCATTTTGGCAAAAGAGACTATCTCCAGCATGCAGGCAGGTCTTTTCTATGGTCAGATAGGACAGACCAAGTATATTGTAAATGAGATGAAAAAGGCTTCCGGTTTCCCTAATGCGAAAGTCATTGCTACAGGCGGACTTGGGAGAATAATTGCCGACGAAACGGAAGAAATCGACGTATATGATCCGACTCTTACACTTAGGGGATTGCAGATTCTTTATACAAAGAATAAGAGAAACAAGCCTCAGATCAAAGAGTTTGAGAGTGAAGAAGTTCCGGAGTGAGTTACTGTTCAGACAGAAATGCGCACTAAGAGGCGCATTTCGTGAGAACATGATGCAGGAGTGAGCGCATTTCTTCGACGAAGTCGAAATGGAATGAATGCGCGAATAGGTTACTGGAGCGAGCTGCATGCGAGTGAACAGTAACCGGAGTGATGGATGCGGATCTGACAGGTTCGGCGGAAGAAAACAAAAAACCTGCGCAATCTATAAGTTGCGTGAGGGATTGATTTATAGGAAGTAAATGATGAGCGCTAAGGATTTTGAGAAAGAATACAATAAAGAATTTGGTGACAGAGGACTTCAGGAGGACGAATTTACTGAGAACCCTGAGGAAGACAACCTTCATATAGATGAGATGCAGAAGACTAACAAGGCAAGAGTCTTTGAGGAAACTGCAGGCGGAAGGGTTGTTATTTGCGGAGCCAATGCCTATGAGCAGAAGTATTACTTTAATCCTATATTCAAACAGATTCCTGAGAGCATAAAGAAAGAGCTGAATATCATCAGCGTTCTTTTTACCCAGGAAGCAGGCGGAATCTTCACCATCGTGTTTGAAGAGGATGGAAGTGTAAGCATAGAGACTAATGCGGATGAGGAAGACATCACCTACGACGAGATTACCGCAGGACTTCTGGTCCGCAAAGTCATGAGACGGCGTCAGGATCTGTTCGAGGCTTTGAGACTGTACTACAGGATTTATGTGCTGAAGGAGAACCCGGCGGATATACTAGATGCGGATGAAAACTGAGATAGATAATCTTTGATTATTATGGAAAGATGGTTTTATGGCAGAATATGGTAAGCTTCAGATAGGAAGCGTTGTTCTGGATAATAATATAATACTTGGACCCATGGCAGGTGTATCGGACCTGCCTTTTCGTCTGTTATGCAGAGAAATGGGGGCAGGCCTGGTCTGCATGGAAATGGTCAGTGCCAAGGCAATTACATACAGGAACAAAAACACGGGGATGCTTATGGAGATACACGAGGATGAGCATCCTGTTTCTTTGCAGCTGTTTGGTTCCGAGCCTGAGATAATGCAGCAGGCAGTGGAAATGATAAAGGACAGGCCCTACGACATTCTCGATGTGAACATGGGATGTCCGGTGCCGAAGGTTGTTGGAAACGGAGAGGGCTCAGCCCTTATGAAGAATCCGGAGCTGATTGGAAAGATTGTGAAGGCTCTTGTTGAGGTTTCCGACAGACCCGTGACAGTTAAGATCAGAAAGGGGTTTAGCGAGGCTTCTGTCAATGCGGTTGAGTGTGCCCTGGCAGCAGAGGAGGCCGGAGCGGCAGCAGTTGCTGTACACGGAAGAACCAGAGAACAGTACTACTCAGGTGATGCGGATTGGAGCATTATCCGCCGGGTAAAAGAAGCTGTGAAAATCCCTGTTATCGGAAACGGTGATGTGGTGGATGGACCTTCCGCAAAGCGTATGTTTGAAGAGACCGGCTGCGACGGCGTGATGGTGGCAAGAGCAGCTCAGGGGAATCCATTTCTTTTCCGTGAGATCAAGAGCTTTTTTGAAGAAGGAAAAGCGTGTGAGCGCCCGAGCAGGCAGGAAATCTATGATACAGTTATCCGTCATGCGGATCTGCAGCTGAAGTACAAGGGCGAGTACATCGGAATCCGTGAGATGAGAAAGCACGTGTCCTGGTACACTTACGGAATGCCGGGAAGTGCCAAATTCAGAAATGAGATAAATCAGATGACAGATATGGAATCACTAAAAAATGCATGCGCGAGGGTCATGCTATCCTGAATGAAACATCATAGAATAAACGTCCGTGACAAAGTAGATATTTAGGTGATTGACAGATGTTTTTATAGACTATATAATAGCAAAGTTAAAATAGATGTTTACATGGATAACATATCCGTGAATATAGCAATAAAGCCCACAACAGTGCGGTTAATCTTTTTGAAGGGTAGGGATTTGAAATGGAAGAGAAGAAGAACATTTTAACTTACGAAGGTCTTAAGAAATACGAAGACGAACTTCATGAGCTTAAGGTTGTTAAACGTAAGGAAGTTGCTGAGAAGATCAAAGAGGCAAGAGAGCAGGGCGACCTTTCTGAGAACGCTGAGTACGATGCAGCTAAAGATGAGCAGAGAGATATCGAGGCTAGAATCGAAGCCCTCGAGAAAATCCTTAAAAATGCAGAAGTAGTAGTTGAAGAAGATGTAGATCTTAACAAGATCAGCATCGGATGTAAAGTAAAGATTCGCGACCTCGAGTTTAACGAGGATCTTGAGTACAAGATCGTAGGTTCTTCTGAGGCTAACAGCCTTAAGGGCAAGATCTCTAACGAGTCACCTGTAGGAAAGGCTCTTATCGGTGCCAAGAAGGGACAGACAGTTTCTGTTGAGACACAGGCTGGTGTTCTTAAGTACAAGGTACTTGGAATTGAGAGATCAGAGAACTAATCCATTTTGTTAATAACGGGGGCCAGCGATTTAAACAGATTTCGCTGGCTCTTTATGTAAGAATCAGGCAAAGTATTTGTAAGCTGTATAATTATCACAATTGCTTGCATATAAACCTATATGCCTAGTGAGTGCAGAACTTTTATAATATATGGTTCAACAGGAGGAAGAAGAAGTGGCAGAGAATAATCAGCAGAACAAGCAGCAGAATGCACCTGCAGAGGACGTTGGACGTCTTCGTCAGGTTAGAAGAGATAAGCTTTCAGAGCTTCAGGCTCAGGGAAGAGACCCATTCCAGATCGTAAAATATGATCAGACACATCACACAAAGGACATCAGAGATAACTTCGAGGCTCTTGAGTTTACAGCACCTGTAGATGAAGAAGGAAAGGCAATTGTAGTTCCTCTTTCAGAAGTTCCTGCAGAGAAGGTTGTATCACTTGCCGGACGTATGATGAGCAAGCGTGTAATGGGTAAGGCTTCTTTTGCCGGCATTTCAGACAGAGATGGCCGTATGCAGCTCTACGTTTCCAGAAATGACCTTGGAGACGAGGCTTATGCTGATTTCAAGAAGATGGATATCGGAGATATCATCGGTGTTAAGGGTTTTGCTTTCAGAACAAAGACCGGTGAGATTTCAGTTCACGTTAAGGAGCTTACTCTTTTATCCAAGTCTCTTATGCCACTTCCTGAGAAGTTCCACGGACTTACAGATACAGAGATCAGATACAGACAGCGTTATGTTGACCTTATCATGAACGATGATGTTAAGGAGACCTTCAAGAAGAGATCTGCCATTCTTCGTGAGATCCGTAACTTCCTTGCTTCCAGAGATTTCATGGAAGTTGAGACACCTATGCTTGTGGAGAACGCAGGCGGAGCAGCAGCAAGACCTTTCATCACGCACTACAATGCTCTGGATGAGGAGAGGAAGCTTCGTATTTCACTTGAGCTTTACCTTAAGAGACTTATCGTCGGCGGTCTTGAGAGAGTTTACGAGATCGGTCGTGTATTTAGAAATGAGGGTGTTGATACCCGTCACAATCCTGAGTTCACACTTATGGAGCTCTACCAGGCATATACAGATTACGAAGGAATGATGGAGCTTACAGAGTCCATGTTCCGTTATCTTGCTGAGAAGGTTTGCGGTACAACACTTATCAAGTACGGCGACCACGAGATCGACCTTGGTAAGCCATTTGAGCGTCTTACAATGAACGATGCAATCAAGAAGTACGCAGGCATCGACTTCGACAGCGTTAAGACTGACGAAGAGGCTAAGGCTCTTGCTAAGGAGCACCATATCGAGTTTGAGGATCGTCACACAAAGGGCGATATCATCAATCTCTTCTTCGAGGAGTTCTGTGAGAAGAACCTGATCCAGCCTACATTCATCATGGATCATCCTCTTGCTATTTCACCTCTTACCAAGAAGAAGCCATCTGACCCTGAGAAGGTTGAGCGTTTCGAGCTCTTCATCAACACATGGGAGATGTGTAACGCTTACTCAGAGCTCAACGATCCTATCGACCAGCGCGAGCGTTTCGCTATGCAGGATGCCAACGCAGCAGCCGGCGACGAAGAGGCTGAGCACACCGATGAGGACTTCCTCAACGCTCTGGAGGTTGGTATGGCACCAACCGGTGGTATCGGATACGGTATCGACAGACTGTGCATGCTGCTGACAGATAGCGCAACAATCAGAGATGTATTGCTCTTTCCCACTTTAAAGAGTTTAGATAAGTAAATATGAAAGACAATGCATTTCGGAATAAGCCATAATATAAGCGGTTCCGAAATGTATTGTCTTTTTTTATATCGTATTTTCGTTATGGTATAATTACTATATCAAT
>JAFPVA010000313.1 GCA_017413105.1 Butyrivibrio sp. | reverse complement strand
TTATTACTTTCTGCAGGAGATAGCCGCCGGAGAGTTTGTTTCTTTCCCAAAACGTAAGCTTTTTGTATCCTGCACTATTCTCCATATTAGTCATAGTAATAAACCCTCTTTGAAATGAAAAATGATGTTACACCTACAAAAGCAAGTACCAGTAAGAAGTAAATCCAGGACATTGCTGATGCATTACCGTACTGCTGCTGATCGATCATAACCTTCTGGATCTTCTCGATAACTGAGTTGTCTGATCTCATACAGAAATCGACTACTGTGTAGATCCAGTTTACAAGGAACAGTGAGCTGATCATTGGGAATGTGATCTTCCAAAGACTCTCCCACTTTGTACAACCTTCGATGTCAGCTGCTTCATACATACTTGATGAAATAGTCTGAAGACCTGACAGGAAGATGATGATCTGAATACCTGAAGCAAGTGCTACATCATAGATATTATCAATTACTTCGAAGACCTTCTCATACGCTCTTACACCGACCCCGGCAGTTCTGAGGATTTCCTCCAGGGCAGCTGTTACGCTGATTCCTGATGTTGACTGCTCGATTGTCTGAGCCAGTGTATCCATAAGCTGATTGTTAGACTCAAGTCCAACGATAACACCTGATGAAAGGATAACCGGAAGGAAGAAGATTGCTCTTACCAGCGCTCTTCCCTTGAACTTCTGGTTAAGTATCAGCGCCACGAAGAAACTGAATACTATGATAGCAAGTGAATATACCATCATTCTGGTCATTTCCTCCCAGAGTAGTCTGTTATATTCAGGATCTACTCTGAAAGCAAAAATGTAGTTTGTAATTCCATTAAGAGTCTTTGTAACGTTTCCTGCCGCAAGATTTACCTCACAGAAGCTCATGTAACAGGACTCAAAAAGTGGCTTGACCATAAAGACCAAAAAACCGATTATGAACGGAGATATGAAAAGATATCCCGATATTGCCTTACGCTTTTGCAGCCCGGCTAATTTATTTTTCTGCTTACTCATGATTACTGCCTCTCTTATCTTGTTACAACATAGTCTCTTGCTGGAACCTTAACGCCCTCAGCGTTGTAGTCGCTGTATCCGTAGTTTACGTAAACCTTTGTTCCGTCTGCATATTCTGTGCAGGATACATCTGCTGTAAGGTTCTTGTGTCCAACCATTTCCTGGTTGAAAGTATGTCCAAGTTCGTTGTTGTATCTTGTGTATATTTCTGCGATGTTGTCTTTTACAGCATCGAAATATGCACCGTAGTACTGAGTATAAAGAGTCTTCTGAGTTGCAAAAGAACTCTCTTTCATCAGCTCGAAGCAAAGACCTGCTCCGTATTCTGCTGAATAAAGGACTTCGTTTTCCATATTTCCACAGGTATTGATTGCTTTTCCTGTGTAGTCAACTCTTCCATGTACAGCAAGCTGATAGAATGGGATACACTCATCAATGATAGTGTATTCTGATCCTCGAAGATCCATATTTGTAACCATCTGACAGAATGGAACTGCATAATCGTTACCCATATTTATCATAAGAGGTGTTCCGTTGTTGTTATATCCTTCAAGCTGTTCAACCTGCGCATTGAGAACCGCTTCTCTTGAGTAGTTTTTCTTTCTGTAGAAATCTGATGAAAGATCCATACCCAAGTCCTGGAAAGATGCGCCTGCATTGTACTTCTGTGAAGCCTTTACAAGATTGTCCGAATATTTCTTGGCTAAATCAGTATGGAGTAAGAAATAGTTGTTATCGGAATTCTCTCTCTGTCCATATGTTACATTACTGTAGTTGTAAAGCTCAGCTCTTTCTTTACTGATGAACTTAGCTGCATCTCTGTAAGAGAAGAATCCATCCAGGAGATTGCTGTCGTATGCATACTGTGTTACGCCATCCAGATAAACCTTGTTACCACCCTGCTCTGCGTTGTTTATAAGGTTCTGAAGATCTTTCTTGCTTCCAAGAGCTGAAATAGTCTTGGTTTTTGAAAGTACCTTCTGGTTTACACCACCGTTGCACCAGCCTGTAAGCTTGACATGCATGTTTG
>JAFPVA010000312.1 GCA_017413105.1 Butyrivibrio sp. | reverse complement strand
TCGGCGTAGATATGCTTGCAGCAGGTATCGGTAACATCCACGGCAAATATCCTGAGGGATGGCCTGGACTTAGATTCGACGTTCTTGATGCTATCCAGCAGAAGACAGGTGTTATGCCTCTCGTTCTTCATGGCGGCACAGGAATTCCTGCAGATATGATCAAGAAGGCTATCACACTTGGTGTATCCAAGATCAACGTTAATACAGAGTGCCAGCTTTCATTTGCTGATGCTACACGTAAGTATGTTGAGGCAGGCAAGGATCTTGAAGGCAAGGGATTTGACCCTCGTAAGCTTCTTGCTCCTGGTGCTGAGGCTATCAAGGCTACTGTTAAGGAGAAGATGGAACTCTTCGGATCAGTTGGAAAGGCTTGATTTTTTTCCAGAGTATTTAATTGGGGCGGAGCCGTAAAGGCTTCGCCTTTTTAATTAGAGGGGATTACTATGAATAACGAGTTAACAAGAAAAGATATCGAGGACATGGAGGCAGAGATTGAGCATCGCAAGGTCGTTGTGAGAAAAGAGCTTTTGGAGCATGTCAAAGAGGCCAGAGCTCAGGGGGATCTGTCCGAGAACTTCGAGTATTATGCAGCCAAGAAGGCCAAAAACCAGAATGAAAGCAGGATACGATTCCTGGAGAGAATGATAAAGACTGCAAAGGTAATTGACGATAACACCACCGAGGATCAGGTGGGAATGAACAAGACTGTAACTGTGCGGGTTGAAGAGGATGGCACAGAAGAGACCTATAAGATAGTAACCACCATGAGGCAGAATTCTCTTAAAGGTCTTATCAGTATTGAATCACCACTTGGAAAACAATTACTTGGACATAGAGTAGGAGACCGTGTTAATATTAAAGTAAGCGATAATTATAGTTATGAAATAACGATAACAAAGATTGAAAACACAGGTCTCACAGAAGAGGACAGAATAAGAGATTTCTGATGCTTTCGCGGCTTTTTGGAGGTACTTATGAGAGTATTTCAGGACTTTGACCCGGAACAGGTTGAAAATGGAGCTTACGTCTTTAATAACAGGAAATTTCTTGTTACAGCGACAGACGGAACCAGGATCAACACTACTGCAGTGTCCAATGGAGGCGTTGGACAGATGTGGGGGAAGCGCGTAACTTTTATCTGCGTCAGGGAGAACCGCTTTACCAAGGAACTCATAGACGCTGCGGGAGAGTATTCCATCAGCTTTATAGACAATGAGGAATATCGCGGCGCCATAAAGTATCTCGAGGCCGTATCCGGCAGGGATGAGGACAAGATTAAAGGCGCGAGGCTTGGAATATGTTTCCATGAGGGCGTGCCTTTTATCGAAGAGTCCAGCAATGCTATTATCTGTAAGGTCATCTACAGAAAAGAGATAGGGCTGGAGGGCTTTACAGACGAGATCTTCCATGAAGCTCAGAAAAAAGAAATCGACAAATACATAATATACGTGGGTGAAATAACGAAAGTACTAATCAGGTAACTCATGAGGAGAAGGCTTTTATCTACTTTATTATGCAGTGTTTTGCTTATATCAGGTATGCTCTCTGGTTGCGGAAGTCAGGAAGCATACTCTGATAATAGTGCGTCCAAACATCTTGATAAAAAAGATCTCGAGATTGATATATTTGATCCTGCCACCACAATCACTATTACAGGGTGGCTTGAAGATTCATATACACAAAATCTAATGGCATATCTTGCCGAAAAATACCCGGATTATACCTTTGAATATAAATACATAGCTAAAAAAAGCTATGAATCAATAATAGATTCCCAATTGTCCTCAAGATTGGCTACAGATATTGTGATGGTCAATCCACCGATGGCCAAAAGACATGCTCAGAACGGATATATAGCAGATCTGAATGATTATTGCGAAGGCTTTAATGATGAGGCAAAAGAGAGTTTTTCCTATGAGGGCAGGATGTATGCTGTTCCTAACACAAGCGAATACCAGTGTACCTTTTACAATAAGGAAATATATAAAAAAGTAGGGCGCCGACTTCCTAATAATTTTCAGGAATACCTGGATTACTGCGATTTTCTTATGGATGAAAAAGGTATAAGGTCCGTCTCGGCAGGGCTTAAGGATTCTGACGCAGTTGCAGACAGCGCACTGGCTTTTTTGGCATCGGGCTTCTTTACAACCAAGCAAGGGGCAACCTTCGGGGAGAGGTTGGAAGAAGGAACGACTACATTTAAGAGCGAGACTATGGCGCAGCTGACTCTGTGGAAGGAGCTTGTCAATCACGGCATTTACACGAAGGATATGTGCATCACGGACAAAGAAGCCGCTATAGAAGAATTTGCATCAGGAAAATCCTTCATGTATGTGGGCAGCGTCGAAGACTATAACAGGATAAAGGAGAAAAACCCTGATATAAAGATTGGAACAACAGGCTTTGCAGGGGCTGTACATGGAATGCCGATAATTATCGGCGGCTGTAACTGTGGTTTTGCAGTTAACAATTTTTGCATGAACAGGGATATGGCAATTGAAATTGTCGCAGAACTGTCAAAAGAAGAGGGACAAAGGGTTTTATGGAGTGACAGGATTGGTAGCCAGACATATCTTTTGGGAGTAAATTTTTCAAATCCGGAAGATTTTGATGGCATCAAGGCCATGGTAAAAGCCGGAAGAGTATTCAGTCCATGGAATGATTGGGGAAAATACGGATCACAGATATATGTTATCTTTGGCGAGGAATTACAAAAGGTCGTGACAGGGGAAAGAACTCTCAATGTTGCACTACAGGTTATAGACAATAAGATAAGTCAGATAAGGAAAGACAATTAGAGGTGCTATATGAAGGCTGTGAAAAAGAACGGAAAACCTTTAGCATTAAAAAATCAGCTGCGGGCTATTTTTACGCTGCTTATTGTGGTGCCAATCCTAATTCTTGGCATCTATGTGTACTATGCGTCCAGGAAGAACCTGATTCAGCAGACAAGGATAACAATGACCGGAAATGTTGATGTCATAGCTACAGGCCTTGAGAATAACTGCAAAAGAGAGAATGATGTAATCAAATTCTTTTCCTATAAAGAAGAATTCAGAAAGGCGCTGGAGCACGCTGAAAGTGACCAGTATGGCCTGGCGAATGAGCTCAATAACGACATAGAACCTCTTATATGGTATTACCTTAGCAGCGACGCTAATATTGACGCTATCCATATTTATTCTGACCTTATTCAGAAGGAGCATATCGGTAATTTCCTCAGTATGCCTTTGACAGATGACGAGAAAGCCATTTATGAGCTGTGTAGAGAGAATTACAGTTATATGTGGGTCACAGACAGCCAGGGAGAAGTCTATGTTGTGAAATCTCTTTTGGATGCAAGCACGTCATCGAAGGTAGTGGGAGTAGTTACCCTTAAAGTAAAAGACGGTAGCTTTTTCTCCATGATAAGCCAGACCGGATATCTGGATAACGGTGTTCTGGTTGTTGATTCAGATAACGACATAATCATTCATAAGAAAATAGCAAACGAGAACCTTGATGAAAAGATCCTTTCCGGGCTCTTGGCAAATGAAATTGCCTTTGATAGCGATAAATTCTTTGCTTCCAGAGAATATTTCATCGCAGCATCAAAAAGACTGGAGAACGGATGGTACCTGTATTATTACATCGACAGAAATGAGATTACCAGTGATGTTGTATCGATTCTTGTCACGGATATAATCATTGCGCTGGTTCTTTTTGTTATTTCATTCTTTATCGCTACAAATTATTCAAAGCACTTAAGTCAAAGAATTGGAAGCCTGAATACAATGGCAGGGGAGATCAAGGGCGGACGGCTCGATGTTGAGGACAAGGATGACTACAAGGATGAGATCGGACAGCTTTCCGAGTCCATGACAGGGATGGCAGATCAGCTGCGGGCCATGATGGAGGAGGTCAATAAGCGCAATGAGCAGGATCTTCTCATGAAAGAGAGCGACATTCATTACAGAGAGTGGTTGTTTGACTTCGTGGTTGAAAAGAACAATGATATCCTTGCGGTTCTGGGCGAGGATGGATATTCACCAAGCTTTATTACGTCGAACGTACAGGAAGTTCTGGGAATTTCACTGGAACTTTTAAAGCAGGATATCAGATGCCTTGAGCTGGCTGTAAGGCAGGATATACAGCCTGTAGAGAGTATTAAGGATGTAATTGAAAAGTGCATGGAGACCGGCGAAGCCAAGATCCTTGACGAGATCAGGCTGGAAAATATTAAGAATAACGAGCATCTGTACTACAGGGGCGTAATCGTAAGTACCATCGATGATGGCGGAAAAAGAATGGCCATCGCCCTCTATGACAGAACTCAGGAATTCAGGCGAAACCATCAGCTTCAGGAAGCGCTTAATGCGGCAGAGACAGCTAACAGGGCAAAGACAAGCTTTTTGGCAAATATGTCCCATGATTTCAGGACACCTATGAATGCCATCACCGGATTCAACCTCCTTATTGACAAGCACAGTGAGGAGCCGGAAAAGGTAAGAGAATATACTCATAAGATAAGCCTTGCGTCACAGAATCTTTTGTCACTGCTCAATGATGTCCTTGATATGAGTAAGATTGAGAGTGGAAAGACAACTCTTGATATCAAGGAAATGGCGATCGGACTTCTTATTGAGGAGATCAATTCTGTAATAAGCTTCCAGGCAAAGGCTAAGAACCAGGAATATATTGTCCGTGTCGAGGATATGGAGCATGATATGTTCCTTGGCGATAAGCAGAGGATAAATGAGATCCTGGTAAACATCCTCGGAAATGCTGTCAAGTACACCCCGGAGGGCGGAAGGATCGAGTTTACTATAGATGAATCATCTTCATCTTCGGTGGGCTTCCAGAATGTAAGATTTACGATAAAAGACAACGGTATCGGAATGAAGCCTGAGTATAAGGATAAGATTTTTGATGCCTTCTCAAGAGAAGACAAGGGTGCGACCAAGGGTATCCAGGGAACAGGCCTTGGAATGGCAATTACAAAGAGCCTTGTAGAGCTTATGGGAGGCACGATCCGCGTTGAGAGCGAAGAGGGCAAGGGAAGTACCTTTGTTGTTAACTTAAGGCTGCAGATAGTGGATGCGGCGGATGTTGATTTCTGGAGAGCACATGGAATCAGCAGGATCCTGTTTGTAGATGAGAAAAAGGATACCTACGAGCAGTTTAAGAATATTCTTGAACCGGACGGAGTTGAAGTTCTTCATGCAAATTCTCCTTATGCTGCGCTGCGCAAGATCGATGACTGCGACAACGAGCAGAAGGTAATCGATATCATCCTGGTGGATGAAGTCGTGGAAGGCATGGTGGCTGCGGAGATCATCAGAAGTATCAGAAGCAAGGACAGGAGGAATAATGTTCTTATCTTTGTCATGACGGATGATTTCGGAAGGATAGAGGATGATGTCAGGGCAGCAGGTGGCAACGAGCTTCTTCAGAAGCCATTGTTTGTATCGATCTTTAAGCAGACAGTAGAGGATATCGGAAACAGGAACGCTGCGGCAAGCCAGACCGAGGTTAAGAATCCTCTTGAAGGAATGAAGTTTCTTGCAGCGGAGGACAACGATATCAACGCAGATATCCTGATTGAGCTCATGAATATGGAAGGCGCTACAGTAAACCGTGGAATCAACGGTCAGGAAGTTGTGGAGATGTTCAAGGCAGCCAACGAGGGCGACTACGACATGATCCTGATGGATATCCAGATGCCGATAATGAACGGCTACGAAGCTGCTGCGGCAATAAGGGCACTGGGCACGGACTGGTCCCAGAGGATACCTATCATTGCCATGACGGCAAATGCTTATGCGGACGACGTGCAACACGCTTTTGATGCGGGCATGAATGCACATGTTTCAAAGCCTATCGACATCAAGGTGGTAGAAAAAACCATACTGGAGTTCAAGGGTAAATAATAGTAAAATAAGGAAATGGAGGATATAGTAGTGAACGGAATTAAGACTGTTTCTGATGGAATCTATTGGATTGGTGGAAGTGACAAAAGGCTTGAGCGCTTTGAGAATATTTTCCCTATCCCCGAGGGGGTATCCTATAACAGCTATTTTATTGATGATGAGAAAACAGCTGTTTTTGACACTGCGGACATTTCTGTATCTGATCAGTACCTGGAGAATTTAAAGGACTGCCTTGATGGCAAAAAACTGGATTATCTTGTGGTTCTTCACATGGAGCCGGATCACTGCTCGCTTATCAGCACTGTAGTAGCTCTTTTCCCGGAGGTAACAGTTGTTGGTGGTGCTAAGACCTTTACTATCATGGAGCAGTTTTTCCCTGAGGCAGCAGGCTTTAACAGGCTTGAGGTAAAAGAGGGAGATACTCTTTCCACAGGAAAACATAACTTCCGATTTGTGGCTGCGCCGATGGTTCATTGGCCTGAAGTTTTGATGGCATTTGACGATGCGACGGGATCTCTTTTAACAGCGGATGCTTTTGGTACCTTTGGGGCCCTGGATGGCGGGATTTTTGCGGATGAATATGATTTTGAAAAAGACTTCCTTGATTCTGCAAGAAGATACTATGCAAATATTGTCGGCAAGTATGGAATGCAGGTACAGGCTGTGCTCAAGAAGGCAGCAGGCCTTGAGATAAAGGCTCTTTTACCTCTTCACGGACCTGTATGGAGGAAGGATATTTCCTGGTTTATTGATAAGTACCAGAAATGGAGTACCTATGAGCCTGAGACTGAGGATACAGTAGTGGTATACGGAAGTCTTTACGGACACACAGCCAGTGCAGCTCAGGCCCTTGCTTCACTTCTAAGGGAAAAGACAAATAGCAATATAAAGGTTTACGATGTATCAGGAGTAGATGTATCATATCTTATTGGGGAAGTATGGCGTTGCAAGAAGATCGTTTTAATGTGCCCGACCTACAACAACGGCATTTATCCGCCTATGGAGAACTTCCTTAGCGATATGGCTGCACTTGGTGTAAACAGCAGGACATTTGCCCTTGCACAGAACGGAACCTGGGCGCCTGCAACTGTAAAACTCATGACTGAAAAGCTTCAGAGCTTAAAGAACGTGACAATTCTTGAGCAGAGTCTTACAATAAAAAGTGCACTTCATAAATCAGATTTTGAGAGCCTTGAGGTATTTGCAAAAGCAATTGCCGAGGCTTAAGTAAATGTTTGTGTGGAGGAGAGAGAAAAAATGTTTAACAAAGTAGTAAAGAAGTTGGTTGCAGCGGCAACTATCGCTATGACGATGGTGGCAGCTGTGGGAAGTTATGGTGTTTTGACAGATAATGCCGGATTTGTGGCTGAGGCTGCAGGAAGACCGGTTTCTATTGATTCATGCCTGATCCAGGGAAGTGATGTTGTGGTACATGTCTCCGGATCAAGCTCATCTTCTGATGGAAAATATTATCTTTTTGCCGATGAGGTATATCAGGACGGAACTACAGGTAAGATTGTTGCCACCACAGATGCGGGTAAGAGTGCAACTTTCACCTTCCCTCTTGGATATAACACACCGGATTCTGTTCTTTCCAAGAAATTCCTTGTGGCTGCAAAGAGCGGCGGTTCCTATGTTCAGGTAAGTGATGAGCATTATATCACCAATCCTGAGGCTAACGCTTATAAGTCAGTTGCAAGAAATGATCACGGTATCAAGGGAATTCTTCCAAATGAGACAAACGCAGCTACCTTCAATGACCTTGGTGTTTCTCAGATGGTTTACAACCTCTACATGGGCGATATCGTAGTGGATCCTGCAAATGTTACAGTTCCTACAATTCCTTTTGAGTATGACGGAGTTACTTATCTGTTCAATACAGCTGCACTTGCAGAGTATGATGCTTTTGTTCAGTGGTGTAATATCAGTAATTTCCAGCTTACAATGACCATCCTTAACAACAAGACTGAGGCAGGCGCTGATCTTATCCATCCTCTTTCAAGAGATAGCCATGTTTGCCCGGGTTACGCCATGAACACCAAGGAGGATGCAGGAACTCAGCATCTTAAGGCTATCGCAGCTTTCCTTGCACAGAGATATTCAGGCGGAGCCTACGGAACCATCGATAACTGGGTAATTGGAAACGAGGTAAATGCCAGAACAGAGTGGTACTACATGAGTTCAGCAAATCTTGAGCTCAACGTCAGCGAGTATGTTAAGGCTTTCCGTATTTTCTACAACGAGATCAAGGCTGTAAACGCCAACGCAAGAATTTATAACTCCATCGACCAGGAGTGGCAGAGAAAATCAAATCCCGGATGCTCCCTTGCCAAGGACTTTTTGGACAGATTCAACTATTACATGAACAGAGAAGGAAATATCGACTGGTCCTTATCTATTCATCCATATAATGCTCCTTTGTTTGATCCTTATGCATGGAAGCAGCAGAGCCAGTACGTAAGCACCAAGCTTTCTACTCCATACATTACAATGGAGAATATCTATCTTTTAACAGATTACATGTGCCAGTCCTCATTCCTTAACCAGTACGGACAGGTAAGATCAATTGCACTTACAGAGATTGGTTATACTTCAAGCTTCGGCGAAGAGTATCAGGCTGCATCCATTGCTTATGCTTATTCTATGGCTGCAAGCAACCCATATATCAAGAGCTTCATGCTCTTTAGAGAAACAGATAATGCCCATGAGATGGAGACAGACATCGCGCAGGGACTTAAGAATCTGGACGGAAGCCACAAGATGGCCTATGACTACTACAAGGCAATGGGCACCGTTACACAGGAGCAGTACAAGGCTCAGGCATCAGCTATTATAGGTGCTGATATCAATTCCCTTGTGGCAAACAGAACATTTATGTCTAGGAGTGGCTGGTTTTTAAATGACTAACGATACACGCAAAAAAGAATTAGAAACATTAAATAAGATTACAAGTATGCAGAAGGATCTGCTGGGAAGTCTTTATGGGGATTTCTTTTCAAGTAGTTCTGTGGGTTCAGGAAATGCTGGAGGAAAGCCTGTAAGCGGAACTCCGGTAAGTCCTTCACCTTCAGGAAGCGGCGCAAAGCCTGCAGGAACTCCTGTTAACAGTGATCAGGCGATCAAGGATGCCAACGATGCACTGGCTGAGGCAAAGAATCTCTTTGCTGCTGATTCAAACCTTAATACTCCCGAGGAGGAAAAAAAGCCGGAGGAACCCGAAGAGGATCCAATGGAGACGCTGGATAAGCTTATTGGACTATCTTCCATCAAAGCGGATGTAAAAGAGCTTACGGCTTTTGTAAAGGTTCAGAAGGCCAGAAAGGATCAGGGACTTAAGTCAGTTCCTGTTTCCCTTCATCTCGTATTTACAGGTAATCCCGGAACAGGTAAGACCACCGTTGCCAGGATTATCGCCAAGATATACAAACAGATTGGTGTTCTTTCAAAGGGACAGCTTGTGGAAGTGGACAGATCAGGTCTGGTGGCAGGTTATGTTGGACAGACCGCCATCAAGACCCAGGAGCAGATCAAAAAGGCCATGGGCGGAGTGCTCTTTATCGACGAGGCCTATGCCCTTGCCCAGAAGGATGATGCCTTCGGACAGGAAGCCATTGATACCATCCTCAAGGCCATGGAAGATAACAGAGATGACTTTGTAGTTATCGTTGCCGGATATACAGGTCCTATGAAGAAGTTCATCGATTCCAACCCGGGTCTTAAGTCCAGATTCAACAAGTACATCGAATTCCCGGACTACAACATCGACGAATTGGAAGAGATTTTCTACATGAACTGCAACAAGTACGACTACAAGGTGGATGAGGACGTGAAGCACCAGGTTCGCGCACTTATTACAGCAAAGAAGATTGAGAATATCGACAACTTCGCAAATGCCCGTGAGGTCAGAAACCTCTTCGAGGAGATCATAACCAACCAGGCAAGAAGGATTTCTACGATTGAAAATCCAAGCGAAGAAGATATGATGACCATTAAACTTGAGGATCTTTCGGATAAGCCGCTGCGTTCGGGAAGCAGCGCCGATGAAGTTTAAGCTTGTAAAATGGACAGAATATTGTTATAATCGATAATGCTTGCGGAGCGAAACGCAGGCATTATCATATTTTTCGAGGCGTGGCTCAGTTTGGTAGAGCGCTGCGTTCGGGACGTTGCGCTTGAAACTGATTTTCCAACTCAATAATTTTTCATCGGGGCGTGGCTCAGCTTGGTAGAGCGCGGCGTTCGGGACGCCGAGGTCGCAGGTTCGAATCCTGTCGCCCCGATTTTTTATTGCCCTTTTCTAACTTTTTTCTAACTT
>JAFPVA010000311.1 GCA_017413105.1 Butyrivibrio sp. | reverse complement strand
CTTGGATAAAATTACAGAAATCCGCACTTGCTGCGGGTTTCGTGAGAACATGATTCAAGAGTCAACCAAGCCCTGCGACGTTAGTCGCCTTCAAATGGCTTGGT
This sequence comes from Butyrivibrio sp., assembly GCA_017413105.1. Taxonomy (GTDB): domain Bacteria; phylum Bacillota; class Clostridia; order Lachnospirales; family Lachnospiraceae; genus Butyrivibrio. Next base: position 13,251 of record JAFPVA010000311.1, on the reverse strand, counting down.
TGATACATTCTTGGATTTTATATCCAAGAATGTATATTTTAATACCAGATCACTGAGGCTCCTGTAGGTTCCCCTTGGAACAGAAAACTGTGCTCCGTCATCCATAGTCAATGTATCCTTGGTGATCTTAAGCACCTTTTTCAGGTTGATGATTGTCTTTACTCCAAGGGCATGAAAATACTCACAGTCGATCTCATCAGAAAGGGACTGCATGGTACTGCGGACAAAATAGCTTTTCTTTGTTGTCACAATTCTCTTGTAGTGGTCCTCTGACTCAATATAAAGGATATCATCAACATTTACTTTGCTGACTTCTCCGCTTTCTCTGACTGTCAGATAATGCACATCCTCCACATTGCACACTCTGTCCATGGCATCAAAAAAGTCCGATTCCAATATGGGCTTTTCAAGATAATGCGCCGCATGAATTCTAAAAGCTTCCTTATAAAAAGCATTGGAAGAGGTCATAAAGATAATGCTTGCCCTGTCATTGGTCTTTCTGAGGCTTTCAGCAATCTCTATTCCGTTTATCCTGTCTATATAGATATCCAAAAGATAAATATCATAAGGATGTCTGCCACTGGCCTCAAGAAGGTCCAGAGAAGTATAAAAAATATCAACGCTCATCTCAATACGGGGATGAGCGTTGTTATATTTCTCCAAAAGCCCTGCCGCCAGAGCAGCAGAGCTCTTTTCATCATCACATATAGCAATCTTGTACATATCGCCCCCAATAGTACTTTTTACTATCCCTTAAAATCTATGGATTGTCCCACCATCATTTCCTGCGGAGTCTTAACTGAATCAGCTCTTAAGTTGAAATTATAGGCCTCTATCTTGCTCTGCAGCTCCTCGATGGAATTGGCCATGATGATCTCAACATCATCTTCCTCCAGTTCCTCTTCATCATGAACTGATTTATCTTTAGCTTTATCCCTAAGCTTTTCAAGCTGCTCCTCAGAGCGTTCTTTCTTTTCAGCCCTCTTCTCTGCCTTTTTCTCAGCTTCCTTTTTGGCTGCTCTCTTGGCTGCAAGCTTCTCCTGCATAGACTTGGAGGACTTCTCCATTACGGCAAAGAAGGAGGCTTTGCCGTTGTCACCAACCTGCATTCCAATGGCTTTGACATTCCCCTGCTGCTCAGCCATGGACTTAAGTGCCGGCATAGCAGACTGTGCCTTGGCAATAAGGCCTTCGTACTGTGCTCTGAACTTAGAGTCTGTGGCCATCCTCTCGATCTTTTCCTCATCGATGAGGACCACCATTTTGCTGGCATTTCCATAGGAGCTGGCATGCTGCTTGGCATAATCCTTCATATCCTTTGATACAAGAACAAAGTCCATGTTGGAGTACTTTTTCTTCAGCTCTTCATAGTACTTGGCACCTTCTTCTGAAAGCTGAGCCTTTCCTATGGTCTTGCCATAATCAGTGTTTGTAATACCGCCTTTATCCTTGACCAAAGAGTTCTTAACACTCTCCAAAACCGATGCACTGTTACTTGCGGTAACTTCAGAAATATTGCTCATGGTTCCCTCCATTTCCCGGATATGATCCGTTAGCATCCCTGCCTTTATCTAAACCCTGATGGGCAGACTTAACGATATCTATTATCTACGTCTAATATATCGACAATATTCTGAAAATCTTAACTATTATCAGTCAATATTATAAATTAATTTTTGCTCTCCGGTAAGCTGTATATCTCCGAATTCATCTCTGAAGAATGCTACAAGATCATCAAGAGTCTTCACCTTGAACCTGTAGAGACGATCAGAAGAGCCGCAAACCATGATCTGCTTCGTTGGAAGATATATCTTTCCGAGAGGCGCCTTGTGAATAAAGCTGTTTCCTGCAACGTCTACTACATACATATCTGTATAATTGCTGAGAGCAACTATATCATTTTCTGCATCATAGCTTACTTCGTTGATGTCCAGCATCTGTTCATCAGAGGAAAATACAAGCTCTTTTTCCGAAATATCATAAATCTTGAAGTACAGGTCCATTCCCTGAAGGAACAGCTTATCGCCGTCAGAGGAGAATACCACAAGGTTATCGGCATTTCCGTTAAACTCCACAGAATCTATAAGCTTCCAGTCAGAGGTTGAAAAAAGTCTAAGTTGCCCGTCAGAACAGGTCAGGGCAGCCATTGAATCATCCCAGTTAAGCGCCACGCCAACTACTGTGTAGTCAGGAAGAGGATGGTCCTGCTCTCCCTTGGAAATATCCATGCACATAAAGCTGTAATCGTAATCATAGCCGTATATTCTATTTCCATCATTTGACAGAACGCTGAAAAAGAAACTCTTTTCAGGCGCAACACTTCCAACAATCTGCTTGGTCTGAAGATCAAGAGTCTTTATCTCTGAATCATGAAGAGCTATAAATCTTTTGTTCACAGATACTGAAAACTTGCTTGTTAAAGCATCCTCACCAAAGAGCTTGTACTCATCAAGCTTATCTTCGCTGATGGAATAAACATATACAACACCCTTCTTTCCCGGAACTACAACGTGATCACTATCTGAATAGAAAGACTTCATATTATAGAACTGATCAAGGTCAAAAGAGCCCTTCTTTTTTCCGGTCTCGGAATCATAGATAAGGTAGGTAGTCTGGTTAGAATCGTTCTCTGACTCTGCTTCCAGAACAAAGGTTGACTCATCGGGAGCAGCAAAATAATCCACAGCACGAACTCCGGGTTCTTCCAGTTCTTCCATGGATTCGTCCACAATGTAATTCATGATCTTCATGTTGGGAGATCTGTATTCCTGAACAGTAACTCTTCCAAAGCCCATGAGAACATCCACAATACTTCCGGTGGACAATTCTATTGTGTTATCCGAATAGTTGTAGCCGGTGGTTCCGTTGATGGTATAAAGCCTTCCTTCAGAACCCGCAACAAAAGCAGTGGCTACTGCGGCTCCAATATAGAATTTCTGAATATCGCTGGGACTCTCAAAGGTTGAAGTAACCATTCCCGTTACGGTATCAAGCGTGTAAAGCTTTCTGCTGCTGTTTACAAAAACTTCAGGGTGAGAGGTTCCGTTGGAATCTGTATAATTCCTGTCTCTTATATATGTATAACTCGTATCATAGCCATAGCTGTAGCGGGAAAGCTCCCTTTTCCACATAAGACTACCTGTCTTGTAATCAAATTTCTGGACATACATGGGATACTCGCCATTCTTATATAAGTCATCACTGTCTACTGTTACCACCAGAGCATAGTCATCGGTCGAAAACCTCATATCAAGAATATATCGCTCTGCCAGAGCAAGCTCTATCTCCTCACCGGTCTTTATATTCAGCACGGAGCAGACAGGCTCCTCACCTGCATCATACAGATGGCTCGCCAAAAGATATGTCTTATCCGCTGAAAACTTCATGGTCCTTGTGTAGTTAGCACCGGACACCGAATTCTTAAGGCTTGCCACCAATGAACCATCTGCCACGTTATAAATATCAATGTTATCAAGCTCGCATATAGCTACAAGTTCATCATCACTGCTAAACTCTGTATATGACCCCTTGCCCTTTAACTCTACACTATAATCAATGCTCTCATCCTGGTTGTAGGCTGTCAGGTACTTGTTTGAAGCAATAACATATTTGTCACCACTGGTGGCAAGTCCAATAACTTCGTTCCTGTCCCCATCAATATATTCCACATTATGGGAAAACAGAAGCTCTCCGGTCTCTCCATCCCAGAAATAGGAATTGTCCTGCTTATCATAGGAAAAAATCTTGGTACCATCGCCACTGTTTCTCATAACATCAACAGGGAGCTTATGTTTTAACAGCATGTCATATACCAGACTATCACCGTTGTTATATGCTCCTGTCGCCTGCTCAAGGGCATACATACAGTCGCTGACAAAAGGTCTCTCCTGACCTTCCACCGGAAGTCCCTTAAGAGCTATAAGTCCGGCAGCTGCTCTGTCACCTTCCTTGAGTACATCAAGCGCGGTTCCCGCCAGTACCTTTGATTCATTTACCAGCTTCTGCTGATAGTTCTCATTTATCCTCTTAAGGTTATAGGCATTGTATACGCCAAATGCCACGCCAAGAACTGCCACGCCGGCAGCTATTGCCGTGATTCTGCGCATTTTGCGCTCTTTATGGCGCTGTTTAAGGTCGTCGTAATCGCAGTGAAGGATTGCTGCTGCAAGCCTTAGGGACTCTGACTTTATCTTTTTCCTGACTTCTCTTTTATTCTTGCCTCTGACATCAGCAGCCAGCGGTTCCACAGGATTTCCATTCTCATCTACGCATAACTGATGCGGAAAAGAATCTGCCGGTTCTCCATCCACTAAAACCGCCAGAATATTATCTCTTCCGTGGAGCTCAATGAAGGTATCAATCTCCTTCATTACCCATAAAGACTCCTTGGTCTGAGGCGAACATATTACGATAAGAAAGCCCGATTCTCTCAGGGCATAATCAATATTGTGGGTAAGGTCACTGCCGATCGGCAGTTCCTCCTGATCTCTGAATACTCTCTTGATTCTCTTTACCCCGGTCTCCTTCTGGATCTTCCTGGGTATCTTAGCAGTTTCAAGTGCCCGGTGAACCCCCTTTGCCACGAACATGTCCTGCTCTAAGTGCCTGTAGCTTATAAATGCATCGTACTTCATAAAACAAAAAAACTCTCCCAACAAAAATTAGAAATAACTTGCGGCTCACTTTCTCCCCATTGCAGTCAAATAAAAAATCACCCCCACATATCTGTAACAAAAATCATCAGAGCTGCCCAGGTATATGCAGAATAAAAATGACCATGTTCATCCACTCCATTTTTTAGGATTTCCCTTGCCTTGCTCTTACTCACCAGAGCAAATCCATCAAAGCACTCCTGACCTTCTGCCCCTTCCTGAGACAGTTCCCCAAGGTCATCCGGCCTTAATACAACCTTCACCAGGCCGTTACTCTCATCTGTCATGCCCGGTGTACTGAACACCAGCGGATTTATAACCTCAATACTATCTCTGCCCGGGTCAAAGGTAATTCCTGTCTCCTCTTTTATCTCTCTGATTGCAGTTGCAAAAAGAGGATTTTCGGCATTCTGATCCTCGGGATCTAATAGCCCTGCCGGAACTCCAAGCAGAAATTTTCCAGCCGGATATCTGTATTCATAGGATAAAAGAAGTTTTGGCTCTTCATTTGGCAGTTCAACTATCACAGTGCAACTGACCGCATCCGGAAGCATCTTTTTAAACTCTTCCTCTGTCTTGATGGCCACGAGGTTATCCAGAGATCTTCTTGTGGCATCAAAGTAATGCTTACCCTCCGAATGCTGAAGATCAAATACTCTTATGAATTTCTTATCAAGAATTGTTTCAACCTTGTCCCTTGTTATAACCGGTCCCTTCATGTTCCCCTCCGATTTTTTTGTGATTTACCACGGATATGATAACACAATATTGCGAATCTTAATATAAGAAAAAAGACACAGTGCAAATCACTCACACTGTGTCTTCTAAAGTCGATTAAATTATTGTTATTATTTCTGAATTGGAAAAATTACTTTACAGTAACTTTTGTGATGTGTGGGTTAGCACCCTCATACCAGTAAAGGAAGCCCTCTACGTCTACAGTCTGTCCAGCCTCAAGGCCGCCAACAAGATTGTAGAACTCTTCATCTGAACCATTGAGATAGTACTCAAGGCAGAACTCATAGTTATTGCCATCCTTTGAAAGTGTTACATAGATGTCATCTCCAGGCTGCTCATTCTTGTATGCAACTTTCTCAACAGTCATATCCTTGAAAGATACAAGCTGGTTCTGAAGCTTTACAAGATCATCTGATCCAAGAAGATCTGTTGCATCCTTAGGCTCAGCAACAAAGTTGCCATCCTCGATCTCGAAGGTTGCGTCTACGATCTCAGACTCGCCAGACCATTCAGATTTAACACCTGAAACCTTGATCTTTGTGCCTGGTACAAGCTTGTCATAATCTTCCTGAGAGCATGCCATCTCATAGATGAAATAAGCACCATCCTGATCCTGTGTGTAGAATGTAGCCTTATCTTCCCACCAGGACTGCTTAGCCTGTACATAAGTCTCTACAACTACCTCTGTGTCAAGAGCAGCTGCTTCATAATCAGCATAAGACATAACGCCTTCGCCCTTAACATCGCCTGCTGCCTCTGAAACAGTCTCAGCTACCTCTGTAGCTGTCTCAGTAGCTGTCTCTGCTACTTCTGTAGTTGTCTCTTCTACTGTGCTTGCAACTTCTGCTGCTGTATCAGCAACCTGAGAAGCCTCTTTGCTGCCGCAGCCAACAAATGAAAGTGCAAGTCCCATTGTTAATACTACTGCCAGTGTTTTTTTCATAATATTTCCTCCTTTTGTGCGCGGGTCCATATTTCGTCTTACGAAATTACAGCCCAAACAATTACAAACAATGCAATTATACAGTTATTGTGAGATAAATACAATTTTTTTCATGCATTGTTTTGATTCTTTTGCCGAAACGAATCCCGCAGCCAGAAAAATGCGATGCAGATCCAGGCGATAACAATAGCACCAAGTAACACTTTTGAAGCAAAGGGCAGCTCGCCAAGATCCTCTTTTCCGCCGCCAAGCGCAGCTTTTCCCTGATCCAGATGATACAGAGCCCTGACATCATCGTACAAGGCAAGGATAAATGCTTCGTCCACCGTTTTCTTTCTCTTTACATTCTTGGTCACATTCTCTACAAGCTGTCCCGCCGCATCTCTCACGGAAGCTGAGCCGTTAAACACGGGAGTCACAAAGGTGTGTTCCGTATTGTCCATCAGGAGTTTGGCAGCTTTGATCTTTATATCATAGTGAAGCTCATTGTCTGTGCCTTCCAGTGAAAGATACTCCTGATACCCGGGATCCTTATGGGCCTTGGTTGTAACAGGAATATAACCTTCTGTCTGTGAGTATGCGATCTGCACTTCATTTGACAAAAGATACTGAGTAAAGAGCCAGGACGCCATGACCTCCTGAGGATCTGCTTTATTGAATATGCAGATTGAAGGTCCCTGTGACATCATCCATGGATTTTCAGGGTCATATTGTGGAACCGTCATTACCTCGGTTTCAAAGTCTACAATCTTATCCTCCGCTATATCCATGAGAGGCGCATCAGATCCCATCCAGGTGGCACCGGCTGTAGAATCAACCGCAAAAATGCACTGTCCTGCATTCAAAAAGTTAGCCGGATACCCTGATATCTTGAAAGTTGAAAACGCACCGTTCTTTGTATGTTCTGCCACATCAAGCAAAATATTGCGGGTTTCATCATTAAACAGAAGGATATTTCCATCTGAATCCGAATAGTCAGCCCCCTTCTGCTTAAGGGAAGTTATCATCATGTTATCGGTGGATTTGTATATAAAAGGGATAAGCACATTCTGTCCGTTTACCTTATAGGTTCCATCCGCATTCTGCGCCATTGCTGCTTCTGATACTTCCCATACAAAGTCCCAGGTAAGCATCTCCGGGAGCTTATATCCAAGCTTTTCCACAAAGGTCTTATTGACATAGCATGCCTCAGTGGATCTCATGTAGGGAACTGCGTAGTGATGCTCGCCTATCACACATTCATTCAAAAACTCAGGAACAATTTCCGAAACCTTAGGGGACTCAAATTTAAGTTCACTCCCCCCGAGACCGTATTTTTCATCTGCAAAAAGAGAATCCAACGGAATCACTGTGTTGTTTCCGGTCAGGTATGTAGCAATATGATCCGGGTACGTGATACACACATTTGGCGTTGTATTGGTTGAAATATTGGTTATGACATCATTGTAGATCTTGCCATAGTCCGTATAGAGTCTCATATTTACCGTAATATTCGGATATAGCTTCTGGAAATCCTCTATAGCTTTGTTATAGATCGCAGTCTGGGTCTTGTTGGTATCATTTTTGGCCCAGAAGGTAATCTCCATCGCTTTACTTTCATCAAAGGATTCCGGTATTTCAAAGTCCGAAGAACTCTTTGCCCCATGACAGCCCGTGAGGATACCAATTGCAAGCGCTGTCACCAGTGCAATTCCCCATTTCCTTCTTTTTATTTTCATCCTACTGTTCACCTCTACTAGCTCCAGTTTATTATCTGATATTCTCCGGTCGGATATCACAACCAACCATAATACAGCCGAATAACTCTTAGCCCTTTGTTCCGCCTCTTGCCACTCCGGCCATTATCTTTTGCCTGAAGATCAAAAACAGGACAACCAGCGGAACCGAGATGACAACAACTGCAGCCATCATAGCCGGCACATTTTCTCTTCCGAAGCCGTTCTCTCTTATCTCCTGAATTCCGTTGGATACCAGGAAATAATTCTGATCATCGGTGATAAGTCTCGGCCATACGTAGGAGTTCCAGCACTCGATAACCTTAAGGATAGTTATAGTCACCAGAGTAGGCTTGGAAATCGGAAGCATAACTCTCCAGAGATATCTGAAATCCGAAGTGCCGTCGACTTTTGCTGCTTTATATAATTCCTCCGGAATCTGCTCAAAGTTTTCCTTTAAAAGATAAATGTAGAAGACCGACGTTACGGAAGGGAGTATCAGTCCCATAAAGGTGTTCCTTAGATTCAGATTGGTTATGGTGACAAAATTAGTAATGATAACCAGCTCATTAGGAATCATCATCAGTGATAAAAAGAAGGAGAACACAATATCTTTTCCCTTAAAATCAAGCCTTGAAAAAGCAAAGGCCGCCAGGATGACAACTATCATCATGATGAAGGTTGTGACCACCGTAAAAATGAAGGTGTTGATAAAGTACCTTCCCAGAGGCACCGCGGTAAAGGCCGTTGCATAATTCTGGATAGTAGGATTTAAGGTATAAAATTTCGGAATATACTCGGAATTGTAAGTACTGTAGCTCTTTACCGATGACAATATCATCCAGTAAAAAGGGAAAAGAACCAGTACTGCCCAGAGAGTAAGCAGAATGTGCATGGCAATATTCCTTGCTATTTCCTTTACTCTGCTTTGTTTTTCTAATTTTTTGTTTTCTGCTTCATTCATATTATTCCACCACCAAACTTTACTGGTAATAAACGGTCTTTCTGCTGACCATAAGATTTATCGTAGTAATGGTAAAAACAATTGCAAAAAGTATCAGCGCTGCTGCCGATGCGTAGGACGGGTAACCGCCGCTGTTGCCATAGAGCATATCGTAAACATAGCCGACAATTGTATTCATTCCCGCTGCATTAAGGTCCGTTCCAAAAAGAGCAACCTCATCACTATAGGCTTTAAACGCCCCAATAAATCCGGTGATTATCAGGTAAAAGACCATGGGTGATATCATGGGGAGCGTTATTTTATAGAAGATTCGCCACTTGGGAGTAGCATCTACCTGAGCCGCCTTGTAATAGGACGGATTAACCGAAGCAAGGGCACTGGTCAGGATAAGGATCTTAAAGGGCATAACGATCCAGATAGTATAAAAGCACATCACGAACATCTTTGCCCAATAGGGTCCATCGATGAAATCCACAGAAGGCCCGCCGAACAGCTGCAGAAGTATGGAAATAAGACCGTCGGAATAAGCTGTCTTTTTAAACAGGATCATAAAAACAAGGCCTACCGCCAGAGTATTAGTCACATAGGGCAAAAAATAGACCGTCTGAAAGAAATCCCTTATAGTCTTAACGGAACTGAGCTGAATAGATATGAGCAGTGCTATGGCTGTAGATAAAGGCACTGTTATTATAACGATAATAAAGGTATTCTTGAGAGCCTGAATGAAATAGGGATCATGAAGCACGTATGAGTAGTTATAAAGTCCGGTGCCCCAGAAACTCTGAGACGCAAAGTTATACCCTTCTTCAAAGGAATAGATAAGTACATCCACAAGGGGATATACCATGAATACCCCGAGAAAAACTATGGCCGGCAATAGACACAGCCACGCTGTCAGATTCTTTTTCATAGAACGATCCTCTCCTCTGTCACCTTGTCAAAGACACGAACCTTGGCTGGTTTAAGTCTGAACTTCACCATTCCTTCTTCAGGCACTATTGTCTCCTCAGCCGGAATGATCGCCCTTATATTCTCTCCGATAAAATGTGGATTTGCTGCCACCACGCTGGTATCACGACCCATAACCTCTCTGTTGATAAAGCTGCAGCTCAAAGGGCCTTCCTTATCAACAACGAAGCCTTCAGGTCTTACCGCAACATAGACTTCTCTCTCCTCTGCGGTTCCCACAGCTTCCATAACAGCGCTGTCTCCAATGAAGACTTTTCCATCTTTTATCTTCCCATGAAAGACATTTATCTGAGGTGTTCCAAGGAACTTTGCCACGAAAAGATTCACGGGCTCATCGTATATTTCCTGTGGCTTACCCATCTGCTGAAGTACACCGGCCTTCATTACCACAATGGTGTCAGAAATGCTCATGGCTTCTTCCTGGTCGTGGGTAACAAATACTGTGGTTATCCCTGTCTCAAGCTGTATACGCTTAAGTTCTTCCCTGGTCTGGAGCCTTAATCTTGCATCAAGGTTTGACAGGGGCTCATCCAAAAGAAGCACCTGGGGTCTTTTTACCAGTGCTCTGGCAATGGCAACTCTCTGCTGCTGTCCTCCGGACATCTCATTGGGTCTTCTGTCCAAAAGATCCTGGATCTGCACAAGCTTTGCCGCTTCCTGAACTTTTTCCTCCATTACCTCTTTTGAGAGTTTCTTGCTGCCCCTAAGGTTTTCCAGAGGAAATCTGATATTTTCTCTTACTGTCAGATGCGGATAAAGAGCATAGTTCTGGAAAACCAGTCCAACTCCCCTGTGCTCCGGCGGAAGATCAGTAACATCTGTATCACCAAAGATGATCCTTCCCTCTGAAGGCTTCTCAAGTCCACAGATAAGATTAAGGGCAGTGCTCTTTCCACAGCCCGAAGGGCCAAGAAGGCCTATAAGCTTGCCATCCGGAATTTCAAAATCAAAGTCGTTGACCGCCACCACATCTTCTTTTATTTTCTTGTTTCTGTTGGGAAATCTCTTTGTAAGATGCTGCAAAACTATTCTCATACCTGTGCTCCTTAAATATTTTGATAGCGATATGCATGGCTTCACTTCGTTCACGCCATGCTACGTACATTCGGATTCCGCACCACAGTGCTCCATCCTCATGTCCGTTATGTCATCTCACAAATACGAATGTATTTGCTCATTCCATATATCGCTCATATCTGATGTCTAACCACCTTGTATTCGTCGTTATCCTGGTAATAGGGACATTCCCTGTTTCCGTTTCCCATCATCCTTGCATAGTCATCCTCATCCATGTTGACCACGCAGGTATAGCATTCCCAGTCCTCATCATAAACATAATTATTACATGTATCACAGATCATAATTCACTCCCTGTTAAAAACCTAAGGCGTCTATGTAACTTTCATCAAAGCCATCCTTCGCAGCAAGAATACTCTCTTTTGCCATCTGGGAAATAGCAATAAGCTCTTCTTTATCGCCTTCCTCTCTCCCGACAAGTACCTGCTTTAGATATTTTATGGCTCCCTTTAGCGAAGTATTGCCCGCCACCACTATCTTATCACAATAATCTTCAGGGAAAAGTCTCAAATCCCTTATCTTCTGCACATTCATCCCGGCACCGAATCCGCCGGCAATATAAATTCCGTCAGGTTCCTGGCCGGAAAGCAACTCTTTTAGCCCTGCCTGTATCGCAGCCTTTGCCAGTTGAACATTCCTGATATCAGACTGGGTAACGACTATAGACTTTCCTTCCGGATCCTCCGCCAAAGGAAAGCCTGTGTCAAAATGTTCTTCGCAAAGAAGTCCTTTGGCATCAATAATGTCATTTCTCCTAAGCTCAGAAACCGCCTCAATTACTCCGGTTCCGCAGATGCCTACAGGCGCCTTTCCCTCTATGGTCTCGTACTGCACTCTCTCGCCTTCAATTGTCACGTGGCAGATTGCTCCCGGAACAGAAGCTATGCCGCAGCTGATTCCTCCACCTTCAAATACAGGTCCTGCTGCAGAAGATGCTACTGACAGTTCCTTCCCGTCAAAAAAGGCCATTTCTCCGTTGGTACCAAGATCTATAAAAAGAGTCTTTTTCCCACCCTTAATAATATCAAGATAATACAGCCCGGATACGATATCCGCTCCCACAAATGCCGATATTCCCGGAAGCAGATACGTCCTCACATCACTCTCAAAATCTTCATTTAAAAGATCCTTTAGAGATAGCTCTTCCAATTCCAGGCTCTCTGTCCTGTAGGGATAACGACCGAGCCCTTCTACATCAAAGCCCCGAAGAAGGTGAAGCATTGTGGTGTTTCCAGACACCACCACCTCAGAAAGCTCTTTTTCCGGAATGTTGTTGTCCTTCAGAAGGCTCTTTACCATGCTATAAAGATCAGAACATATTAGTCCCTGAAGCCTTTTCTTTTTCTCTTTATCCGAGGCTGCCTCTATTCTGGAGATCACATCTGCACCGTATTCCCGCTGATGGTTAACACTGTATCGGTTTGAGATTATATGGCTCTTTTCATCCTTATCTTTTCCTACCAGAGAAGAAACAACAGTGGTGGTTCCGATATCTATGGCAATTCCGAAGGCGTCGCATTCCGCAGCCGTAATTCCGGTCTCTGCCATAGCCCCTTCCACCAGCATTTCTTCCTCATTAGTTCCCTGCCTCCCATCCAGCTCAATTTCGCAGTCATCTTCCAGGATGCATCTGCAAAGAAGCCTTCTTCCGGCGTCGATATCTTTTTTACCAAGGAAATGCTCATCAAGTGCTGTTGCCTTTGGCGCCCCCGCCTTAAAGGTAACCACGCATTTCCCACACCGCCCATTACCGGAACATGGAAGTGAGAAAAAAATGCCTGCATCAGAAAGAAGCTCCTTCAGGCGTCTGCCCTGATGAGCTGTAAGAATCCTTCTTTGACCTGATGAAGTTATGGCTATCGTAATTTCCCTTCTTCCCATACATGTAATGATACATCAAATAACAGATAATTAGTGCATTTTCTTTACAAATGTGCGAAAATATAATGAGCCGACTAGTATTGGCTAAATATTTCTATGGGACATGTATGAAAGGAGATAGTTATGGGTCTTTTACAGGCAGCACTTGTTGCTGGCGGAAGCGTTTTGTCTGACCAGTGGCGCGATTATTTTTATTGTCCATCACTTTCCAGTGATGTGCTTCTTACAAAAGGTGTAAAAAAAGCAGGAAAGGGAAATGACAATATTATTTCTAACGGCTCTATCATAGCTGTTAACGAAGGCCAGTGTATG
>JAFPVA010000310.1 GCA_017413105.1 Butyrivibrio sp. | reverse complement strand
GGCAGTCAGCATAGCTGATGAACCAAAACTCAAAGAAAAAGTGGACATTCTTTTTCTTGGCGGAGCTCCATATGCAAATATCATGGCTCACGAGCTTAAAGAATATGCGGAAGAGCTTGATTCTAAGATGGTTTCAAAGGTAGTCCTTTTTACAACTTCAAACTGGTCAAGAAGAACAGTCCTGGCGCTAAAGAAGATGCTTAAGGGGAAAGGGATAACTGTCTGTGAAGACTATTTCTATGCGCATATGCTTAATATAGATGGAAAGCTTGAAGCAGCAAAAGAATTCGGAAAAAGGATGATTGAGCAATAAGAAGAGGCATGTGAAATGCTATACATTATACGGCATGGTGAAACAGAATTAAATAGTAAGCATTCCATAAAGGATGAATGCTCTGATGGATTCTTTGGAATTCCGGAGAGTGTGTTTAGGATCAAGAAGTTATTATTTTGAATGATGGAGGTTACGAAAATGAAGGAAAAAATCAATGTGACTGATTATGCGGGTCTTATTACAAAGGCACTTCCCAAGGGAATTCTTTTAAATACCAATGCAGATAAGTTCAACACAATGGTAATAGGCTGGGGACATCTTGGAACACTGTGGAATAAGCCAACCTTTCATGTGTATGTCCGTCAGGGAAGATTTACCAAGGGACAGCTTGATAAGGCTGGCGAATTCACAATCAGCGTTCCACTTGAAAATCCGGATCCTCAGATAAACAAGATCTGCGGATGGCAGTCAGGCTTTAATATTGACAAAGTAAAAGAGGCAGGACTTGAGCTGGTGGATGCTGATACCATCAAGACTCCTGGTGTTAAGCAGTATCCTCTGACTATCGAGTGCAAAGTTCTGTATGCTCAGGATCAGGACCTTTCAAAGATTCCTGAAGATATAAGAGAAAAGACATATCCTCAGGATGTGGACGGGACATATCCCATGGCTAACAGAGATTTCCACACCATGTATGTTGGCGAGATAGTTGATGCGTATATCATCAAATAAAGGAGATATGAAAAATGAGCGTTTATGATTTTACAGTAAAAGACAATAAAGGCAATGATGTTTCACTTTCGGATTATAAGGGAAAGGTGCTTCTGATCGTTAATACAGCAACCAAGTGTGGCCTTACACCACAGTATGAGGGACTTGAGAATCTTTATGAGAAGTATCATGATCAGGGATTTGAGATTTTGGATTTTCCTTGTAACCAGTTTGCTTTTCAGGCACCTGGCAGTGCAGAGAAGATAGATAGCTTCTGCACCCTCAGATATAACACAAAGTTCCCACGTTTTGAGAAAATCAAAGTAAATGGAAGAGATACTGCCCCTCTTTACAAGTACCTCAAGGACCAGAAACCCGGAAGAATACAGTGGAACTTTGCTAAGTTCCTTATAGATAAGGATGGAAATGTTGTTGACAGGTTTGCTCCTTCAGAGAAACCCGAAACATTGGTAAGTAGCATCGAAGCGCAGCTTGGTAGATAAGCAGGAGGGAAATATGTTAAAAGTATATGGAAGTGAGATGTGCCCGGACTGCATTGAGTGTAAGTACAATCTGGACAGAAACAACATAGAATATGACAATATCGACATCACAAAGAGCCTTAAGGGTCTGAAGGAGTTTCTTAAACTGCGC
>JAFPVA010000309.1 GCA_017413105.1 Butyrivibrio sp. | reverse complement strand
TTCAGACAGAAATGCGCACTAAGCTGCGCATTTCGTGAGAACTTGATGCAGGAGTGAGCGCATTCCTTCGACGAAGTCGATATGGAATGAATGCGCGAATTGGTTACTGGAGCGAGCTGCATGCGAGTGAACAGTAACGATGATTCGCGAACATTTATAGATTATTTTTTTAGGGTTGAAATAAAAAGAAAAAAGAAGTAAAATCATTTTGCACAATTTATTTAATGTATATGATGGAGTAAATACTATGTCATTAAAAGATTTATTCTTTGGAAATGATAATGAAAGTGAGGATACAAAAGTGAGTGAAGAATTGAAGAATAAAGAAGGTAATCTTATTACCTCAGATATGCTTGTAGGGGACATCATTACAAAGCACCCTCTTGCTGCACAGTTTCTTATGGAGTGCGGAATGGGCTGTATCCACTGCCCTGCATCTCAGATGGAATCTCTTGTTGAAGCCTGCGCAGTACATGGCATCGATGGAGAAGAGATCACAGATGCTCTCAATGATTATCTTCTTGAGCACAACGCATAATCTGCTGAGACAATTATTTTAAAACAAAAGGGAACCCCTATTTCTTAACATGAAATAAGGATTTCCCTTTTTTATTTCTTAATATATCACATTACAACTCATACTTCTTCAAGCTTTTTATGCCTCTTCAAACATGTATAGGCGCGTATCTCCCGTTCGCATGATGCGAGTATCTCCGTTGTAGCCTGTTCCGGCAAAAGAAGCATTAAGAGCAAGTCCATGACCATTTAAAGCAGCACCTGTTGCTGTTGCCTTCTGCTCTTCTCCGTTCATGTGGACCATCTTATCCATTATGCTGTGGACTATTCCATCCTGTTTAACATGAACAGGCGCAACTGCATTCACAAGGCTTCCAAACTCCTTGAGTTTGAGCGGGACCACACGATTAACCACATTGTAGACCTTATCATCGTCAAGCCCAACTGTTCTTATCTTGCGATAATCATTATTAGGGCGTGACCCCTTCTCAACTGCGAAGCATACGCCCCTCTTTTTATCTCTGCTGACGATCATATATCCATCGTCAGGAAGTCTGTAATAGTCACCAAACTGGAATACTTCTCTCCACTTCTTGTAGAATTCCACCTGATCAGCAACTACTTTTCTGTCAGAATCAGGCATCTCACAGAGATTCAGCTCATAGCCAAAGCATCCCGGACAGGCAATCTCAAATCTTGTCTCAAGAGGAAGCCTGTTAAGTGTCTGATGGTTAGGACATGCTGAAACATGAGCACCAACAGTACTTGCAGGATAACCGTAGCTGTATCCTCTCTGAATATCAAGTCTGCAGAAAGCGTCAGTATCATCACTTCCCCAGATCTGCGGGAAATAAGAAAGGATTCCAAGGTCAAATCTATTTCCGCCTGCTGAACAACCTTCAAACAAAATATCAGGGAAGCTCTGTGTCAATTCTCTCATAATGCGGTAAAGGCCAATGTAATAGCGATGCTGGAACTCGCCCTGCCTCTCAGCTGAAAGATCTCTTGAGTATCTGTCTGAGAAAATCCTGTTCATATCCCACTTAACATAGGATACCTTTCCTGCAGAAAAGACCTTCTTCATAGCATCGATTACATAATCCTGAACCTCAGTCCTTGTAAGGTCAAGGTTCATCTGGTTTCTGCCCTTGGAATGATCTTTTCCCGGAACAGATACAGTCCAGTCAGGATGAGCCTTGTAGAGATC
Source organism: Butyrivibrio sp. (assembly GCA_017413105.1). Classification (GTDB taxonomy): domain Bacteria; phylum Bacillota; class Clostridia; order Lachnospirales; family Lachnospiraceae; genus Butyrivibrio. The sequence continues at coordinate 1,879 of JAFPVA010000309.1, read as the reverse complement.
ACTTTCCTCATTTACCATCTCAGGCTCGACCCATATTCCGAACAGCATTCCTAGATTTGTTATCTTTTCAGCCAGTTCTTTTATTCCACCGGGAAGTTTTTTCTTATTCTCGTACCAGTCTCCCAGTGAAGTCTTATCGTCATTACGATTTCCAAACCAGCCATCATCCATGACAAAGAGCTCAATTCCGCATTTCTTAGCTTCTTTTGCCAGCGAAAGGAGTGAACCTTGAGTAAAGTTAAAATAGGAAGCTTCCCAGCTGTTGATAAGGATAGGACGCTCCTTGTCGCGCCAGCTTCCTCTTACAATATGCTTTCTCACAAAATTATGCATATTAAGGCTCATTTTGCTAAATCCATCTGCAGAAAAAGTCATAACTGCCTCGGGAGCTTCAAATTTACTGCCGGGAGTCAGCAGCCAGTCAAAGCCTGTAGGCTGTATGCCGGCCACGAAACGGCTCATATTTTTACCATTTGAGCTAAGGGCCTCATAGTGATTGCCACTGAAAACCAGGTTAAAACCATAGCTGTCACCGTGGTTATCATCGGCATCAACATCACTTACGATGACAAAAGGATTGGATCTTGATCCGGATTCACCGGCCGCAAGCTCCTCACAGACAACCTTTCCTCCAGTGCAGACAGAAGCATGGATTCCCATCTCATCAGCCCATCTTCCATGGAAAGAAGTCATCTTGAATGCAGGGCTGTCAAAATCTATCTGAGTACTCATCAGTCTGTCTATCCTGATGTCCTTATCGCTGTCATTATAAAGACATGCACTTCTTGTTATAACGTCACAGTCAGGAAATACTGCATAAGTCAGAGTAAGCCTGCTTCCATAGCTCTTATCCTTTAAAGTGATAACCAGCTCCTCTACCTTATCCGAATTATTTCCGGTATACTTTGTGTGATCATAGGAAGAAGGAAGCGTCTCCAGCGAAGACTTCCCATCTTTTATCTCATAACTGTCAAAAGTGAAATCTACTGTAGATGATCCATCGTGATAATAAAGCTCAACAAATGGTTCTCTTATATCTCCCCTGCCAAAAGAGGACATTTCAAGCCCCAGCATTTCAAGAAAAACATCGCTGTGCTCATCAGAGTACACGTTCATATTTCCGCCGCCAAAAAGATGCTTGGGAGCTATAGCCTCAGCCATGCTTATGATTCCATCTTTTCCGGTAGAAAAAGCACTCTCAACATTTCCGGCTTCCAATGCCTTCCTGTATGCTTTATCAGAAATCAGGGATGCGCCGTAGTGCAAGTGCTCCAGGTGTCCCGATTTTATCACTCTAAATAAGTATGATGTGTTTGCAGTCTGCAACAGAAAATATTTTCCGTCTGAAAAAATCATTTAAAACCTCCAAAAGATCAGACCCTAAGGCCATTAATGATGATATCGATCATTCCGTTTAAGGACTGTTCATAGCTAAAATCTGTCCTGACAAGTTCCTCTGAACTTAAGAACTTCTCGATGGCGCCTTCGACCATCAGCTTGATGAGCGGCACCGGAACCTTCTTTATAAGTCCCTGGTCCATGGCCTGATTAAGAAGCTTCTCTGTTTCCCCCCAGTCGCTCTCAATCCTCTCAGCCAGCTTCATGTATACCTTAGGATATTTCTCTTTAAGCTGATAAACACGCCTGAAATCGATATTCTTATAATTGTCCGGAAGGCATACAATAAGCTTTGAAATCTTTGTCACCAGGTCAAGTGAGCTGTCTGCAACAATCTCTGCTTCCTTCTGCTTGATGGCTGAAAAGCCGTAATCGACAGTGGCAAAAAAGAGCTCATCCTTATCATAGAACTCTTTATAGATTGTTTTTTTGCTGATGTGAAGTTCCTTGGAAATATCATCCATGGTAAACTTCATACCCT
>JAFPVA010000308.1 GCA_017413105.1 Butyrivibrio sp. | reverse complement strand
GTTTTTGCTTTAAGGAATTGTAATATGCCGAATTCTCACCCATTTTGCGCCTCCTATAGATAGCATATCACAAAAGAGGAATTTTGTGCAATGATATTTCGGGATAGTATAAAGCGGAGCAAACTATATTATTCCGCTCCGCTCATGTCTCATTTTGCCTCTAGTATGTGGCTGGTGTTTTGTAATAAAATGCTATGTATTGCGTTTTCAGGATTTGAAATTAGACCAATACATGTTTTGAATCCTAATCTTTGAATGATTTTTAGATAGATGGAATAATGCTTTTATTTAGTATCCCTTTTTCACATAGAACTGGCCACCCCCTGCTCAACAATCATCCAGATTACGATGTGCTTTATATGTCTTATGGTACTAAAAAAGGTCTTAATAAAGAATAAAAGCTGATAGGCGGTCCCTGAGGGGCCGCCTTATTTTTGTCATAGTAAACGCAACACTTTTGTATCACGAATAAAACATGTGCAAATCAGTAAACATCGACATTGCCGGAATTTTTATGAAATAGTTAACGAGACTTTTATGAGCTTGGTGATGCTAGAAATGCAGATAAATACTGGCTTCTGAAAGGGCGCCCGTTTTCATCGTTTCTCATCGTAGGTATTACCACAATAATCACATTTGATCTTCATAAAACCCCAATTATTCTTCTTTAAAGAACTCCATATCTCTGTTCAGTTTATCAGCAATATCCTTAAGACCATTTGCAGAACCAGCAAGAGTTGTAACTGTAGCCGAAAGCTCCTGCATGGATGCTCCTGTTTCCTCGGATGATGCTGCATTTTCTTCTGAGATTGCAGAAAGAGCGCTCATAACATCAACAACTGCATTCTTTGATGTATCGCATCTTTCAGCACCACTACTTATTGTCTGAACACCTCCAACAGTATCATTTATATCATTTATCATACCATTTATGCTTTGAATGGTCTCTCCAAGAGATGCCTGTTGTTCAAGGTTAGCGTCTTTGACATCCTTGGCTGCCACAACTGCTGCTCCTGCCTGTTCAAGAAGTTCTTCCATCTGCTTTTTGATATCATCAGCCATGATCTTAGAATCTTCTGCGAGTTTTCCGATTTCCTGAGCTACTACTGCAAAGCCTTTTCCTGCATCGCCAGCTCTTGCAGCTTCGATTGAGGCATTAAGTGATAAGAGGTTTGTCTGTGTTGCTATATTTGTAATACCCTCTACCTTTTCTGAGATGGTATCTACTGCATCCTGTGTCCTATGGATTGTCTCTGATATTTCATCTATCTTAGCCGTCATTTCACCGGAAGATTCCTGTAAGCTTGATAGTGATGCACTTGATACTTCCGAAGCCTCTTTCATCTTGCCCGCAAGATTTTCGAGGTTACTTGTCGAAGTCTGCACATCACCTACCGCATCACCGATATATCCTACGTTTGTTGATGCGTTCTGAATTTCATCTGCCTGCTGGGTAGCGCCAGATGCAATCTCCTGAACTGCATTTGATACGTCCTCTGCTGTCTGTGATATCTGATTAGCCATATCTGAAAGCTGGCCTGAGGATGTTCCTACTGCCGAAGCTGACTCTCTGATATTACCAACAATTTCTTTAAGCCCATCAATAAGAGTATTGGTATCATTTAGTGCAGACCCAATCTCGTCATTTCTGTTCAGGTACTTTTGGGCTTTTACAAATCTTCCATCGGCAAGAGCCTTTATGCTCTTACTTATCTCTCCTACTGCTCCAGCCATCGCCGTAGCTGACCTAAAGGCTACAATAACAGCTACTATTAGGAGTGCTACACTTATGATTACCATGATCATAATGGACTTGTTTATCTGTGCTGATACCGACTCTCTTGATACTCCGGTAAAAGCCATTGCGTAAACATTACCAGCATCATCTTTAACTGGCACGTAAGCTACAAAGTAAGGTTTTCCCGCAACCTGAGTATTCGTTGATGAATACGTATGACCGTTATTGATTACTTCCTTGATAACTGCGTCTGCTGCTTTTGTGCCGATAACAGAAGATCCAAGAGACGAGTTCTTTCTGGTATCTCCATCGAACCAAGTATAATCATATCCGGTAAGATCTTTTAGCATGGTCTCATTCTCATTATCGCCCGCCTCTCTGTCAGTTACATGTACTGCTATATCCTTATAGGCATAGGCAGATGCCATGAGTCCTTTTCCAATTTCTTCCTCCATGCCTGCTTTCATAAACAATATTCCGAGTACCAGGATAACTGCGGATAATATCACTGCAGGTATGACTGCCATTGCTACGATCCTTGCTTTTACTGAAAACCTTTTCTTTTGCATTTTTCTTTTCCTCCTAGGCTAAAATTACGCTGGTCATTTGACGAAAAGCGTTTTAGATTTTCTTTGCTAGTTTTGCGCCCTTATTACCGTTCTCTTTAATGGGGTAGTGAGGGCTTTTTCGAGACTCCAGGAGTTCCCTATCCTGTTTTCATATGTGTAGATGGGAATATTGTAGCTTTCACACATCTTTGAAATTGTCGGGTATTTGTTTCCAAGATGATCTCTGCACTCCTTTCCTTGTTTTTTCATTTTTTATTTTTTATCCTCCACAAAATGTAGTTGTTTACCACTTACTATTATCGGAGATTAAACTAAATATATTTATATCTCTGACTAATAATTAAGTTGATAAAGCCAATAAACACCACCCTGTTACGGGTGCTGTTTATATGTGGGTTTTGATAAATGCTTGCTATTATGCTGTGATTGTATCAGTCCTGAATCTCCTGCATCATAGTTGCATCGTCCTTGAAGTCGACCTTGTATGCGGAACGCATTTCATCAGCAGCAGTCTCGCTCACGCAGTCTCTTCTGCTTTTAGACTATACAAATGTGCCTGATTTTTAAGGCTTTTGGCGTCTTTAGCCATAAAACTTTTCATATTTGGATATCAAATGATGGCGCTGAAGCCTGGGGTGCTGAGATATCCATTCCCATCCCAATCCCCATACCCTGGGGCATACTCATGGATGTAGCAGGGGAAACTCCGCTGCCACCCATACCGGGCATGGAGGCGTTCTTTCCAAGTTCATGCTTGATCATGTCCTTGAGGTATTCCATGTTGGCTTTCATGATTGCTTTATCTTCGGAAGCCCTGTGTTTGCGCTTTAGTTCCTCCAGGTCCTCCTTGCTCATGTGAGGATTTACCACTTCCATGGTTTCCAGCATTTCCATGGCTTCCTCAAGCTGCTTAAGCTCTTCCTCACC
>JAFPVA010000307.1 GCA_017413105.1 Butyrivibrio sp. | reverse complement strand
GTATATGATCCCAAGGGAAAAGCTGCATTTGCTTACACAGAACTTATCAAGGAGGTTATGAAAAATGGCGAAAAGAGTTGGTCAGACAGTAAAGCTGTCTAGTATAGATGAACTCCTCGGTGTACCAAGCACCGAGGGGACAGTAGATCTCGATGTATTAACGATATATCCCTTTGAAAACCATCCATTCAAGGTTGTAGATGATGAAAAGATGGATGAGCTTGTTGAAAGCATAAAGGAAAGCGGAGTACTTACACCAGTCCTTGTAAGACCAGATGATGAAGGTACTTATGAAATGATTTCCGGTCATAGACGACTTCATGCGGCTAAGAGGGCAGGACTTAGGAAGATTCCAGCAATCATAAAAGAAATGACGCAGGATGATGCGACCATTGCTATGGTAAATGCAAATTCACAGAGGGAAGAAGTACTACCGAGTGAAAGAGCTTTTGCATTAAAAATGAAAATGGATGCTATAAAACACAGAGGTAGCCGCACGGATTTAACTTTGTCGCATGATGCGACTAAGTTAAACTCTGCAGAAAAGATAGGGGATGCAGAAGGCATTGGTAGATCGCAGGTTCACAGATACATTCGCTTGACATATCTTATACCGAAGCTATTGGATTTGGTGGATATTGGAAGATTATCTTTTCTTGTGGCTGTGGAAGTCTCTTATCTTAATAAGAACTATCAGCAGTGGATTTACGAATATATCCATGAGAATGGCATGATCAAGCAGGAACAGCTTATGGACTTAAGAAAATACCGTGATGATGATTCTCTCACCCAGGAACAGATGATAGACATTCTTATCCAGGGCAGGGCCACACCACAGACAAGAAAGAAGATAACCATAACAGAACGCAAACTTAACAAGTTCTTTCCCGCATATTACACACAGCCGGAGATAGAGCGAATCATAGTAGGGCTGTTGGAACAGTGGAAACAGGAACATGAAAGTGAGGAACAGAATAATGCTTGAATATTTTTACGGAGCACAGGCCAGGCAGTACGCCTCGGTGGAGATACCAAAGGAACTTCTGACGGGGAAGGATTTTTCTTCCCTGTCATCATCATCAAAGGTATTGTACGCAGTACTTTTGGATAAGATGCATGAAGCAAGAAAGAATAACTGGTTTGATGAAGAAAACAGGGTTTATATCATTTATCCGCTAAGGAAAATCGAAGAAGATATCAGTTTTTCAAAACATACCATTATAGACTGCATGAACGAGCTGGAAGAGATGGGGCTCATATATAAGCTTCAGACAAAAGGAAAACCCAGCAGGATCTACGTTAAGAATTTCAACAAAAGACATAAGTTTCAACTCATAGGGTAGTGCAGAAACTGCACCACTGAGGGTAATAGAACGGAAACAAAAGTAATTGAAGGGAGGAGCAAAAGCTTGAGCGAGAAGATCGTTTTTGACTATTTTTATGGTCAGGAATCTGAAATGCATACGTTTTACAGAATCCCAAAGCTCTTGTTTGAGAATCCTTATTTCATGGATATGACAAATGACGCGAAGATCCTGTACGGACTAATGCTGGACAGAATGTCATTATCACAGAAAAATAAGTGGCTGGATGACCAGAACAGGGCATTTATCCTGTTTTCACAGACAGAAGCCATGGATCTGCTCAAATGTAAGAAGAATAAGGCTATAAGCCTTTTCAGGGAATTAGAGGAAATAGGACTTGTTGAGAGGAGAAAGCAGGGACAGGGTAACCCGGACAGGCTTTATCTGAAGGACTTTGTTGAAAGAGAGACACAGAAAAATCAGGGTTTTGAAAAAGAGATTTTGGCTGAGAATGAAAACGTCCAGAGGTTTGAAAAACAAACTTCAGAACCGGTGGAAAAAGTTTCAGAGGTTGGAAAATCCAACCGGTTGGAAAAACAAACCTCTAGAGGTTTAAAAAACCAACTTCTAGAGGTTGGAAAAACCAACCCTAATTATAATAATATTAATAATACTAACAAAGTTATAATAACTAATCATATCTCTTCGATGGAGCCGGATGTGAACGATGAGTATGAAGCATACGCTGAGGTCATCAGTGAGAATCTGGCACTGGATACCATGCTTGAGCGCTATCCGTCTGAGAAGGAAATAATCGAAGGTATTTACGACCTTGTCCTTGAGACTGTCCTCTGTAAGAACAAAACTATCTGGATATCAAAGAATGAGTATCCTGCAAACCTTGTAAAGTCAAAGTTCCTTAAGCTTAACCACATGCATCTTGAATACGTCCTGGGATGCATGAAAGATAACACAACAAAGATCAGGAACATAAAGAACTATCTTTTGTCGGCGCTGTTTAACGCACCAACGACCATGGGAAGCTATTTCCAGTCAGAAGTCAGCCATGACAGGGCTTGCGGAATCATTTGAAAACTGAAGGGAGATGAAGAATATGATGTTAGCAGTAATACTTATGCCACTTGGAATACTTCTTGGAATTGCAAAGGTACTTGTAACAAGGCTTGACCTGCTTAACTCCATCATGGCAGGTGCAGTACCTGTGTTCATTGTTCGTAATATGGGACTTAATGCAAAGACTAACTGGATTATATTTGGTGTGACTGTGCTTGTGGCATTTGTGCTGCAGCATATGTTCAAGATCGGGAAGATTGTCTTTGGCATATGGGGCTGTATAGCTGTGGGAATCCTTTGCTATCTCTTCAGGGACAGCAGCCCATATAATGCCAGGCTCATGGCTGCAGGGATTGGTATGGTCATAGCAGCTGTCATGAATGCTGTGTTCTGGATGCTTGAAGAATAATCTAATTCTTTGCTCAAACTGATTGTGTGCAGATATGCAGTCCGCTATAATTATAGCTGGTATTTACGAACGTAAACGACAAGGTAAACAGCTAAAGGGAGATAATCGCCAGATAATGTTCGAAGAATATGTTGGAAAGCACTTGAAGAACAGGCATAAATACATCGGACTTAAATATGCAAAAGAGCATGGTTTCCCGGAACTGATATCATCAAGTACGTATGGCATCTGTTTTAAAGACGAGTACAAGGTCGTCAAAGATCATGAGAAAAGAGCGTTTCTGGTCTTTCGTATATACTATGACAGTAAGCCTGTATATGTGGACAAGAGGCTTGTTCCAGGCAGACCCGTTAAGACAATTACAGAGATTGAACTGTTTGGAGAAGGGTACACGGAAGCAGAACTGGAACAGGCAGAAAGAATTGCAAGAGGATACCTGGAACTGGCTGTGGAGTGACTGAAAAAACCGCAAGATGATGTGAGGAAAATGGGATTAACTATGAGTGATGAGAATAAAAAAGTGTATGGCTATGTTTATTATATAAGGGCATATTCTACTTCGGAGAACCCGACATATGATGCGGGAACGATTGCTGTGTGGTATGGAGGAACCAAGGGGACACTTCTTGGAAATGATGGCTTTGAACCATATAAATCAGAGGAGAGCGCCAAAAGAGGCAGAAGCTCCTGGGAAAAGAGATTTGCATTGATTGACAATCCTGGGAATGGCTGGAAACATCAGGTTGGTGGAGTGCTTCCTGTAACTGAAGAGATGTATGCGGAAATGGAGAAACAGCGTCAACAGCATTTTGAAATAGCCAGCAAGAAAAGTGATCCCATGATGGAAAGGCTGATTGAGAGCATAGAAAGAGAAGGCAGACGTATGAACTTCAAGGTGATCAAGTAAATTCTGAAGTCGATGAAAAACCTTAGGAGGGGTTATGGCTACACCAAATAAATTTCCAAAAACAATGACCAAACCGGCTGTTTGTCCAAGATGCGGAATGGAATTTGATTATACCCTTTATCCTGAAATACATATCCCGGGGGATAATAAACTCAGGAAGAGAATACTTAACAGGGATCTCTATTTTCCTACATGCCCACATTGTGGAGAGCAGTTTAAACTAAAGCCCAACTGCATTTATCATGACGAAAACAGGAAAGAGATAATCATTGCAACTGAATCAAAAGAGACAGATTTTGAAGTCCTACTGAAAGCTGGAGCGGTCATGTTTAATGATATCGAGAACGATCAGGATGCGCTGGATTTTATTAAGGGTCTCTATAAACGCAGGGTGGTTCATGATATTGATGCGTTCAGGGAAAAGATTCTTCTATC
>JAFPVA010000306.1 GCA_017413105.1 Butyrivibrio sp. | reverse complement strand
CATCCTGAAGGGCCTACGAAAATGATAAATTCCTTATCCTCGATATCAAGGTTGAAATCTTTAACAGCCTCGAAACCGTTAGGATAAACCTTAGTTACATGCTGAAGTGATAAACTTGCCATACCTAAATTTTCCTCCTAATTTGCAAATGCGTTTATGCTATAAAAAAGTATAGCCATAAAGGATTTTATTATCTATTCACTATTTTCACAAAGATTTTATTATTCCTTAGCAATTCTGCCCAAGCAAATTATCCCTTTTTGATATTTCAAAAATAATGACGAAGAATCAAAATTTTCACTGTGCAATTTGTCTATTGCATTATCTGTAAAAAGAGACCCTTCCGCTTCCCTCTATTCTAGCCTTTTCCATAGCAGCTCTGGCTGCGGAGAGCAGTTCATCTGCATTTGAACCGTCTCTTGGATAAAGTGCCCCGCCTGCACTTGCGTTCAATGGTTTTCCCCCGGGAGCAACATCATTTTTTATGTCATATAAGAAAATCTGTAGATCATCCGCCTGTTTCCTTATATCCTTTTCCTGTTCCACATCCTTTACAAAGATCACATATTCGCCGTCTGATATTTTTCCCACAATATCGGTAAAGCGGTATCTGTGAGCCAGTTTCCTTGAAAACTCACCTATTTGCCTGTCAGCTTCTTCGTCTCCCTTTTCATTCCGTAAAGTTCTGAATTCTTCCACAAAGATAGAAAGCATGATTCCCTTCTTGATGTTGGAATCTTCAATATACTTACTCATCTCAGCGGCAACTCCCAACCCGTTTAACAGGCCTGTGCCTTTATCTTTCTGTGCATTTTCTTCGTTCTTTCCTCTGCGGCTTTTAATAATACGAAGCCTGATGAAATAGCTGATTATCATCATTGAACTGAAGACAAAAACAATTCCCAGGAGAGCTAATGTGAAAAGCCTGTATCTCCTCATTTCAAAGCTCATGACACCTGAAAAACTTTTATGATCAACAAGCAGTACTGCTGCCCCTAAAGTCACCTTTGAGGGCACCACTACCACATATCCATAATCATCTATTTCATTTATATATAATGTTTTGCGTGAAATATTCAGCTTGATAGTATCAGCAGGAAGCGTACTTGGAGCATCATCCCAGAAATTTCCCTCCATTGACAGATCATCAGGAGAGGCAACGATATCGCCGGCAAGGCTTATAAGGGCCATTTTGTCTATATCAAATATTCCGGCAAATATTTTGTCGGCAAGATCACCGACATGAAGTACTGTCATAAGGAAACCTTTTACCTGGTCCCTAAAATATATCTGATTTATCACTAATATTGATTTATCTGAAAAAGCTGTACTTTCAGGCACAAGAAGCAGACCATTTCCACCTTTGGAAAACTTCTCCATTGCCTCTGCAAAAAATGGCTCAGAACTGATATCCAGTTCCTCTCCTCTGTGATCATAACCTTTCCCGTCAAAATTGCACACGAAAGAAGAATCAACATAATCAGTTCTTGCCATATACTCAAGCAGACTGTGAATCTTGCTTTTATCCGTATAAAAACCAAGACTCTTACAGGCAACCGCTGAAATGTCACTATAATCAATAGCAGTTTTAATATAATTGTCAACTTCATACAGATTGGTAGACACAACGTCCGCCTTTCTGCGAAGCTCTGACCTTGCTACCTCAGTCTTTATTCCTCTTCCATAGATAGCACAGGCAACAGAAACCATAAAAGTTAAAACCAGTATTGGAATCAGCCATTTCAGATATTTTTTTTTCAATTTAATTATTCCTCGTCTGAAGCCTCTTGTGAATCATCAATCTTCTTTATAGCAGCCTCAAGCTCTTCTTCCTCAGTGAGAGACTCTTCCTTTGGCTCAAAGCGCTTGAAGGTATTGTTATACAAAAGTGCACAAAGAAATCCCGGACCTGCAATTCCTAGAAGAATAATGATTGGAATCGCCTTAACATCAAAGAAATAAAGTATAAGGACAGGTATTGCAGTTGAAAGCGTCATAAGTACTGTCTTAGGAAGTGCAAGTACCGACATAAGCGCCGCATTTTTCAGTGTCCCGGGAATTGTGTTTACAAACCTTGAAAGCAACGGGAAGATATACAGTGAGACCATGTAAAGGATAAGCGCAATAGCTATAACAAGGTATCTGTATATTCCTGTGTTATCCTTCATAAGCATATAATCCAGCAAAAGAATCCCCGCAATTACAAACTGAATAACCTGAAGCACAGAAGCCTGCTTGAAATTCTCTTTAAAGGACTTAAAGAAAGATTTTGTAACATAACTCTCTTCGTCTCTTACGATTTTAAGAAGTACATAGTGCATACCTGTAAGCGCCGGACCCACAGGAAAAGAACAAATAATTCCAAAAACCCATGCCCAAATAACAAAGCTTACTTCAAACTCAAAGTCCCCAAACAGTACCGGTCCCAAAAAGAAAAGCTGCTCTAAGATGAGCGGTACTGCAAAAAGCAGTGTCAAAATGTTCAGCCACATAATATCCGCCATTTTTGAGAGCGCTCTCATCAGCGGACTGTCAAGATCAAATAGTTTTCCCATAACTCAAAACCTTTTCCTTACTTCTATAATTCTTGTTATCTATTAATAATAAGTTCCATAGGCGTAAATCTGATTCCGTCGGCGACGGTTTCAGGCCCCTGGTCCTTGAATCCCCTTTTTCTGTAAAAATTTATAGCATACGGCGATGAATTGACGGTAAGTCTATCAATCCCCTCTTCATCTAAAGCGTATTTTGACACATATTTAATAAGGGCACTGGCAACTCCGTTGTGATGGTAATCCTTGTCTACAAACAGAAGGGATATGTGTTTCTTGTCTCTAAGTGTTAGCATTCCGACATATTTTCCATCATCGATAGCAACAAAAAGTTGATAATGCCCTGCTAAAAACATTTTCCGCAACATCTCGTCATTGACGAAGTTGCGGAAATTTTGTATGCCTTCCTGGGAATAGTCAGGGGCATCGAACCTCACAAAGGTTTCCCATGCCAGTTTCATTGCCCCATCCCAGTCAGAATGGTAAGCACATCTTACCATTATTTTCGATGTATCAATCCTTTGAGACACGGTCTATCACTTTCTTGAGCCACTCATACTGATCAGCAAATACCTGCTCTCTTCCGATTTCCTGCTGGAGTTCATGTCTCATTCCGTCATAGAGCTTAAGCTCAACATTCTCAATCTGAAGCTGTTTTTTGTAGATATCGAAAAGCTTTTTAGGAGCCTCTCCGTAATCACCTACAGGATCTTCCTTGCCGGCAGTGATAAGAATAGGAAGCTTCTTAGGTATATCCTCCATCTTATCCTTGTCCTGCACTCTCCTAAGGAGCTCTGCCATAGTGCTGAAACCATTTAAAGTAAATACAAAGTTATCAGCAGGATCAGCAATATACTTGTCTATACTCTCTTCATTGTGAGAGAGCCAGTCAAACTTAGTCCTTGGGTTGGGTATTCTCTTTAAATATCCCTTGAATGCCATGTTGTTGATCATTGTGGAACGATACTTTGTTCCCATGATAACCTGCATGAAATTAACAAGTGATGTGAGAGAATTGATTGTTCCGGTAGGCATAAATGCTGTGCCCTGAATAATAGCACCCTGTATACCTGTACCATAACGGGTTATATACTCTCTTGCCACGAAAGATCCGAAACTGTGACCCAGAATAAACACCGGAACTCCGGGATATTCTTCCTGTACAGTCTTCTTAAGTCTGTGTGCATCTCTTACCAATACTGTTGCCGGATCATCCTTACAGAAAAAGCCGAAGGTACCATTGCCTGATACAGACTTTCCATGTCCAAGATGATCATTACCCATTACTAAAATGCCTTTTTCAGCAAGATAACGGGCAAACTCATCGTAGCGGTCAATGTATTCCTGCATTCCGTGGATTATCTGTAAAAGAGCTACAGGTTGTCCCTCAGGAATCCATTTAATCGCATGAATTGTGGATTGTCTGTCTCTTGATTTGTAAGTCAGTTCCTCTTTGCGTACCATTTGGAGTCCCTCCCCATAAAAAATAAAATGTCTGTTATTTATATGATAACACATTACATGCGCCTTACGCGAACACAAAAATATCTCTGCTCACGTTTCCTCGTCGTGATTTGCTATATTGTAATATCAGATAAATACCTCATTTCATCTTATTCATAACAATCGGCATTTATCTGATATTCCAATATGCAAATCATCTTCCTCGTGCAAATGATTCGCATATATATTTTTGTGTCCACGAACGGCGCTTATATTTATTTCAAATACAGCAAAGAATATAAAACAATTATTTTTTCAACCAGCCTTCCGTCGGCTTCTGCTCTGAAAAAGCGCGGTAATTAGCAGATTTCTGCGCCGGATGGCATGTTTTTCTCAGGAGTCATGAGGGCAAGGTTGCCTTCTGCATCCTCTGCACAAAGAAGCATTCCCTCTGACAATACTCCTGCAAGCTTTGCAGGCTTAAGGTTTACAAGAACCATAACCTTCTTGCCTACCATCTCCTCAGGTGTGTAATACTTTCTGATGCCGGATACAATCTGTTTTACCTGGCTTCCGATCTTAACCTGTGAGCAGAGAAGCTTCTTTGACTTCTCAACTGCTTCACATTTAATGATCTCACCAACCTGGAACTGCATAGCTCCGAACTGCTCGTAGCTGATCTCTTCCTTAGCAGGAATATCGATAGGTGCCTGCTCTGAATCGGAAGCACCCTCGCTTTCAGCCTTAGGTGAAGGAGCAGGTGCAAGGCCTGCCTTAGCAAGATTCTCAGCTGCTCTTCTCTGGGATTCCTCAAATTCAGCCTTCTGCTTCTTGGTAATCTCAGCCGCCTTCTCAAGAACATCCTTTAAATCTTTTCTTGCAAAGAGCATCTCAGGAGCTTCTGAGACCTTTGTATCGTTAGGTAAAAGGCCGAACTGACCAAGCTGATCGAAGTCTCTGTCAGGAGCAGATAACTGTTCCTTGATCTTCTGCGCTGTCTCAGGCATGAACGGATCAAGCAGTGCAGCTCCTATTGAAATAGCCTCCGCGAGGTTATAAAGAACTGTTGAAAGACGATCCTTCTTGCTCTCGTCTTTGCCAAGGATCCAAGGCTCAGTCTCATCAATATATTTATTGCACCTCTTGAACAGAGCAAAAATCTCTGTAAGAGCATCTGCAACTCTAAGCTCGTCCATCTTGGCTTCTACCTTGTCGT
>JAFPVA010000305.1 GCA_017413105.1 Butyrivibrio sp. | reverse complement strand
TGATCCTCATAAAGGATTTTTCCTCAATGGAGAAAGCTATCCGCTTCGAGGCGTTTCACGACATCAGGACAGGGCAGGAGTTGGCAATGCACTGACAAAAGAAATGCACAAGGAGGACATTGATCTCATCCTCTCCATGGGCGCCAATTCCATAAGGCTTGCACACTATCAGCACGATCAGTACTTCTATGATCTTTGCGATGAAAAGGGCATAGTGGTATGGGCTGAGATTCCATATATTACCGTACATATGGACAGTGGAAGAGAGAACACCATATCCCAGATGAAAGAGCTGATAAGCCAGAATTACAATCATGCATCAATAATGTGCTGGGCACTTTCAAATGAAATATCTCTGCAAGGCGTAACTGAAGACCTTTTGGAGAATCACAGGATATTAAACGATATTGTCCACGGGATGGATCCTGTCAGATATTCTGCCATGGCAAATCTGTTCCTTCTCGAGACAGACTCTCCTCTTGTAACATTGCCGGATATTCGCGGATACAACCTGTATTATGGCTGGTATGTAGGTGAGATGGAGGACAATGACAAGTGGTTTGACGATTTCCATAGTAAGCATCCTGATGTGGCAATAGGTCTTACGGAGTATGGAGCAGATTCAGTAATTACGCTTCAGTCTCCAAGACCTGAAAAAGGCGATTATACAGAAAGTTATCAGGCTGTTTATCACGAGCATATGCTTGAAATGTTCAGCACCCGTCCATATATCTGGGGAACATATCTCTGGAATATGTTTGAATTTGCTGCAGCAGGACGAGATGAGGCAGGAGACCCCGGCAAAAACCACAAGGGAGTCATCACCTTTGACAGAAAGCAGAAAAAGGACGCTTATTATATTTATAAAGCATGGTGGTCTGATGAGCCTTTCGTTCATCTTTGCGGAAAAAGATATCACG
This sequence comes from Butyrivibrio sp., assembly GCA_017413105.1. Classification (GTDB taxonomy): domain Bacteria; phylum Bacillota; class Clostridia; order Lachnospirales; family Lachnospiraceae; genus Butyrivibrio. The sequence goes on along the minus strand of JAFPVA010000305.1, from coordinate 640 downwards.
ACCGCATCGAGGATAATACAGAGATAAAGGTATATTCAAACCAAAGGTCCGTCACACTCTTTGTTGACGGTGCAGAAGTTGGAAATGCAAGCGGAGAACACGTATTTAAGTTTAATGTTCCCATAACCGGAGTACATACAATAAAGGCTGTTTCAGGAGAGTTATCTGATGAAATGGAAATAGCAAAGGTTTCTGAGCCCAATCCTGCATACTTTGCTCCCGACAAAAAGGTCAGAAACTGGTTTGATAAGGCAGATGAACCTGAGGAAAAAGAGGGATACCTTTCCCTTTCAAGTACAATGGCAGAGATTCAGGCAACGCCTGAAGGAAAAGTAATACTCGATAGAATGATGGCTGCAATGACTGCAAAGACAGCCGGTGGGATGGGCGAAGGAGTAGAGATATCCGAAGCGATGCAACAGATGATCGCTCGCCAACCACTCATTAAACTTCTGCAGAAGGGCGGAATGGATATAGAATCTGACGATATTAAGGCACTTTCAAATGCCCTTATGAATATTAAAAAGCAGTAAACAACACAAGAGGTGTTAGATGGAAGCGGCTAAGATTTTTGAGAAAGCAAAGTGGATATCACCTGACACCGTGACAGAACCTGATAAGAGAAAAGGTGCAGGATATT
>JAFPVA010000304.1 GCA_017413105.1 Butyrivibrio sp. | reverse complement strand
TCCAAAGACTCTATCTATCGCATCCTTAAGAGCTTTGATAAAATATACGGTGAATTCACAGATGCAGAAAAGAAGCGCTTTATTAACTCTTTTGTAGAGCGTGTTGAAATCTTTGAAGAGGAACAGGAGGATGGACGCTTCGTGAAGAGTATCAAATTTCGGTTCCCGGTATACTACAATGGGGTCGAGACACAGGAAGTGGATCTTTCTGATTCTGGTTGGGACTATCAAAGGAGCCTTGAAACGGTATGTTTATTGTCAAAGCTTTCGGATGATTTGAAATAGATTTTTCTTGAAAAGAATTAAATGCAGATGGAATATTTTTGGAAACAACAGGATGATCTTCCGGCAGGGATAGGCTATGGCCTGTTTAGTAAACCCCATATCATAAGTACATTTGTTGTTCTCGTTCTGGTGGCGACATTGGTCATCCTCATTAGCCATATCGACAATGACAAAAAAGAACGGATCAATAAGACTATCCCGGTATTGATGCTGATACTGGAGATTTTTAAAGACCTTTACCTTGTGAGAGTAGGACATTTCGGAATAGGGTATCTTCCACTCCACGTATGTAGCATTGGAATATTTATTTTTCTTATAAGAGAATATCTTCCATCAGTAAAGATAAAGGAAATCTCTGGTGAGATAGCATTTATCCTCATAATGCCGGCTTCAGTCTGTGCACTTGTTTTTCCGGACTGGGCAGAGCTATATCCCGTATGGAATTTCATGAACCTGTATAGCTACTTATGGCATGGACTTCTTGTACTGTATCCGTTTCTTTTAAAAACAGAAGGAAAGATAAAACCGATTCTCAGACATATCCATTACGAGATTATTTTCCTTTTGATTGTGGTTCCTCCAATACTTTTGTTTGATAAGAAATATGGATGCAATTACTTTTTTGTAAATTGGCCTCTTGAGGGAACTCCACTTGCTTTTATAGCAGATACATTTGGCACAAGGTATTATCTCGTTGGTTATGGAATTCTAACATTTGCAGTTCTGATCCTGGTGTATGTTCTTACGGGCATCATTGATAAGCTGAAGAAGACAAATACTTTTTGTTGAAGACTCTGCGCGCACGTGATAAAATTTTGCAGAAATGCATTAATGAAGCGGTGACCCGGAAGGATCCGGGCAGCGACGGAGGAGAAAGTGTATGAAAGAGTTTTTAAAGAGGAAAAACATCGAAATTTCCTTAAGGCGTTACGGTATTGACGCCCTGGGGGCCATGGCACAGGGACTGTTCTGTTCTCTGCTCATAGGTACCATTATCAATACCATTGGAACACAGTTTAAGATTCCTTTCCTGATGAAGACAGTAGCGACTATTTCGGGAATCGAATATACGGTGGGTGGCCTTGCCACAGCAATGAGTGGTCCTGCAATGGCAGTGGCTATCGGATATGCGCTTAAATGCCCGCCACTGGTTCTTTTTTCAATGATCACAGTTGGTTTTGCGGCTAATGCCCTGGGCGGAGCAGGCGGACCACTGGCAGTTCTTTTTGTGGCTATTCTTGCGGCTGAGTTTGGTAAAGCCGTTTCCAAGGAGACCAAGGTTGACATACTTGTAACTCCTCTTGTAACTATAGCAGTAGGTGTATTCTTTTCCTGGCTGATCGCACCTCCTCTTGGAAGGGCGGCAATGTGGCTTGGAAACCTCATTATGTGGGCAACTGATCTGCAGCCATTCCTTATGGGAATCCTTGTATCGGTGCTGGTTGGTATGGCGCTTACGCTTCCTATTTCTTCAGCAGCTATCTGTGCAGCTCTTGGCCTCACGGGCCTTGCGGGCGGAGCAGCTGTTGCAGGATGCTGTGCGCAGATGGTTGGCTTTGCAGTTATCTCTTTCAAGGAGAATAAGTGGGGCGGCCTTGTATCTCAGGGAATCGGTACATCAATGCTTCAGATGGGCAATATTGTAAAGAATCCAAAGATCTGGATTGCACCAACACTGGCTTCAGCCATTACGGGACCTATCGCCACCTGTGTTTTCAAACTCCAGATGAATGGAGCTCCTGTTTCTTCTGGAATGGGAACCTGCGGACTTGTTGGTCAGATCGGAGTTTATACCGGCTGGGTAAATGATATTGCTTCAGGGGCAAAGGCTTCTATCACCGGCTTCGACTGGCTGGGACTGATCCTCATTTCCTTTGTTCTTCCTGCTGTTTTTGCCCTGATTATAAACGCAGGGGTTAAAAAACTTGGCTGGATCAAGGATGGAGATTTAAAACTCTGATAATTAGCTAGTATCTGGATGGGGGAGTTATGACACTAACGATTTCTTCGCTGGTTTATGCGCTTATTGTATGCTTTTTGTTCCACATTGTTGGAAAGTGGAATAGGAAGTATACACTTGCGGTTGCCAGCCTGATCTATATCTTTTTTATTAATCCACTGGCAGGTATTTATGTGCTTGCCAGTAGTTTTGTTTGCTTTTTTGCAGGCGTCATCATTCAGCGCTACAGGAAAGAAAAAAGGACCAGAGTGGCAAGCTTTATCTGCTACATCAGTGTGGCCTTTTTTGCGCTCAGTCTTTTACTTCTAAAATATTTCCCGGTGTATTATCCGGAACAGCTCCGGCAGGAGAATGTTCTTAAATATATTGTCATGCCTGTGGGCTTTTCTTTTTATATTTTCCAGGCAATTAGCTATGTGATAGATGTAAACAGAGGGAAAGTATCTGCGGCAAAAAATCCAGTTAATATTATCTTGTATCTTGCTTATTTCCCGAAATTTGTCAGCGGACCGATAATCAGATATCCGGACTTTAAGGCGGAACTGGCAGTTATAAGGCGAAAGACTAAATTCAGGGAGCCTATGAGATGGAAAAGAGCTCTCTACTATACTCTTGTGGGCTGCTTCATGAAGCTGGTCATTGCGGACAGACTGTCCGATTACATAAGCAGATTGTTTGAAGGGTATGAGAATTACGGAAGCCTTCTTCTACTGATGGGATCGCTTTTTTACACAATTCAGATATACTGCGACTTTGCGGGGTATTCCTATGTGGCAAAAGGAATATCTCTGATGTACGGAATTGAGATATGTGAGAACTTCAAGCAGCCCTACTGCAGCAGCAATATTACTGAATTCTGGCGCAGATGGCATATGTCTCTTAGCAGATGGTTTGTGGATTATCTCTATATTCCTCTTGGAGGAAACAGAAAGGGCGAAGCCAGAAAAATCATAAATACCATGATCGTATTTCTTGTCTGTGGAATGTGGCATGGTGCGGGCATTAACTTTATTGTGTGGGGACTTTTACACGGGATTTTTTCAGCAATTGATACCATTGCACGGGATAAGGGGCTTAACAGCCTAAGAAGTGGAGCTGCAGGCCATATCATAGCTTTTGCGGAAGCGTCTTTTGCCTGGATATTCTTTAGGGCAAGTTCGTTTTCTTCAGGCGTTGGTTATATCAGAGCTATGCTTGGAAATGGATTACAGCTGGGGACGATTTCTGAGCAGCTTGAAAGGCTTGAACTTATCAGCCCGGAGCCTTGGATCATTGTGATTATGATTGTTATAATGATCGTCTTTGATGTTATTGCGTACAGAAAAGACAGGCATCTGCCGGAGCTTTTGGCAGAGCTTCCTCAGGGGCGCAGATATCTTTGCTTTTATTTTCTGTTCATGATAGTGGTTGTTTTTGGAATTTATGGGCCTGACCTTGGGGTGAAGCCCATTTACATGGGGTTCTAAGATTTATGCAGACAAAATGGATTAAACGTGGAAAGTTTGCGCTCTTGATCGCAGCGCTTATAATTTCATATTTCGCAATGGACCGTCTGCTGAGCATTAAGACAGCCCATGGAATCTGTCAGGCCAGGGATATGTACGCACAGCCTGCGGATACCGTGGATGTGGTCTTTTTGGGATCCAGCCATATTCACTGTGATGTTAACACCGCACTTTTATGGCGGGATTATGGAATTGCGGCCTATGACTACAGCGCAGCGGAGCAGCCTTTGTGGATAACCTATTATTATCTGCAGGAAATATGCAGGTATCAGAAGCCAAAGCTGGTGGTTCTTGATCTCTATGGACCTGCAAGATTCAAGGATGATTACCAGTATACCTGGCTTACAGAGAATCTGAATGGCTTCAGGTTTTCAATAAATAAGATGAATATGCTGAGGGCAAGCTGTGAGCCAGCCAAATTTTTTGAGTACTTTCCATCACTGGTCACTTATCATATGAGGTATACAGAGGTTAGCAAAGAGGACTGGGAATATCTTTTTTCATCAAAAAATGACAGGGCTGCGTTCAAAGGGTTCACACCATATTTTAAGAAAACACCCCAGATAGAGCCTACACTTGGTGACGACCATCAGGGAGGTCTTACCAATAAATCAAGAGATTATCTGAATAAGATAATTCAGTACTGCGATGATAATGGGATCGACCTGTTTTTGACGGTTACTCCATATATAACAACTTATCAGGACGAACTTGTGTATAACCAGGTCCACGATATTGCAAATTCCTATGGAATAAAGTTTGACAGTACAAATTACAGCTACAGCATCATGGATATAGATTTTGAGAATGATTTTTATGACGAGTCGCATCTGAATTACTATGGCAGCTGCAAATTTACCAAATATATCGCAGATTCAATAAAGAATGCTTATGATATTCCTGACAGGAGAGGGCAGCTTGAATGGGAATCCTGGGACAGGAATGTGGGATGGATAAATAAAGAAGTAACCGATGCAGGTTGGGAAATCAGGTAGATAATGGGGATTGATGACAGGATTATTTTTTTCATAATCGGTGCGGTCATAGTTCTTGTAGCGGTGGCGATTGTAGTCATCATAAAAAGACTACGGATGAGGCCTCTGCCCATGGACGAGATGGAAGGCCATGATTTTGAGTACTACTGCGCTGATATTTTAAAAGCCCGGGGGTTTAAGGAAGTGGAAGTCACCAAAGGCAGCGGAGATTTCGGGGCCGATATCCTGGCTGAAAAAGATGGTGTTACCTATGCAATTCAGTGCAAATGCTATGATAAACCAATAGGTGTGAAAGCGGTGCAGGAGGTTTATGCGGGGCGTGATTACTACGACAGGATGGTTGGCGTTGTGATGACAAATCAGTATTTTACCCAGCCTGCGGTGGAACTTGCGCAAAAGCTTAACATCATGCTTTGGGACAGGGGATATGTCGATGCGATGAACGATGAGGAGAATAGGGGGAGACGGTAGGCATTCTGCGGTAAACTACTGACATTTTAGTGATTGAAGAGGAATAGCAATGCAAGTCAGGATAGAAGATGATTTTGATCTGGAAAAAATAGCTGATAGCGGACAGTGCTTCAGATTTAACGAATGTGGTGACGGATATAGCATCGTAGCCGGTGATAAGTATCTTTTTGTGAAGAAAACCGGCGAGAGAGAATATGATTTTTCCTGTGATGAAAAAGAATTTAAGGGCTTTTGGAAAAACTACTTTGATCTGGAGACCAGCTACAGCGACATAAGACATCGCATAGATAAGGAGCAGGATGAGTATCTTTTTCGTGCCTCTGAATTTGGAAAGGGTATAAGGATCCTTCGGCAGGACCCCTGGGAGATGCTGATTTCTTTTATCATTTCTCAGAGAAAAAACATTCCGGCAATAAAGGCAGCTATTGAAAAGCTCTGTGCTCTTGCAGGGGATAAGATTGCGGAGGACACAGAAGGAAAAGATGTTTACTCTTTTCCCACGCCATTACAGCTGTCAAAGGTGCCAATGGAGCAGCTTTCTGCCTGCAGCCTGGGCTACAGGGATAAATATGTCCATAGGGCGGCGCTGGATGTAGTCAGCGGAGTATGCGACCTGGATAGCTACAAAAAGCTTACAGACGAAGAGCTGATGGAAAAACTACTGGAATTGTTTGGCGTAGGGGTTAAGGTTGCCAACTGCGAGATACTTTTTGGATATCATCGCCTGGATGCATTCCCGAAAGACGTCTGGATAAACAGGGTTTTGGAGCAGAGATATCCGGAAGGATTTTTGTTTGAAAAATATGCGCCCTATAATGGCGTGATGCAGCAATATCTGTTCTTTTATTCCAGAAGCGAAGGGACAGGCAACTAATTTGTACATATACAAGTTTTTTGATTTGTACATTTTTATCATTGACTAAGAACAGTAAAAATATTATGATTTCAAGCGTAGATGAGACTTTGCGCTATTTGCAAGTTGTACTAATTCCTAATGTGAAATAGTACAACTTTTGCGTATAAGGAATCAAGTAACATTTTCTTGGTGGGGATTGTGGCTAAATATCAACAGGTTATTGACTGGATAAACAAGAATATAGATAACGGGACTCTTAAACCGGGCAGCAGGATTCCGTCTGAAAATGAGCTCTGTTCCAGATTTGGACTCAGCAGACAGACAGTAAGACATGCAATCCTTATGTTGTCTGAAGAGGGACTTTTGGAGAGCAGACGGGGAAGCGGCACTTATGTGGCTGATCAGAAGGCTGATGATGGCCAGAGATCCGTTGTTGCAGTTGTTACAACCTACGTGGACGACTACATTTTTCCCAGTACCATAAGGGGCATAGAGAATACTTTGAGCGACAAGGGCTACTCCATGCAGCTTTCTTTCACCAATAACACGGTGGACAAGGAGAGGCAGATACTGGAGGACATAGCCAGAAGAAACGATGTGGCCGGAGTGATCATGGAACCGGTAAAGAGTGCGCTGCCTAATCCAAATATGGCGCTGTACAGACAGCTTAGTGACAAAGGGATAAAGGTTCTTTTCATAAACAGCTTTTATCCTGAGCTGGATCTTCCCCATGTGTCCATAAATGATGAAGAATGCGCATACCGGGCTGTAAAGGCGCTTATTGATGCCGGACACCGTGAGATTGGATGTGTATTAAAGCTCGATGACGGTCAGGGGAGAGAGCGCTATAGAGGGTATCTTAGGGCGATGACGGAGCATGGGCTTTCTTTTACCTATGATCATGTGAACTGGATAGATACCATAGACATCAAGGATGGCTACAGGGCTCTGTCCCGGGTAAAAGAGAGACTTAGGGGCTGCACGGCTGTTTTTTGCTACAACGATATGGTGGCAGGAATGCTTATGCAGATGTTAAGTTCCGATGGAGTGAAGCTTCCGGAAGAAATGTCAGTTGTGGGAATGGATGACTCGGATCTTGCCAAGATAGGGGTAGGCGGTGTGCCAATAGCATCAGTTCCGCATCCCAAGAGCAATCTGGGGCAGAAGGCAGCTCAGAATATGATCCGAATGATACACGGAGTGAATTCAAACTACAATGCAACCTATGAATTCGCAGAGGATGTGGTTGTAAGGGCATCAATACAGAATAGGAATAACAATTAAACAATATATTATGGAGGAATGGAGAGAGACTATGGGCGATGTAAAAACTCTGATCACAGAAGGAAAGACACTTTTAGGAATCGAATTCGGTTCAACAAGAATTAAGGCAGTACTTACGGATTATGACTACAATCCACTTGCTTCCGGTTCACACGGCTGGGAGAACAGACTGGATAATGGAATCTGGACCTACACTTTGGACGATATCTGGACAGGACTTCAGGACTGCTATGGCAATCTGGTAAAGGATGTAGAGAAGCAGTATGGAGTAAAGCTTGAAAAGATTGGTGCTATGGGCTTTTCAGCAATGATGCACGGCTACATGGCATTTGATAAGGCAGGGGAGCTTCTTGTTCCTTTCAGAACCTGGAGAAATACCATAACAGAGCAGGCTTCAGAGGAGCTTACAGAGCTCTTTGGCTATCATATCCCACAGAGATGGAGCATTGCACACCTCTATCAGGCAATGCTTAATGGTGAGGAGCATGTGAAGAATGTAGATTTCTTCACAACACTTGCAGGTTACATTCACTGGCAGCTTACAGGAGAGAAAGTTCTTGGAGTTGGCGATGCTTCAGGTATGTTCCCTATTGATTCTGCAACCTGCGACTACAATGAGAAGATGGTTGGACAGTTTGACGAGCTTATTGCAAAGAAGGGCTTTGCTTTCAAGCTTCGCGATATCCTTCCAAAGTCACTCCCTGCAGGTGCTTCAGCAGGTACTCTTACAGCAGAGGGGGCAAAAAAACTTGATCCTACAGGAACACTTCAGGCAGGAATCCCTGTTTGCCCTCCAGAGGGAGATGCAGGCACTGGTATGGTGGCAACAAACTCTGTTGGCGTAAGGACAGGTAATATTTCAGCCGGAACTTCTGTATTCTCAATGGTAGTTCTTGAGCACAGCCTTTCAAAGGCATATCCTGAGCTTGACCTTGTTACAACACCATCAGGCGAGGAAGTTGCAATGGTTCACTGCAACAACTGTACATCAGACCTCAATGCATGGGTTGGCCTTTTCAGAGAGTTTGCAAAGGCTATCGGTCAGGACGTGGATGATGATACACTTTACGGAACACTTTACAAGAAAGCTATGGAAGGCGATGCTGACTGCGGCGGACTTCTTGCATACAACTATTTCTCAGGTGAGAGCATCACAGGTTTCAATGAGGGAAGACCTCTCTTTGTAAGAAGACCTGATGACAAGTTTAACCTGGCAAACTTTATGAGAACTCACCTCTACACAGCTCTTGGTGCGCTTAAGGTTGGTAACGATATCCTTATGAAGGAAGAGAATGTTAAAGCAGATTTCTTCTTTGGTCAGGGTGGATTCTTCAAGATCAGAGGTGTTGGTGACAGAGTAATGGCAGCAGCCCTCAATACACCTATTAAGCTTATGGAGACCGCAGGAGAGGGCGGTCCATGGGGACAGGCAATCCTGGCCGGATTTATGCTTCAGAAGGAAAATGGCGAGACTCTTGAGAACTACCTTAACAACAAAGTATTTAAGTCAGGAAAGGTTGAGACCTTTGAGCCGGTTGCAGATGATGCAAAGGGCTTTGATGAGTTTATGAAGGACTACAATGCAGGTCTTGCAATTGAGAAGGCTGCTGTAGAGAACCTTAAGTAAAAGCAGAACTTCATTATAAAGGAGAGTTTTATGTTAGAAGAGTTAAAGAAAAAAGTATATGAAGCGAATATTCTTTTGCCCAAGTATGGTCTTGTAACCTTTACCTGGGGAAATGTAAGTGAGATTGACAGGGAGAGCGGTCTTTTTGTAATAAAGCCAAGTGGCGTGGATTATGAGACCATGACTCCCGACGATATGGTTGTCATGGACCTCAATGGCAAAAAGGTTGAGGGCAGGCTTAATCCTTCATCCGATACACCTACTCATGTAGAGATCTACAAGGCATTCAAAGAGGTTGGAGGTGTGGTACACACACATTCTTCCTATGCTACAAGCTGGGCTCAGGCAGGAAGATCAATTCCCTGTTACGGAACCACACACGCAGATTACTTCTACGGCGAGATTCCTTGCGTAAGATGCCTTACCAAGGAAGAAATCGAGGATGCTTACGAGGAGAATACAGGCCACCTTATTGTCAACGAATTTAACCGCATGGGAAAAGATCCTGTGGCTGTTCCGGCAGTTCTTTGTAAGAATCATGGTGTGTTCTCATGGGGAAAAGATGCCCATGATGCAGTTCACAATGCTGTTGTAACTGAGGAAGTAGCTAAGATGGCTTACAGATGCGAAGTTATAAATCCAAGGGTTATGCCTGCACCTCAGGAGCTTCAGGATAAGCACTACTACAGAAAGCATGGTGCTAATGCGTACTATGGACAGGGTGCCCAGAAGTAATTTTTTCTTAGCATGTTACTGTTCACTCGCTTGCAGCTCGCTCCAGTAACGAATTCGCGCATTCATTCCAATTCGACTTCGGCGAAGGAATGCGCTCACTCCTGAATCACTTTCTCACGAAATGCGCAGCAGAGTGCGCATTTCTGTCTGAACCGTAACCTTAGCATCATTTAGGATATTCAACGCAAAAAATGATGTAGACGGTTAGTTTTTATATGTGTTACATTTGTACTGCGAAATTATATGATGATTTTCAAAATAGTTTCTAAATATTTGGAGGAATTATGACAAACAAAGAATTGCAGAAAACAGCTAACGAAGTCCGCAAGGGCATTGTTACAGCGGTTCACGCTGCAGGTGCAGGACACCCGGGTGGATCACTGTCAGCAGCAGATATCTTCACATATCTGTATTTTGAAGAGATGAATATCAATCCTGAGGATCCCAAAAATCCTGACCGCGACCGTTTTGTTCTTTCAAAGGGTCACACAGCACCAGGCCTTTACTCAGTAATGGCTCAGCGCGGATATTTCCCTGTTGAGGAACTTACAACACTGCGTAAGCTTGGATCAAGACTTCAGGGACATCCCAGTATGCAGTATCTTCCAGGCCTTGACATGAGCAGCGGATCTCTTGGACAGGGAATCTCGGCTGCTTGCGGAATGGCTCTTTCAGCAAAGCTTGATAATAAAGATTACAGAACTTACACACTTCTTGGTGATGGTGAGATCGAGGAAGGACAGGTTTGGGAGGCAGCTATGTTCGCAGGCTTCCGTAAGCTTGACAACCTTGTAGTTATCGTTGATAACAACGGTCTTCAGATTGATGGACCTGTAGATCAGGTATGCTCACCATATCCTATCGACAAGAAGTTTGAGGCATTTAACTTCCACGTAATCAACGTTGATGCTCATGATTTTGATGCGTTAAGAGCTGCCTTCAAGGAGGCAAGAGAGACCAAGGGCCAGCCTACAGCAATTATTGCCCACAGCTTAAAGGGCAAGGGTGTTTCCTTCATGGAAGGCCAGGTTTCATGGCATGGTGTAGCACCTAACGATGAAGAGTATGCTAAGGCTATGGACGATCTTAATAAGATCGGCGCAGCGCTTGAAGCTTAATTGGAGGTAGAGGATGAGCGAAGTAAAGAAGATAGCTACCAGAGATAGCTATGGTAAAGAACTTATAGAGCTTGCAAAGGTTAATGATAAGGTAGTTGTACTTGACGCAGACCTTGCAGCAGCAACAAGAACCGGTTGGTTCAAGAAAGAGTTCCCTGATCGTCACATCGACTGCGGTATCGCAGAGTGCAACATGATGGGAATAGCAGCCGGACTTGCTACAACAGGCAAGATCCCATTTGTCAGCACATTTGCTATGTTCGCTACAGGACGTGCATTTGAGCAGGTACGTAACTCAATCGGTTACCCACATCTCAACGTTAAGATTGGTGGAACACATGCCGGCATCACAGTAGGTGAGGACGGAGCAAGCCATCAGTGTAACGAGGATCTTGCACTTATGCGCACAATTCCCGGAATGGTTGTTATGTGCCCTGCAGATGACATCGAGGCAAGAGCTTGTGTAAGGGCAGCAGCTGAGCACGAAGGCCCTGTATATATCAGATTTGGCCGTGCAGCTTGCCCTGTTGTTAATGACAGACCTGATTACAAGTTTGAGCTCGGCAAGGGAACACTTCTTCGTGAAGGTACAGATGTCAGCATCATCGCTACAGGTATCGGTGTTGGTGCAGCTCTTGAGGCTGCTGAGAAGCTTGCAGCTGATGGAATCAGTGCTGAGGTTGTAAATATCTGCACAATCAAGCCTATCGACAGAGAGCTCGTTGTAGCAACAGCGAAGAAGACTGGCAAGGTTGTTACAGTAGAGGAGCACTCAGTTATCGGTGGTCTTGGAAGCGCAGTTTGCGATGTCCTTTCTGAGGAGTGCCCGACAGTTGTTAAAAAGATCGGCATGCAGGACAAGTACGGCGAGTCAGGCTCTGCGGCAGCACTTGTTAAGAAGTATGGTCTTGATGGCGATGGCGTTTACGCATCAGTAAAGGAATTTTTGAAATAATGAATTTATTAAGTCCTTCAATCTTATCTGCTGATTTCACGATCCTGGGACAGCAGATAGAGGAAGCAGATAGGGCAGGCGCCCAATATATTCATATAGACGTTATGGATGGCATTTTTGTGCCATCCATTTCCTATGGTATGCCTGTTATAAAGAGTATCAGAAAAGCTACCGACAAAGTTTTCGATGTTCATCTTATGATCAAGGATCCCATAAGATATATTGAAGAGTTTGCTGAGATTGGTGCAGATATCATCACTTTTCATCTGGAAGCAGCACCTGATGTTAATGCTGTAATCGAAAAGATCCGCGCTTGCGGCAAGAAAGTCGGTCTTTCCATAAAACCGGGAACACCTGTAGAAGAGCTTGTACCATACCTTGATAAGGTGGACATGATTCTCGTTATGACAGTTGAGCCGGGATTTGGCGGACAGAGTATTATCCCTGAGAGCTTTGACCGGGTGAGAGCTGTCAGAAAGATGCTTGATGACAGAAAGCTTGATACTGATATTCAGGTTGATGGTGGCATATGCACCGGAAATGTTAAAAGTATACTGGAGGCAGGAGCTAACGTTGTTGTAGCGGGTTCTGCGGTATTTAAGGGGAACATTTCTGAAAATGTCAAAGGATTCTTGGACATAATGCAATAAGAGTGCAATAATAATAAAAGGTATTGATAGTTTAGAAATGGGGAGGATATAATAATATCTTCCTCATTTTTTGCTTGTGCGCCTAGCGGCGCACGTTTCTAACGGGTTAAAGTCCCGAATCCGCCCGGTAGTGGGAAGGATATAGCCGAAGGCAAGGGTGTTCATCGTGAGGTGGAATCTGAAGGAAGCTGGATGTGGGGAACATACTAACCCAC
>JAFPVA010000303.1 GCA_017413105.1 Butyrivibrio sp. | reverse complement strand
GAGGAGCTGGCACAGCTCATCCATAAAGAGAAGGGTATGCCTATTACTGACTTTGCAAAAGGCGCAGTGGTAAAGAAAACAGAGATTAAAGCTAAGAGCGCTGTTGCAGTACCGGACAGGACTGACAACAGCATGGTAAAAGATTATGAGAAGATCAATGGAGGAATTGATACAGATGAAAACTAAAACAATGATCGCAAGGATAGCAGCATTTTGTAGTGCAGTGGCTCTTAGTGGGTCGCTGTTTTTTATTAGTCCGGTTACAGCTTTTGCCGGAGGAGCTGACTGTATATGTGAAGACAAATGTACGGAGAATCATATCAATGACGACTGCCCGATATGCAGGGAGGACTATACAAGCTGTGAGGGGACTGAGCCGGTTGCAGAGTCGGAGACTGAACCCATGGGGCCACTTACACCCGATGGGAATATGACACTGGTTGATGATTATGGAAGTATCGAAGCTGGAGGCAAGCAGTTCATCACTGTAGTAACCAAGAACGGCAATTTCTTCTACATCATAATTGACCGTGATGACGACGGCAATGAGACAGTTCACTTCCTAAATATGGTAGATGAATCTGACCTTTTATCACTTATGGATGAGGACAAGGTAAATGAGTATATTGCTGTGACAGGAAAAGGTAAGACTAAGACAGAGCCAACAGTAGAAAAAGCACCTGAGCCGATAAAGAACCCTGAACCTATACCGCAGCCAGAAGAACCCGCTAAAGAACCTGAGAAGAAGTCAAACTTCAATGGCATCATGTCAGTAATTCTCATTATCTCACTATCAGGAGCAGCAGGCTTCATGTACTACACATCTACCAAAAACTCCAAGAAAAAGGACAACACACCTGATCCTGACGCTGACTACACAGATGATGATTACCTAAATAGCATCATTGATGAATCTGAGGAAGAAGATGATGGGATCATCCTTGATCAGGAAGATGGTAGCTCTGGAGAGGAGGACTGATATTTATGGGAAATACCACAGATATGGATGGTTTGATGGATGCAGCTGATTTTGGGAATGAACTTCCATTTGGTAACTTTGATGATGGCAGTGGGACAAAACAGTCCTATGGCGATGATGATATAGTAGGTCAGTGCCCTGTGTGCGGCAGTCATGTGGTGGAGAGGGAGAAAGGGTTCTTCTGTAATAACATGGACTGCAGCTTTGCTCTTTGGAAGAACAACAGATTTTTCCAGGCAATTGGTAAAGAAATGACAAGGGAAGTTGCAGATGATCTTGTGAATGGCGGCACTGTAAAGCTCACAGATTGTAAGTCACAAAGGACTGGCAATACATTTAGCTGTTACGTTGACCTTACAACTGACGAGGAGGGGAAAGCTCATTTCGAGATCCGATTTCCCAAAAGGAAGCACGGAGGACAGTGACATGGAGAGGATGATAGGAGACAGTATTGAGAGCTGGAGCGATACAGATACAGTGAGTCCTGCTGAAAGATTTACAGAACTTCGTGAAAGTACGGGAATGAACCGGAAAGATTTTGCGGAGTATCTTGGCATTCCCTACAGGACTATGTCCGACTGGGAACATGGACTTAGGACAATGCCGGAATATGTATTCTCGCTCATAGAATATAAGGTTGACAACGAATTTGGTTTAAGGCTTCCGCAGGAGCTTGACCCAAACAGCATCGGCAATGTAAGGCGGGGACTTGAAGATCAGCTTGAACAGAATGATAACATGCTAAACGGAATCATAGATAATCTTCCAACTGATAGTGCCAGAACTGACCAGACGAAGATCAAAGATGATAACGCCAACGGCATCCCGGATGAAGAAGAGCGGGTTGTCATGGATGCAGTAGGAACGGAGAAGAGGTCTGTGCTTGAACAGCTCCATGAGCACAGGGAAAAACATCAGTCAAAGTCGCATCGTTCCCATGCTCCAGAGTTGGCACTGTGATATGAAAGAAACACCACAGAACAGGATCTTTGTCCGTATATCCCCCACGGACAGAGCTAAGATTATGAGCAGGATGAAAGAAGCCGGAATAAAAAATATCAGCGCCTACATTCGCAAGATGGCAATTGACGGTCATATCATCATCCTCGATCTTTCGGATGTGAAGGAGCTTGTGCGGCTCCTTCGCATCAATAGCAACAACATCAATCAGATAGCCAAAAAAGCAAACCAGACCGGCAGCATATATCAGGATGATATAAAGATTTTGCAAAAGCAGCAGGATGAGATATGGAACAGTATGAAAAAAATCCTGTTAGAATTATCAAAGATTTCATGAACTACAGCCATGGCAAGATGAATTATTTCATAATAATAGTCTTCCATGGCTGCTTTTTTTATATGTAGGAGAAAACTTAAATGGCAGCAACACGACTAATCCCGCTTCACAATAACAAAGGCATGGGGATGGCAAAGACTCTGGGGGCAAGGACAGAATATGTAAAGAATCCATTCAAAACGGAAAACGGTGAGCTTGTAACATCCTATGCCTGTGACAAAGATACAACAGCAGAAGAGTTTGCATTGGAACATGCACAGTACGAACTTCATGCAAGGCGGCACTATGACAAAGAAGTAATAGCATATCAGATCAGACAGTCTTTCAAGCCTGGAGAGATTACACCACAGGAAGCTAACAGGATCGGTTATGAAACAGCCATGAGATTTACAAAAGGTAATCATGCTTTTATTGTAGCAACACATACTGACAGAGCTCATATTCATAACCATGTGCTGTTCAACTCAGTTAATCTGAAAGGTGATGGCAAGTTCCAGAATTATTTTCTGTCTTCATTTGTTCTGCAGAGAGTCAGCGACCTGATCTGTCTGGAAAATGGCCTGTCAGTCATTAAGCCAAGACCTTACAGCGAGAGGGAAAAGAGAACTGAATATCCAAAGTACACTGCGCTTCGTGATGGAGTAAGGGCTGATATGGACATTGCGCTCTCGAAGAAACCGACATCTTTTGATGATTTCCTTAATGAGCTTCAAAAGCAGAGCTATGAAATAAAAAGAGGAAAACACACAGCAGTCAAAGGTCCAAGACAAAAGAAATTCATACGTTTCAGATCACTTGGCACTGGTTATCATGAAGATGATATCAGAAAAAAGATAAAGGGAATTGCGGTCAATTTAGATTGTCACGCTAAGACTGGGCAGCCCCAATACATGGATGATAACTTTGACATGCTCCTTTGTCTTCAGGACATTATTGCCAAGGGCAAAGGTCCCGGTTATGTACAGTGGGCTAAAAAGTATAATGTCAAAAATGTTATGAAAGCCATCCTGTTCTTTCAGGAAAAGGGACTGCGCTCATACAAAGAACTGGCGGAAAGAGCTGACAGTTCATCCCAAAAGTTTGATGAACTGTCTGAAAAGATCAAGTCTGCAGAGAACAAGATGAAAGAAATCGCGAACCTAAAGAAGCATATCTTCAACTATTCCAGAACAAGAGATATCTATGTGGGCTACAGGAAATCCGGTTACAGCAAAAAGTTTTTTAAAGAGCACAGCAGAGAAATAATGCTCCATAAATCAGCAAAAGAAGCATTCAATAAGCTTGAAAACAAAAAGATTCCGACCATTAAGGAACTTGAGACAGCATATCAGGAACAACTTTCGGAAAAGAAAAAAGCATATTCCGAGTATAAACAGGCGCGGAGTGATATGCAGCTTTATAAGATTGCCAAGTATGATATTGATCAGATCCTTGGTATAAGTGATGCTCCAAGAACCCAGGACAGACAGAAGAAAAGAGAAACTTCACTTTGATAAAAAAGCATTCAGCGCCCGAAGGGTGCGTAGCCAAATCGCAGAT
>JAFPVA010000302.1 GCA_017413105.1 Butyrivibrio sp. | reverse complement strand
AGGTGATTCCGTAAATGAGCTGGCTGAAATGATGAGAACCTCCGGAGACATGGCTCAGCATCAGGCAAGCAATATGAGAGAAATTAATCAGGGTATCGAACAGATTTCTGAGGTAATTCAAAATAATTCAGCAACTGCCCAGGAATCAAGTGCTGTATCCAGTGAGCTTTCAGATCAGTCTAACCAGCTGCATAACCTTATGTCACAGTTCCAGGTAAAACTGGTATAAATGTACATACATGAAAAGGGGCTGTCGCACTAATGGTAGCATATCACTAATTAGTGTGGCAGCCTTTCCTTACGCCAAGCCCCAAGGTATCCATTTGAAAATGCTTGTGTTCGTCTGCGGTGTGATTTTGATTCTATATTCGATAAGTCCTTCATCTTTCATACGGGAGAGTTCTTTAGAAATGTTTTTCGCTACACATTATTTCAGCTCAGGACCTCTGCAAGTAATCTGATATCGTTTTGGAGATATTCCTGAATGGTTTGCCATATAAGAATTTCTATGAAGCTGAAGAATATCATCAGGATTATTACCTTATGACCCCCGAAAGTTAACCGCTTAACTGAAAACGATACCGATTTTTGAATCAATTCTAGTCAAAAACAACAAAAAACAGACGCTATAATTTCATATTATGTACAATTGACAATAATATATTTGAAAAAATATAATTATTTCATTGAAGTTAATCGGTTAACTACTACTAAAAACGGAACTATTAACATGCATGGACTAAAAAGAGTTCATGCGGCATTACACAAGCTGGAGGTTGTATGAAAAAAGGGAAGTTGTGGATGAGGGGATTATTTACCACAAGTTTAGGCTTGTCTATTTTTTTGAGCTCTTTCGGAAACGTTACCGGAGTGAGAGCTGCGGAAATGACAGGTACGGAGCAAGCTATTGAAATTCAGGAAAATAGCGAAGCTGCAGAATCAGAATTATCTGTAGATTCAGAAGAAGATAAGGACAAAGATAAAGAAGTCAAAGATAAAGAAGTCAAAGAAGAGAATGCTACAGATGAGGAGCATGACCTCACCTCTGAGACTAATGCAGAGGAATATACAGTTTCTCTCGAAGAGGTGAAAGAGACTAAAAATCGTGCATCCAGAGAGCCGAAGAGTGCTGACAACTCTGCGGTAAACAGAAATAATGTACATGACGGAGCAATCCTTCAGGCATTTTGCTGGAGCTTTAATACCATAGCAGACAACATGGCTGCAATTGCTGATGCAGGCTACACAGCAGTTCAGACATCTCCTATAAATGAGTGCCTTGACACCAACCCGGGCAAGAACCTTCATGGCCCCGACGGAATGTGGTATTACCACTATCAGCCCACAGACTGGGTGATAGGCAACTATCAGCTTGGAACAAGGGATGAGTTTAGGCACATGTGTGATGTTGCTGATGAGTACGGAATCGCAGTTATTGTGGATATTCTTCCCAACCACACAACAACCTCTCTGAACAATGTTTCGGAGGACCTCTACGAGGCGGCAGGGGGAAAAGACAGTCTTTACCACACCACCGGAATGACAGCAGGCGGATACTCAGACAGACTTGAGCTTACTTACTATCAGATGGGTGGTCTTCCAGACGTAGATACTGAGAACATAAACTTCCAGGAGTATTTTTTTGAGTTCCTTAAGGACTGCGTTTACCTTGGTGCAGACGGCTTTAGAATTGATACAGCCAAGCATATTGCGCTTCCTGACGATCCGGTGCCTTCATCCTATACAGACACAGACAGAAATACTTTTTACCCAAATATGAGAGAAGCTCTCAATGAATATGCCGGAGAAGTTGGTTCAAAGACCTATGATGAGCTCTTTGTATATGGCGAGGTCCTTCAGGGAACCGGAGACAGACTTTCTGCTTATCAGGAGTATATCGGAGGAACAACAGCCAGCAATTACGGAGCAAGCCTTCGTTCAGCCCTTGCCAGCGGAGACCTTTCAGTAAATAAGATCACTGATTATCAGATATATGATGAGACAGTAAACGGCAGAACTTATACTGCTGATACAGAAAAGCTCATTACATGGGTTGAGTCCCACGATAACTACATGAATGACAGCGAGAGCTGCTGGAGATCCATTAACGATGAGCAGGTAATCCTTGGCTGGGCATTTATCGGAGCAAGAAAAGACGGTACGCCTCTGTTTTTCAGCAGACCCGATGGCAGCAGTGCTGATGCTCCTTATGGTAATAATCAGATCGGCGCAGCAGGAAGTGATATCTACCGAGCACCTGCGGTTAAGGCAGTAAATCTTTTCCGCAGACAGATGCTCGATGCGGATGAGTACATTTCAAATCCCGGCGGCAACATCCAGACTGTAATGGTAGAGAGAAAAGGCGATGATGTTCAGGGAGCTGTTATAATTAACAGTGGTCTTTCAAGAACCACAATCAATACAGAGACTCAGCTTTCCGACGGAACCTACAGAAATATGGTTGAGGGAAGCGAAGATATCTTCTTTGTAAAAGACGGAATCCTTTTCGGAAGTGTAGCTGCAAGATCAGTAGTAGTTCTTTCAGACAGACAGGAAGGCACAGGAACAGTAGTATCTTTCTACAACTCTGAGAACTGGGATAATGTAGTTGCCAGAGTTGATGGAAAAGATGAGACTCTTGAGTCTACAAATGACAAAGACGGCTGGTTCTGGGTTACAGTACTGGACGATGAGTTTGAGATCAATTTTGAAAATGCAGATGGCAGCAAGGTTTCACCAGAATATAGCGTATCTGCAAATACAGGAACCTTTGCAACACTTTCTTCAGATACTTTGTATTATTCAAAGAAAGAAGCTGAGGAGGCAATTGGAATCCTCACTTATCCTGTTTACTTCCTTGGTTCAGAGGGCTGGCAGAGCGTTAATGTTTATGGATGGCTTTCAGATGGAACACAGCTCTTTGGCGGATGGCCGGGAACTGCTGCAGCAAGCGAAGGAGCAGGCTGGTACCGCGCAGATGTAAAGGTTGGAAAAGATGCAGATTCTTTTAACCTGATATTCAATAACGGCTCAGATAAGCAGACTGTAAACATTGAGGGTATCACACCGGACAGTAAGGATATTTATCTTGGAGCTAATGCAGAAAAGTCAAGCGGACAGCTGCTTGTAGACAGATATACAAGCAAAGAAGCAGCTGAAGAGGCCATTGGAGTTTCAGGAAGCTTCACAACAGCATATTTTTATAATACTCAGGGCTGGGATACCATATATGCATATACCTGGGGAGCAACAACTCTCGGCTCATGGCCGGGAAAAGAAATGACTCTCGAGGAGGACGGCTGGTACAAGATAGTTCTTCAGGCAGGAGCAGGCGAAGAGCTCAACATCATTTTTAACAATGGAAACGGTCAGCAGACCAGTGACATGAAGATCACTGATATGAAGTACAGATTCTTCCTGCACAACGGTATTGCTTTTCAGAAATACGGCACCAAGAAGGATGCCATGGCAGCAATTGCTACAGGCGATGACATAAGCTACACAACAGTCTATTTCTATAATGAGAATGCTGAGGATGAGGCATGGCAGAATGTAGCACTTTATATCTATGGCGGCGAGAACGGCGAGTACAATAATCTTATTGGCGGTTGGCCGGGAAAGAGTATGGACAGAGAAGAGGGCACAAACTGGTACAGCACAGCAGTTCCCTCAGCGGCAATTGAGACACACACCCTTACCTATATCTTTAGCAACAACGGGGCAGGAGTTCAGCTGGCTGATAACAAGAACATTACAAGGGAAAAGAGCTACTTTACATCAAACAGCACAGATAGCTTTGCAAGCAAAGAAGAAGTCCTTGAGTATCTCGGGATCTCAACAGACGAGCCTGGTACAGAGAACCCACAGGATCCCGATGAACCAACCCCGGACGAGCCCGGCACAGAGGATCCACAGAATCCGGATGAACCAACACCTGAAGCGCCTGGTACAGAAGACCCGCAGAATCCGGACGAACCAACACCTGAAGAACCCGGGACAGATACACCGGCTGAGCCGGAAGAACCTGAAACACCACAGGAACCGGACGAACCTGAGCAGCCTGAGACTCCGCAGCAGCCTCAGTTCCCTGTCTGTGATCCGGCTGTGATCATAAAGGCAATGGAACCGGTGATCAAGATCGTGACAAAGGTTGTAATTACGATAGTAAGCATCTTTAAGAGATTTTTCTGGTAAATAGATCATATTTTTGAAAATATTTGGCTTTCACTTCGAATAAGAGTGGAAGCCAAATTTTATTGCAATTTAATAATTTTTGCGCACCAAATATCGTATTATTAATGTTGGGATGATGGCTATTTTTTTCAAGACAAAGGAGAATTATTCATGCTGATTACAGGTCTAACTAAGGATAATGTACAGGAGTATAGAGATTTTCTCACTTCAGACATAGCTGAATTGATTGGTAGGAATTTTGTCAGCGGCTTCGCTTTGGAGGATGAAGATACAAACAGTCCTTTGGCTGGGATTGTCTGGGAGTTTACCCAGGGAGAGGATGAGCTTGATACAAGAAGTAGAATCCTGTTCATAAAGGCAAAGGATGAGGAGAGTGCAGGCAACCTTTTGGAGGCGTTTACGGACATCGCAACTCAGACAGGCTGCAGTGATACAGTTTTTGACCTGGCAGTTTCTATGGGAAGTGTTGAGAAAAAAGCTCTGGAAGAGGCTGGGTTTAGCATGGAAGAAAGAGAGGGGCAGGTAGTCAGTGTTGCACTTGCCGACCTTGGAATGACCCTATTAAATGATAAAGACAAGGCAGATGAAAGAGTGATTCCCCTCAGCGAAATCGATGACAGGGAATTGTACAGTGCGCTTTCTGGCCTTGATATGGAGGGCATAAGAGGCACCTGTGATGACATGCCTTATCTTGCAAGGGATTACTTTGAAGATGAAATATCCTGTTGCCTTGAGGACGAGGAGGACGAGGAGCTTAATGCGCTTGTGCTATTCCATAAAAAGCCCTCAGGAAAACTAGAACTCATTCTTTGCGAGGCTTTAGAGGATGCGACCATGAGCGCTGTAGATCTTTTAAAACAGGCAGTTATGCTGGCAGAGGAAAAATATGAGCCGTCTACCAAAATCCTTATTGATTGCAGGTATGGGCAGCTACAGAAGCTGATAAACAGTCTCTTCCCAAAGGCAAAGAGTACTAAGGTTATTGCAGGATATAGAAAAGAAGCCGGACCAAACCTGGATGAACTTGAAGCTGAAGAGGAAGAATACGAGGAATATGAGGAATATGAGGAATTCGATGAGTTTGAGGAATTAGATTTATTCTGAGAAAACGAATTGCCTGAACGGAAACTTTGTCTGTCTTCAAAAAGGAGAAATTTATGCCTTTAGAAAATTTAAATCAAAACAAACAAGTCCAGAATATAGAGATAACTCAGGAGTTTTATACTCAGCAGCAGGATGAGGCCTGGAACGTCGTTAAGGACTTTGAAGAAACTGCTTCTGTCAAAACAAAGCAGGGTGCTAAAAAGGCCAAGTACGATACGATGAACATAGCACAGCTCCGGGATCAGCTCCTTAATGATAAGGACAGCAAATCAGAATCCTTTAAGCTGATGTCATCCAAAGTTGACAGGCTGCTTTTGCTTGCACCAACCAAAGGCTTTGATGCTAATTCGCTGATTCAGCCCACGGTGCCCTTTTTTGAGACTTTCTATCAGGCAAAAGAGGCTGTAAACAGCTATATTTTCGGCCATTCCGGGTATTTATTCTCTGAAAAGGGAGAGCGCAGAATGCAGATAGCTCTGCGCATAAAAAATCTCCTAAATCAGATGGAGGTTCTGATCGATGAGAAGTTAAAAACGCTGGGAGAAAAAGAAGCCCGCAGGCTGGAGCTAAAAGGACAGAACTATACAGATGCTCAGATAAAAGAAACTGAGGAACTTATTAAAGCCAATAACATGGCTGCGGATATAAACAAGATCATAGAGACCGGTCAGCTGAAGGCGGAGGTTCCTGCTGAGGAAGTAAAGAAATCAGCAGATACCTGGATTGCAAAGGATTACAGCCAATACTTAAGTAAGTTGGTTGAGGGTAAAAAGCTGGATACTAAGGACGACAAGAACGATTTTCTTGCTTTTATGGAGAATCAGAACAATCGCCTTGTTGCTAACAGGATTGCCATACCTATGATCCTTGACAGAAAAAAGGACATTACCCTTGGCATGCCCTGGCTCAGAGATGAACTGGAAAAACAAATAATTGATGAGGTTACGGAGAAAGATCTTTTCTCAAAGCCCGAGGACTTTATAAAAAAGGCAGATCAGATCTGTGAAAACTTTAAAACTAAAAATGCCGAGCTAATAGCCGGCTATAAAGAAAAGCGGGATAAGATATGTAAAAAACTTCAGATTCCTGCAGATTTCAAAAATCTTTACAAATATGCTTCCATGGAGGTCATGATAACCAATGATGAACCCATGGTATTTGAGGCAATTCTGGCTGCTCAGGAAAGTCAGGCAAAAGAGACGGACAAACTGATAGAGGAGCGCCTTGAAAAGAAGTTTTCCGCAGCTACCCGTGGAAAAATCAAAGAAAAACTCTTAGCAAATCTTGGTCCGTTAAGGGCGTTTGAAAATCAGGAGCAGGTCATGGCACAGGTAGATATCTTTTTTGAGATGCTGCCCTACGTTGCTCCTGAGGAATACAGAGTAGAGAGACAGCTCAGTCAGCTGATGGACAGCCTCAAGATAGAAGAAATCTACAGAGATGCCTTCTTAAGCAAGATGACCAATAATTCACCTGATCTTTTTGCCACCAAGGACAATAAGTACTGGAAGAAAAAGCATAAAAAGACAGCTGAGGATATCCGGAGCAATCTTGAAGAAGGCCGCAAACTCATGGAGAAGAAAAAGCTGTTCCTTAGCGAGCAGCAGTGGGAGGAGCTTGATAAGAAGATGGCTAGCTCCTGCGCCATGAAGAAAAGCGATTTTTTGAAGGCATTAAAGGCAATCATCGCAAGACCTGCGGGATTTAAGCCGCTATCCTTAAGGGAGTACAGGGAAAGAAGATTCTATTCGGATTCCCAGAATCTTCCGGTACAGCAGAGAAAGGTAAGGGAAGAGAAGCAGAAGCTCGAGAATATTGGGCATAAACTGGATAATAAGTTCCTGGTGCATTTAGCAGGGGATGGAAAGAATATTTATCTTCCATACCGTGCTCTTAATGCTGCCTATAAGAATACCAAGGGCGAGCTTAAGGAACAGGAAAAGCTTGAGAATGAAAGGTTTGAGGCAAGGAAGAAAGACCTTGCAATAGCACTATGGGGAAGAGGTATTCCTGAAACTGAGCTGGACAGATATGCAGAAAAATTCAGATGGTTCATGTCAGGTATTATCGATATCACGGATGATATGAGCGAGAGTTTGCGGCTTAGGGTCCAGAGAAGAAATATTGAGAGGTTTGGTGTAAAGGATTGGAACGAAGCTTTTGACAAGATCAAACAACTTGGCGATGACCTGAAGGACGTTGATAATGCATCTAAGGTCAAAGAAGCTAAAAAATCATATGATGAGGGCGTGAAGGTTCTTGAGAGCTACGGCGAGGAAAAGTATAAAGAGCTCATTCCTTTTATCATAAATATTCCGGAGGTATACGCAGAACTGTTAAAGGGACCGGAGTCCTTTAAGAATTATCTTTTTACGCTGGATATAAAGCTGGCAGATTTTATGGCGGGCTGCAAAAAGGCGGGAAAAAAGGGTGACAAAAAAGGAAACTATATTTCTGGTGTAGCAAGGAAACAGTATGCCCACATGTATTTAAGGAACATCTTTGATGGTAACTTAAAGGGAGATGCTGCCTTTTTTGCAGAGCAGCTCACTGTATTTCAGGACAAACTTTTTAGAGTGACTCCCGCAGGAGGTATCAGCGTTGTTGATGCAATTGATCGTGCATCAAATTTATTGGATGATCTGATAAAGAAGGATAAGTATACAGGAAGCAAGGCAATACTCTTAAAAAACGTCGTAATGCAGAAGCCCTATGCCATGGTAAACGATGATATCAGCTTTGGATTCCTTACGAACAAGGATATGCTCGAAGCTATGATCACTGCCGAATATCATAAGCGTAGAGTGGAAATTACGGCTGATGAAAAGAAGACAGAAATCGAGGCAGCGATAACTAATGAGTTCAAGGATAAGGTAGTAGCGGATCCTCCGGAAGAGAAAAAGGCAAAGGAGAAAATCAAAGCCCAGAAGGAAAAGGGCATAACTGAAAGGCTTAAGTTCCTTAAGTTTAACGATCATGTTCTTGAAGAAGTCCGTCAGGGAAAGACCCTCATAAGAGTAGACCAAAATGGAGCAAAACCCATTACTTTGGACAAATCCCGACTGGATAGTATGAAGGAGAAGGTAAACGAGTACTGTGATGAGCTTGATCTTCCGCAGGTTCTTAAAGACGCTCTTGTGGAGAAAGGTGCAACAGGCGGTATTTTCCCTGAACTTACCGGAACCTATGTCTTCAAAGGCACCCTATATAAACATGCCATGGCCATGAGAAGAATGTATGATCTTTTGAGGCGTAGCCGTGTAAATGACCCCGGAATGTCCGATGAAGAAGCTCTTATGTTCATTGTAAGACTCTATAGAGATCCGGAGCAGGTAAAGGACTTTTTTGATGAGCCAAAGAATCTTAGCATAGAAGAATTAAGGAATACAGAGGGTTATAAGGCCTTCAGGAGCACTTATAAGAAGCTCAAGGACTTTGAGGAAAAAGAATCGAAGGATCCATCCCTTGATCAGGAAATCCAGGCAATCAGCACAAATCTCCGTACCATGCTCATGACAGGCCTTGGAGTGCGGGATGAGAATGGAAAAACTCTGGACCATTCCAAGACAAATGATTATGACGTAGCAAAGCGCGTGGAGTCTATCATTGATGACAGTAAGCGTTATGTGGATTACTGGAACAAGGTAATGGAAGTAATCCGTCCCGGATTTATGGAAATCTTTAAGAACAGCGCTGATCCGGCTATGAAAAAAGAGTTTAATCTTCCTGAACATCATTTTGACAGAAAGATGCTGGCTCTTAGACAGTATTTCATGCCTGATGTCATAAAGGAACTCAATGATAAGAATGACTTTGACGAGAAACTGTGGAAAGAAAAACTAAAGGAATTTGAAAAGAAAGAATTCAGAAAGTATCTGGAATCAGACTCTTTACAGGTAACGCAGAAAGAAACGCAAGTAGCTGAGCAGACATCTCTTGAAAGACAAAAGACAGATGAAAAAGCACTTTCCAACCTTATAGATAAAAACCTGTATGTCTTCAAAGGAAAATTTAATAAGTATAAGGCATTGGATGAGGAGCAGAAGCAGCTGTTTGCAGTTGGACTCATGTTCCTTGATAAGGGTGCCACAGGCTATGATACAGAAGGCACCATGGTTCTTGCCAAGGCAGAAAAGAGCAGGAAAAAACAGACTGATAAGATCACTGCAGAGATCCAGAATTATGTGGAGGGCAAGGAATATCACTTCAACATTGATTACAGAGAGGCAGTAAACAAGCTGATAGATTATGGTGTAACCAGCTATGGAACTACAGAATATGCCATGGATGAAGTGGCATTTGATAAGGCCCTCAGGTTTGCCAGAACTATTTCAGCCAAAAAGAGAGCTTTCGGCCAGAAGGACATGGAGAGAATTTCAGACAGCTATACCTCTGTCTATACTGCCTCTACAAAGTTTAATAAGCCGCAGCTTCCTATGGTGGATGCCTTAAGGGGAAAGAGTCTTTCTGCTCTTAGTGTAAGGGACAGACTCCTTGATTTTGTCAAGGATGACGTGAAAGCCACAAGTACTCTTGTAACTGATGCTCTGCTGACTTCAGCGAAAAAAGTCTATACTGGTCCTCTGGCTGTGCTTAAAGGAGCTGCCAAATATGACAAGACCGCTACATTCAATAATACCCTGAAAAAATATATGGATCGGCTTCAGAAAATGAATGAGGGCGATCTTAGGATTCTTGTGCATATTCTTCAGAAGCGTACACTTCTTGATGTAAGCTGCGTTCAAAAAGAATCAGGGGCAGAGCTTCATGTAGAGCAGGAGGAGCGAAATGCTCTTTTGGAAGCACTGTCCGGAGACGCAGATGTTTCTGCAGAAGTACTGAAGGATACAGATAACAGCGAAGCCTGCTTTAAGGCTATTACAACTGCCCTCAGTTTCCAGCTAAGAGACGATAAGAACTTCGCCGGAAAGGATATAACAAGAGACTGCTTTGAGAACAAGTCATTTAATCGTAAGACCATAGTTGACTGGGATCTTCTGGGCAGGGCGTTTTCATTTCTTGATGAGATCAAGGAAAGACGTGCTACTGTAAAAGCTTTGAAGAATTCCCCGAGTCTTATCAAATACAGTGGCAACAAACCGGCAATAGAGGCCCATAAAGAACTTCAGGATAGTTTTGCCAATAAGAATGATTTCAAGCAGATCAACTTTGAGGAGAAGATAAAAAGTCAGGCTGACAAGGATAATGAGAACGGAGACAGAGAGGATATCAGCAGCGCTCTGGCGGGTTACTATGCCCTCACAGAACAGCAGAAAGTACTGTTCTTCAAAGCTCTTTGCAACAGGGATATATTGGATATTTCCAAGAAAGACTATTGTAAGAACTTCATGGGTATAAAGGAAAGAAATTATGTAAATCAGATCGGAAGAGACAAGCTTATCGATCAGTTCATCGATGCCAACAGGGAAGACAATATTGGCCTTAAGCTGGAAGAGGGCGAGTATTATAGGGCCATGGAGATGCTCTTTACCACTCAGATTTCCGATAGGATCAAGCTCTCAAAGGAAAAAGACCTTTCGAAGATTTTTTCCTATGAGCGCAACTTTATAATGAGAAGGAGTACGGCAATCGACTGGAAACTCTTTAAGAGGGCCCTTAACTTTGTAAACAGAGCATCAGAAGAGCTTGAGATGACTGAAGGTAATGCTCTGTTATATCGTGGCGCCGGAGACCTTCAGAAAAATGGTCACCTTAACATGAATTATGGTTTCCTCAGAAAGAACTTCCATCGTACGGGAAATCAGTGGGCAAGAAAGCTTTTCATATTTGGAGGAAAGATTACCAAGGATAAGACTAAAGCCGTAAGTGATACTTTGGGTAAAATCGAAAAAGGACTTAAGGCTGCTGACGATGTGACTAAAATTGTAGGCTTTAGTAAGGACGGTACAGTTAGAAATGGCATTCAGAATCTGAGAGATAAAACGGCATATTTCAATAAAGAGAGTAAGGCGTTCAACGGAAAATATCAAAATGAAAAATATGAACAATATAAGAAATTAACAGACAAAATAGATTCCTTTATTAATAAAAACGGATCAGCAGAAGAACTTGTGGATAAACTGAGCAAATATTATGATGCTGTTTTTGATGGTAATGGGAATCCGGAAAATCAACAGCTTTTGCCTGAATCAAATGACCTGGTAGAGAAAGAGATAAAAGGAACCAAAACTGACAAAAAGAAGGATGACATCAGAGATACCCTCAATAATACAGTAGAAAAGGCCAAAAAAATTGAGAAGACTGTACCGAAAGTAGAGAAGATTGTTAAAAAGATCGGTCCGGAAAAACTTTCAGATCTGATCGACCTGGTAGATTATACGATGCAAAAGGCTGCATACAAATTTTTCGACGAAAAGGTTGCAAACGTAAGCGTTGAAAAAAACGGAGATAAGCAGAAGTACCTCGAGGACCTGAAAAAAGCAGCGGATGAGTATGTGACCAGGGTATATGAAGAGACTTTAAATGAGATGGTCGGAGAAGAAAGCGCCGAAAAGATCACAGAGCTTTCCAATAAGTTCTTTGACTATAAGAAGCGCGCTTCAAATTATATCGATTCTACTTTGAGGGGCATAACTTATGTAAAGAGTGTATCCGATAATGTGATGAACATAGCATCCTGTGCTTCAAATATCCGTACCCTTAATGTGGTAAAGGATGAGAGCAAAAGCTTTAAGGAAGAGGATAAGAAGAAGCTTGACAAGGCAAAGGATCGAGGAAGGCTTGATGAAGCGCAGAAAGCAAAGGCTAAAAAGGCTGCCGATAAGAATCAGGGCTTGGCTGATACAGCTGCTTCCATTACTAAAGCCATGCAGGGAATCGGGATTGCTGATAATGTAATAAAGACAGCTACAGATACTGCCAGATTTATTGGCCTTGGGCTCGGCATTGGATCTGAAGCAATCATAAATGCAGTTGAGGCAGGTCTTGAATTTGCCATGTTTGCCATCCGTGTTCTTGCCGACAGAAATGCTTTGAAGGACTACTTCGTCCATACCGACGCAGGAAAACTGGAGGTTGAAAAGATAAAGAATGGCTACCAGGCTTCCGGTAATACAGCGTTGTACGACAGGTTCAATAAAGTCTCTGATCCAAAGACAGCTGATACCAACGTTATAGATATGATATCCGATGCCAAGGGCTATGAGCACACTTCGGAGCTTGTAGAGAATACCGGTATGTCCATGGCTCAGTCCATAGTTTTCAGTGCAAGTGAGTATAACCCGATGGCGGAATCCAAACTTATGGCTGTCACGGTTATGAGTGTCATGGGACTTGAAAAACTTATCGGAGATACTTCCATGGATACTGTAGAGAAGCTGTTTAATGCATTTGCCATGAAACGTTGAGAAAACAGGAGAGAAAGCTTATGACTATTACCAAAAAGAAAGAAGGAGATGAAATTACAGTATTTATCGAAGGGGCTCTTGACATAAATACGGCTCCGGAGCTGGACAAAGAACTGGAGGGCGAACTTGATGATGTGAATCATGTCATTTTTGACATGGCAAAAAACGATTATACATCCTCTGCAGGACTTCGTGTCCTACTCAAGGTATTTCAGGTGCTGGACAAAAAGAAAGGGAAAATGGTTCTTAAAAATGTCAACGAAGTCTTTTATGACGTTTTGAAGCTTAGCGGTTTTACTTCATTTTTAGAGGTTCAAAAAGCTGAGGGCTGATGAATGAAAAAGCTTAAGGAGCTGCTGCCAAAGGGGCTTGAAGGAAAACTTATCAGATTTGTTGTGATTGCCGCAATCATTATGGGAGTTGTCTTTCAGATAATATCCCATATTCGTGTTGCCATGATAAGGGAAGCTGTGATCCTTGAAGAGGAAAAACAGATAGATCTTGTTCAGGAAGAGTGCGAAAACTCGATGTCTGAAGTGGCACAAGCTTCTCTTTTGCAGTTGATCACATGGGCTGCTGATAAGACAGATGATGAATTCCTGTCCATGGAGAAAAACATCAGGATTTTAGAGACTCAGGTAGAAGATGTGTTCAAAAATCCTGAAAATTACGAGAGAATAAAGGTTAACCCTCCTAGTAAAGAAAATCGCGGTAAAAATACACTGCAGATTCTTTTCCCGGATGGAAGGGAAAATGCAGATCCAGGTACTATTGAGATTATGGAGAAACTGGCAAATCTTTCCCCGATCATGGAGAAAATTGTTAGTGGAAAAAATGATTATACCTATGATGTTTGCATTGCCACTCCGGATGGGGTGATGATAATAATGGATGCACTGTCGGCCATGAAGTTTGATGAAAATGGAGAGGTAGTGAACTATGATGCCAGGACCCGACCCTGGTATAAAGGCGCAGTGGAAACCGGGGATGTTTATTATACACCGGCAATACAAAGTGAATTATATAATTTTCAGGAATTATGCTTTGGCGTTCCTGTTTATATTGATGGCGAACTGGCTGCTGTTATCAATGGATCCGCATGGCTTAATGAATTATCCCGAATGATGAATGAAAGAAATATCGGAGAAAAGGGTTTTTCCATATTGGTAAGTAACACAGGCCAGCTGGTGTCTTCTCCCAAAACCGCGGGAGAACTGAGAATGAGGAATAATCTTGACGAAGATATAAGGGATTCGGTTAATGAGGGACTTAAGAACGTCATTGACTGTGCTCTTTCAGGTGAGACCGGGGTAGATGTAGTTGAGGTTGATAATGAACTCTATTATGTGGCACATGCTCCAATAGAAACAGTTGGATGGATACAGCTTTTATTTGTTTCGGCAGATGAAGTGCTTGCACCAACGCAAAGACTCCTTAAGGATATGGACAAGTCCACTGAAAACATGATAACGGATTTATCAGCTGATTTCAGGCGCTCTGCTATTTGGGCTTTATTGATACTTTTTGCGTTCATGCTGTTTGGCATAATGGTGGCAAGTCTTTTTGCTAAAAAAAGAGTGGCACCCATCCTCCGCATGTCAAAGGCAGTAAGGGGCTTTGTTGGTGAAGATATGGCCTTTGAAATGGAGGATATCTACAGGACAGGAGATGAGATTGAGGAGCTCGCAAACTCTTTTCACATTATGTCCCTTAAAATGAAGGACTATGTAAATGAGATTGTGACCTATACCTCTGATAGGGAGAGAATTGAAACAGAGCTTAAGGCTGCAGCCCAGATCCAGGCCAAGATGCTTCCGCAGGTTGAGCCGGATTATTGCAACCGTCCGGGGTATGAGCTCTATGCAAAGATGATACCCGCAAAGGATGTGGGCGGTGATATGTACGATTTCTATTATCTGGACGATGATCATCTTGCAATAATGATCGGTGATGTGTCAGGTAAGGGAATCACGGCAGCACTGTTTATGGCTCTTGGCAAGCAGGTGCTCAAATTCCAGATGATGCTTCATGGCGGAGATGTGGTGGCAGCAATGAATGAAGCCAATGCAAAACTCTGCGAAGAGAGCGACGACGGCATGTTTATTACCGTATGGATGGGGGTCATTACTCTTTCCACGGGAGTACTTAATTTCGTAAACGGTGGTCATCTGTATGCCGCAGTGAAAAGAGGTGATAAGGGCTTTGTCATTGAAGAGGACATCCACGGCATGCTGGTAGGAGCTCTTGAATTTGTCAGATATTCGCTTAATACCGTGACTCTCGAAAAGGGCGATACCCTGTATCTTTACACTGATGGTGTTACAGAGGCTCAGGCTAAAAGTGATGACCTCTTCGGCGAAAAAAGGATGCTGGAGGCACTGAATGAAAACAACAAGGCGTCGCTAAAAGAGCTTGATGACAATGTCAGAAGGAAAGCGACTGAGTTTGTGGGAAATTCAGAGCAGTACGATGACATGACGACTCTGTGCTTTAAATATCTGGGCATGGATTGATAGAATTTTTTGAAAACTACTTCGGATAATGGACCAGCAAAATGCATGACTGAATTGCAAAAAGTTTTGCCGGATTTTGATTTGGTTCGTATAAATAAGTGAAAAGAATTATATGAAAAATATTTGGATTTTTTAGATAGAAAGGGGAATCATTATCATGTCAGAAGAAAAAAGAAAGATATTAACAGAGGATGAGCTTGAAATGGCTACCGGTGGTGCCGGCAACAACGGTGGAGATAATACTACAGTTGTTATGAAATGCAAGCATTGCGGAGTAAACTGCAAACACACCAGATATTCCGGTGCAAGAGTTCGCTGTGAAAATTGCGGTATGGTATATGAAGCATGAGTTAAAAGGTTTCATGTTCATAGCATAAAGAAAAACAGGAGAGATTTGCGATTAGGCTCTCCTGTTTTTCTTTATGTTCGTTCAGACTATACTTACTCTTTGGAAGCTTCTTTTAAAGCTGCAACGATTTCAGCTTCTGTGCTCAGTTCCATCACCTTTGAAGTCAGGGCATCAGCTTCGGCTTTGCTCCACTTGGAGATGATGCAGCGGGCTGTGAGGACAAGTACAGGATTTACGGAAAATTCTGTAAGTCCAAAGGAAATAAGAAGTGGGATCATCAAAGGATCGGCTGCAGCTTCTCCGCACATTCCAACAGGAATTCCGGCATTTCGTCCGCACTCTATGATGTGCTTTATGGAACGGAGAACCGATGGCTGGAAAGTGGAGTAAAGGTAAGCTACATCTGCATTTCCTCTGTCGACACTCATGGTGTACTGGGTAAGATCGTTGGTGCCGATGGAGAAGAAGTCAGCCTCTTTTGCCAGAAGATCAGCGATAAGTGAGGCAGCAGGAGTCTCGATCATGCATCCGACTTCAATACTCTTGTCATAGTCTATACCTTTTTCATCAAAGTCCTTCTTGATTCCGGAAACCAGTTCTTTTACCTTTCTTATTTCATCTACGCAGGTAACCAGAGGAACCATGATCTTAACTTTGCCAAAGGCGCTGGCTCTAACTATAGCTCTTAGCTGAACCAGGTAGCTGTCCTCATTTCCGAGGCAGTATCTTACGGCTCTGTAGCCAAGGAATGGATTTTCCTCTTTTTTCATGTTCAGATAAGGAATGTCCTTGTCGCCGCCGATATCAAGAGTTCTGATGATTATTGGCTTACCGCCCATGGTAACTGCTGCTTCTTTATATGCTGCAAACTGCTCCTCCTCTGTTGGGAGATGAGTGTTGTCCATGAAAAGAAATTCTGAGCGGAAAAGACCTACACCTTCGCCGTCGCATTCTATAGCCTTTTTGGCATCCTTTGGAGTTCCGATGTTGCAGAAAAGCTCAACCTCATTGCCATCGGCTGTGACAGTGGGCTTTCCAAGAAAACTCTTAAGCTCAGCCTGTTTGCGGATAAAGTCTTCACGTTTGATGATGTACTTGGAAAGAACATCGCCATCAGGATTGATGTAAACTATGCCTTCAGTACCATCAACTATGGCTGTATCCTTGTCTTTTACCAGTGTAGTAACATCAGGAACAGAGAGGACAGCCGGGATTTCAAGAGCTCTTGCCAGAATAGCAGAGTGGGAAGTCTTTCCGCCAACTTCAGTTATGATACCTGCAACGTTCTCCTTGTTGATCTGTGAGGTCATGGACGGAGTCAGGTCCTTTGCCACAAGGATGGTTCCAGGCTCAACTTTGCTGATATCTATATCCTTTATTCCTAAAAGAAGCTTCAGAAGGCTGACCTTGATATCGCTGATATCTGAGGCTCTCTGGCGCATCATGTCATCGTCCATCTTGGAAAACATACCGATGAACATATCACATACTGCTTCAACAGCGGATTCAGCACACTGGCCCGCATCGATCATCTTGCCCATTTCTCCGGACATGGTAGGGTCGGAGATCATTACAAGATGCCCCTGTAAAATCTCAGCTTCTTTTGGACCAAGGCGCTTTTTTATATCCTCAGCCATGGCCATGGTCTCAGATTTGAAGGTTTCGACAGCAGTAGTAAACCTTTCTTTCTCAGTAGCAGTGTCTTCGATTTTCTTTTTCTCAAAAGTCAGATCATGTTCAACGATCACGCATACGCTTCCTATGCCAATTCCACGTGATGCTGCAATTCCTTTATACATGTGTACCTCCGTATAAGATGCTCTTAGAGTAGTTACTTAGGATGTATAAGTGAGGAAGCATCTGTGATAATACATATATGAATCGAAGTCATATATGTATTACACAGTTGATTCCGGCCTTTAGTCACCGAGACCGCTCTCGATGAGTTCGATGGCTTTCTTCAGGGCGTCGGCTTCATCCGGGCCATCGCACTGAACCTCTATCTCGGCGCCACATTTGATGCAGGCGCTCATGAGCATCATAACGCTCTTTGCGTCATAAGCTGTGTCGTTGAATAAAATCTTTACATCACTAGCAAAAGGAGTCATGGTCTGGCTGAAAAGACTTGCCGGACGCATGTGCATTCCCTGTTCATTTGTAACTGTAATTTTCTGTGATACCATTATCTATTTCTCCTTTCATAATTAACGGGAATCAATCGTCAACTTTTTTCTTTAAAATACCGAGCATCAGGCATCCTGCGGCAGATCCTGCAAGAAGAGCTACAAGATACATAAGCACGTTTCCAACAACAGGGAATACGAAGATTCCACCGTGAGGAGCCATAAGTGTGCACTTAAATACCATTGAGAGAGCGCCGGCAACTCCGGAACCGATCATAAGTGAAGGAATTACGCGAAGTGGATCTGCAGCTGCAAAAGGAATTGCTCCTTCAGTGATGAAGCAGAGACCCATGATAAAGTTTACAGGTCCGGACTTTCTCTCAGCAGGTGTGAATTTATCTTTGAAGAAGATTGTTGCGAGGGCAATTGCAATCGGAGGAACCATACCGCCAACCATGATAGCAGCCATGATCATGTAACCGGCTTCATTCTGGTTTGCGAGGTTAGCAAGTCCGAAGGCATAAGCAGCCTTGTTGAGAGGACCGCCCATATCAGTAGCCATCATAGCTCCAAGAAGGATACCAAGGATAACCATTGAACCTGTTCCCATTCCGTTGAGGATTCCTGTGATCCAGGCGTTAAGGGCACCAACAACAGGGTTAATAGCGCACATTACAAGGCCGATAACAAGGATTCCGCAGAGAGGATAGATGAGAACCGGTTTGATTCCCTCAAGGGCCTGTGGAAGTTTTTCACAGATCTTTTCAAGGAAAAGAACTATGTAACCTGCTGCAAAACCTGCAACCAAAGCGCCAAGGAAAGCAGATGGAACATTGCCGCCCGGGGCTGCAAAAGTAGCACCGGTGCTGGCAAGAGCGCCGCCTACAAAACCAACTGCAAGACCTGGACGGTCAGCAATACTCTGAGCAATAAACCCTGCCAGGATAGGAAGCATGAAGCCAAAGGCTGTTCCGCCGATGGACTTGAACCATGCAGCTATAGGAGTGTTTGAACCAAAGTTACTTGGATCGATTGAGTAGTCATCCAACAGGAATGCGATAGCAATCAGGATACCACCACCGATAACGAATGGAAGCATGTGGGAAACACCGTTCATAAGGTGCTTGTAAATTCTTCTTCCAACGGATTCGTTAGCAGAATCATCAGCCTTGGCAACCTGACCTGTGTGATGATACTTTGTAACGTTACCATTTACGGCTTTGTTTATAAGTCCTTCAGGATTATGGATGGCTTCCTTTGTGGAGGTGATGATAACATCTTTGCCATCGAATCTACCCATATCAATATTTTTGTCGCAGGCAATGATGATAACGTCTGCGTCAGCAATTTCTGCAGCTGTGAGAGGATCCTTTGCTCCGGCAGAACCGTCTTTTTCCACCTTGATATTAAGCCCCATATCCTTTGCCTTGAGTTCAAGAGCTTCAGCTGCCATGAAGGTATGTGCGATACCGGTAGGGCAGGCTGTTACGCCAAGGAGCTTCTTTGGAGCAGCCTTAGGAGCTTCCTTTGCAGCGGCAGCAGCTTTCTTTGCAGCCTCTTCCTTGTCCTTTTCAGCTTCCTTCTCATCGATGATGGAAAGGAACTCCTCGGGAGTATGAGCATCGATGAGCTTTGCTGCAAACTTTGAATCCATAAGCAGAGTCATGAGCTTTGACAATACTTCAAGATGTGTATCAGCTGCTGTGTCCGGAGCAGCGATCATAAAGAACAGTTTACTTGGTGCACCATCAAGGGATTTGTAGTCGATTCCCTCAGGAATTGTGATGGCTGTAACACCTGCAGTGGATACTGCGGAGGATTTGCCGTGAGGAACAGCAATTCCCATGCCTATAGCGGTAGAACCCTTATCCTCTCTGGCAAGAATTGCCTTTTTAAAAGCGGAAACGTTATTTAAGTTTCCAACCTTCTCATGAAGCTCGATGAGAGCATCAATTGCAGCGTTCTGATCTGCTGCGTCGACATTTAGGTTAATGCCGTCCTTTTTTAGTAAATCTGTGATTTTCATTAGTCCCTCCTTATGCGTTTTACGCAATTTTACAGTTTTGATGATTTCCCCGAATAATACTGTTACAGATTTTGAAAAATGCTTAGTATTG
Organism: Butyrivibrio sp.; assembly: GCA_017413105.1. Classification (GTDB taxonomy): domain Bacteria; phylum Bacillota; class Clostridia; order Lachnospirales; family Lachnospiraceae; genus Butyrivibrio. Next base: position 53,218 of record JAFPVA010000302.1, on the reverse strand, counting down.
CTTCTCCTGTTGCCAGGTCATCCGAAAATGCTGTGGCGCTTCCTGCAGCAGTGCCCATTTTCAAGGCTTCTTCGTAGTTGTGATTTTTCTGGTAGCCTGCTATGAAGCCTGCAACCATTGAATCTCCTGCACCAACGGAATTTCTGACCTTTCCCTTTGGAACACCTATGCGGAACCTTTCACCGGTTTCGGCGATCAGCATTGCACCGTCGCCAGCCATGGAGATGAGTACGTTCCTTGCTCCCATTTCCTGAAGCTTTTTTGCATGTTCCTCCAGTTCTTCGTCTGTCTTAAGCACCTTTCCGAACATTTCACCAAGCTCGTGATTGTTCGGTTTTATTAAAAATGGATGATATTTTAGGACGTTCTTTAAAAGGTCCTTGGTCGCATCCACAACGACATCGATTTTTCTGTCCTGAACCTGCTCGATGATTTTCTCGTAAACGTCGCTGGGCAGTGAATTTGGAATACTTCCTGCCAGAATGAGAGTATCGCCGTCCTTTAGCTGATCCAGTTTTTTGAAGAGCTCTTTTTGAGCCTCATCAGGAATCTTAGGGCCCTGGGCATTAAGCTCAGTTTCTTCTTTTCCCTTGATCTTTACATTGATCCTGGAGATTCCCTCGGGAAGCTTTACAAAATCAGCCTTGATACCTCTTTTGTTTACGCTTTCCTCTATGGCTGCTCCGGTAAAGCCTGCCACAAAGCCGAGAGCTGTGTTTTCAAGCCCAAGGTTTTTCAGGATGGTAGATACATTGATTCCTTTTCCGCCAAAATAGCATTCCTCGGAATCGGAGCGGTTTGTCATGCCGGGTAAAAGATCCTCCGACATTCGCACTACGTAATCAATAGCTGGATTGAACGTAACAGTGTAGATCATGTTTGTCCTCCATAAAATTGGTGAGAAGTGAATCTCTTTCTTATGAAAAACGCAGAAAATGCGCGTTTTTGCAGTTCCGGTTTAAGATGTCATTCACCTATAACTTTCACAATTGTTTTGCTTGAGTAGTTTTTGCTGACCTCGCGGTCTGTAATGATGCAGCAGCTGGCAATGTCTGCGAAGGTAACGGAGCTTACCTGGCCGAATTTGCTGTGGTCTGCAAGGATGTAGGAGATGTAGGCGTGTTTTACAGCCTCAGCCTTTACAAGGGCCTCATCCACATCGGGAGTAGTGAAACCTGCGTTTAAAGAGATTCCGTTTGTTCCCATAAAAGCCTTTGTGAAGTGGTATTTGCTGATGCCCTCTATACAGTCGGGACCAATGATGGCCTCGGTGGACTGCTTACATCTTCCTCCGATTATCATGGTAGAAAGACCTTTTTCCAAAAGTCTTTTAGCATGGACGATTCCGTTGGTGATGTACTTGGCCTTAGAATTATCAATATATTTGATCATCTCCAGGGTCGTAGTACCTGAATCAATGTAGACAAAATCCTCATCATTTATGAGGGATGCGGCATATTTACTGATGGCTTCCTTCTCATCCACATGAAGAGTTGCCTTTGCGCTGACACTGGGCTCAAAGGTATTCACATCAGAGCTGGCAATGGAAGTAGCCCCGCCAAAAACCTTGACGATTTTTTTCTCATCGTGAAGAACATTTAAGTCTCTTCTGATGGTGGCTGCGGAAGCATCAAACTCCTGCATCAGTTCCTGAACCGTCACTGCATTTTTTTCATTTATAAAGGAAACAATCAGATTACGTCGTTCTTCTGTTAACATAGAACCCCCGATGATTATTTGTGATTTTTTCTTTAATAAAATGGGTATTTACCCGAATTTGCAAGATAATTACCGTTTCATACATCTTGATAGTAGCACAGAAAATAATCATATACAATCATAAATAATCACAAACAATCAATCAATTATTTATAAAATAATCACAAATTAATACCATGTAATCAAACGTGATCAAAAAAGAGAAGCAAACGAAGATATATCCCATCACGTAAAAATAATCTTAAAATTGTATAAAGCTTTACTTATAAGCGTGAATCTCCTTTGCAATATTGAAATAAATAATCTAAAATGTTATTAGGGTTTTCACACATTTCACAATGGAGGTGCTGATCTTGGAAGAATTATTTTTAACTAATGAACAGGTTGATATTCTCGGTGAAATCGCAAATATTAGCATGGGAAATTCTGCGACCACTCTTAGTATGATGGTTAACAGAAAAGTAGATATCACTACTCCCAATGTTAAAGTCATAAAGAGAAGTGAAGCCCTTGATGACTATGAAAAGACCTGTATTTTCGTGCAGATCCATTATGTAAAGGGCCTTGAGGGGAACAATGTTTTGGTCCTTAAAGAGCATGATGTAGAGGTTATGACTGATCTGATGATGGGCGGAGATGGCACCAATACTTCCGGAGAGATTTCGGAACTTCATCTTTCTGCAGCATCTGAGGCTATGAATCAGATGATGGGAACAAGTGCTACGTCACTTTCTTCAATGCTTGGAGTAGCTACAGATATCAGTACTCCTGTAGTTAATCAGATTGACGTTGAGAGCATCAAAGTTTTTGAAAAAATGTTTGATACAACCTACGATAAATTTGTTAAAATAGCTTTTAGAATGACCATAGGGGACCTTATCGATTCCATTATGGTCCAGCTGTATCCTGTGCAGTTCGCAAAGGATATGTGCGACAAATTTATGGATAAAGGGAAGTAAAAAACAAAAATGAATAAAGCGGAAACACTTGAAATTAAGAAGCAGTTTACACCGGACAGGTGTACTATTGATCACATATGCGGATGCTATGTTGATCATGAGAAGAACAAGAGACTTACCTTCAGAAAAGCCTTCGGACAGCTCCCGGAAGAGGAGATGTTTAAGTATCTGGATATTTTTCAACATACCCTTGCAGGTACCTTTGGCAAGAACCTTATCAGTCTTGAGTTCCCTCTTGACCAGGAAAAGCCAGGGGGTACTCAGGACTTTCTTTTAACTTTGAGAAATTCCAAACTTGAGGATGACGAGCTCTTAGATGAGTTCTATGACAAGATCATCGCAAATTATATAAACGGGGAAAATTACTATATTATAGTGGTTCATGCCGTATATGATATTCCCGGAATTACAAGGGATGGCATCGAGATGGAGGATGCATCGGAAAAGATATATGACTACATCCTCTGCAGTATCTGCCCTGTAAAGCTGTCAAAAGCAGGACTTGGTTACAACGAGTCCACGAATACAATCGAGGAGAGGTTCAGAGACTGGATAGTAGAGGGACCTTCCAAGGGATTTCTTTTCCCTGCATTTATCGAGAGAGATACAGATATCCACAACATGCTCTATTTCACAAAGAAGCCTGATGACCTTCAGCCTGAGTTTGTGGAGGCTATGTTTGGTGGCACAGCACCTATCTCAGCGCCTGAGCAGAAGGATATTTTCGATGCAGTTGTGCAGAACACCATTGGAGATGATGCCGATTATGACATAATGAAAAATGTTCATGACAACTTAAATCAGATGATAGAGGATCACGAGGATGATCCTGAGCCTTTAGAACTTAGCAAAAACGATGTTAAGCAGCTTCTTCAGGACAGCGGTGTATCTGAGGAGAGACTTAATTATTTTGAAGAGAACTACACAAAATGTGCGGGTAATGAGGACTATCCGCTTCTTGCCAGCAACATAGCAAACACCAAGAAATTTGACATTGAGACTCCTGATGTTGTGATCAAGGTAAAGCCTGATCGCACAGATCTTGTGGAATCCCGTATAGTTGACGGAAGACAGTGTCTTGTGATTGCTGTTGACGACCACATTGAAGTCAACGGTATCAATGTAAGAACCTTCATGAACAAGTAAAACACAGCGTGAGAAAGTGACCCATGATTGAACTAGCAATTGTAGAAGATGAAGATTCATATGCAAGTCAATTGGTGGAGTTTGTAAATCGTTATCAGGCTGAAAGCGGGAATTATTTTAAGATAACCAGATTCACCGATGGCGATGAGATTACCAATGGCTATAGGGGACAGTTTGACATCATCCTCATGGACATTGAGATGAAGCTCATGGATGGTATGACCGCAGCAGAGGAGATAAGAAGGCTGGATCAGGAAGTGGTCATCATGTTTATTACCAACATGACCAATTATGCCATCAGAGGATATCAGGTGGACGCTCTGGACTATGTGCTTAAGCCTGTAAGCTACTTCGCCTTTTCCCAGAAGCTTGGCAGGGCCATCGGCAGGATGAAAAAGGGCAGCGCTAAGATAATCTCAATAGAGATGTCCGCCGGGGTAAAAAAACTTGATATAGACAATATCTTTTATATAGAAAGCGAAGGTCACAACCTGAATTTCTATACAACCGGGGGCGAGTTCAGTGTAAGAGCCAAATTAAAGGACTTTGAGGAACAGCTTTCCAAGTACAATTTTTTCAGAAGCAACAAGGGGTACCTTGTTAATCTTAAATATGTGGATGGTGTTGAGAATGGAAGCTGCCTTATTGCAGGCAAACAGCTCCTTATCAGCAGATCCCGCAAGAATGATTTTATGACAGCACTTACTGATTATATGGCAGCTTTTTCATGAGTAGGCGGTTAGGATGAATACTGTTTATCAGGACATTCCAAGAATATATACTGCAATAGCAGAGTGGCTGGCTTGCCTTACTTACTGCATAGTTTTGAAGAGAAGGGTAAAAAATGAGGATTTTATCCTGACATCTATTCTAGCCCTTATCGTTCAGAGTATGTTTCTTGTGCTTACAAAGGGACTTCCTGTTGCTTTCTGGATTCCCTGTATGCTTATAGCTGTAGGCTTCATGTATGCCTATATGCGATTTACCTGCGACGACACCAGAAATGTTATTGGTTATTACTGTGCAAGGGCTTTTCTTTTGGCAGAACTGGCGGCTTCACTGGAATGGCAGCTTGCCTGCTTTTTTGGTAGCAGGACTAATTCCATCGTTATTCAGGTGCTGATACTTCTTGCTGTATACGGTCTTGTTTTTACATGGGCACATTACATGGAAGTATCCATTACAAGAGGAGTTTTTCAGCTTGAGATAAATACCCATGAGCTGTGGGCTGCGGTTCTTATAGCCGTGTTTGTTTTTGCCTTTAGTAATTTGAGCTTTGTCTTTTCCAATACGCCCTTTTCTGCAGGGCTTGCAGCAGATATCTTTTACGTAAGGACGCTGGTAGATATTGCGGGCATCATGATTCTCTATGTTTATCAGAGCCGTATCTGTGAGCTTCTTGCGGAAAAAGAGCTGAGAAATATCCACTCCATGCTAAAGGCCCAGTATGATAAATACAGGAATTACCAGACTACATTTGATGTCATCAATATGAAATATCATGACCTTAAGCATCAGATTGCAGGGCTGCGGGCTGAAATGAGCGATGAGGAGAGGAAAAAATGGATTGATTCTCTTGAGCAGGAACTTGAGTCCTATAGTCCTGAGCTTGAGACGGGAAACAGCGTTTTGGATACGCTGATCGCCGGTAAGATGATGAACTGCAGAGCCAACAACATCAAGATTACCTGTGTTGCAGATGGTGATATCCTTGATTTTATGCATGTGGCGGATATATGTACGATTTTTGGTAATTCACTGGATAACGCCATTGAGAGCGTTACAATGATCGAGGATCCGGAAAAGAGACTTATCCATCTGACCATTTCTCAGAAAAAGAATTTTGTTCTCATACAGATAAATAATTACTGCGAGAATCATATCACCATGAAAAACGGTTATCCTGTCACCACCAAGGCAGATAAGGCAGATCATGGCTTTGGATTAAAGAGTATAAGATATACTGTCGAAAAATATCACGGGACACTTACTTTTGACCTTAAGGACAACTGGTTTGAGCTTAAGATGCTTATTCCACAAGGAGGCCTTAAATGAATCTTCTTGCCATTGCGGTTGCTGATTATGTGGGACTTGTCCTCATAATAGCAATGCTTGTGAGCAGCAGGATACGAAGATCTGCTCCAAGGGATGAATTTAAGATTTTTTCAATAATCGCGATTTTGTCCGCTGTTGCCTGCGTAGTGGATTTTCTTGTGTTTTACAGCGATGGAAAAGCAGGATTTCTCATGAGGCTTATTAATCATGCCGGTAACACCTATTGCTTTATAGCAAATCCTGTTTTTGCCGTGGCCTGGTGCATCTACACTGATCTTAAGCTATACAGCAGCAGAGCAAGAATAAAAAGAATTTACAAATATGCGGCGCTTCCAGGGGCAATACTGGTTGTAATCACAGTTCTTAATCTTTTTATCCCTCTTATTTACGTTATAGATTCTAATAATGTATATCACAGACTGCCACTTAGTTATGCGTTTTATCTGGTTGAGGCTTTCTATATGCTATACAGCGTCATAATCCTCAAAAGGTATGAAAGTCGTTATGACAAAGTCAGTTTTTTCCCGATCTTTTTGATGCTGGGTCCAATTATTTTGGGATCGATTCTGCAGATCGTATTCTACGGGGTTTCTCTTATCTGGGTTTCCTGTGCTGTTGGTATTACTTCTATTTATATGGCAATGCAGAACGAGTTTTCCTATCAGGACACCCTTACCGGCCAGTATAACAGGGCGTATCTTGATTATGTATTGGAAAAATATTCCAAGAATGCCGATAGCAAACTTGGCGGTATCATGGTGGATGTGGACTACTTTAAGGTTATCAATGATACCTTTGGACATCATGTGGGAGATGAGGCACTTATCGATGTTGCACGAGTAATCCTCTTTAGTAAGCCTGATACCTCTATACTTATCCGTTTTGCCGGTGACGAGTTTATAGTTCTTATGAAGGATGCTTCTGATGAGGAACTTCGGAAGATTGTAGAGAACATAAGAAATGAACTTAAGGTTTTCAATGAAAATGAATGCCGTCAGTATGAACTTTCGCTTTCTATTGGCTATACACTTTATGATTATGACAAGGATAACATAGACAGCTTCTTTAGGAAGATGGATAACAATATGTATGAGGAAAAGAAGCTGAAACACGCTGAACGCTAAAACGTTTGCCACCTGAATCAAGTTCTCACGAAATCCGCAGCAAGTGCGGATTTCTGAAATTTCATCTAAGAAGTCATGATATCTTGAATGAAACATTCAAGATATCAGCAAACAAGCCAATTCCAGTCGACTTACGTCGAAGGGCTTGTTTGCCACCTGAATCAAGTTCTCACGAAATCCGTAGCAAGTGCGGATTTCTGAAATTTCATCTAAGAACTCATACATTTCATGACAAAAATCGTACCGTTTGTGACAAGAACGGCACGATTTTTTTTTGCGTGGTAGAGTATTTATGTAAGATCTGCCACTGCGCACGGTGCAAATGTGTGGGCAGAAAAACTAATGCCGTGACCCTGACCAAGTCACAGGTAAAAATAAAAGGGAGGTTTATCTATGTTATCTATCAACATGAGTGACGTTTTGAACGTCATCACATCAATCAAGTCTTATTTGATAGCTATTGGAATCATAGTTGCGGTTGCGCTTCTTATCATGATCGCAGTTATGAAGCTCAAGAAGTCAACTAAGAAACTTGTAAGAGGCACAGCACTTGTTGCTATGCTGACAGGTATTGTTGTTTGTGTGAATATGATCCTGACAGGACCTATGAGCACAATGCTTGATCTTGTAAGCGGAAAGGGCACCATCAGCAAATCTACATCTGATGAGGCTACAGTGCTTGCACAGGACATCGCAAGAGAAGGCATCGTACTTCTTGAAAATGATGGAAACACACTTCCTGTAGCTTCAGGAAGCAAGCTTAACGTTTTTGGATGGGCTTCAACAAATCCAATTCTTGGTGGAGCAGGTTCAGGAGCACTTAACTCAGCTTATGCTACTATTGATATTTTACAGTCTCTTGCTTCAGCAGGAATTGAGACTAACTCAGAGCTTACAAAGTTCTATACCGACTACAAGGCAGACAGACCTGAAGTTGGTATGTGGGCTCAGGACTGGACACTTCCGGAACCAAATGTAAGTCTTTATACAGATTCACTTATTTCAAACGCAAAGGCATACTCAGATACAGCTATGATTGTTATCTCACGTTCTGGTGGTGAGGGTGCCGATCTTCCAAACGATATGGTTGGTATGATCAATGGAACATATCAGGATGGAACAACCTACACAGCTGGTGTATATGATGACACTCTTAACGAGGGCAATGACTGGGACAACGGAGATCACTATCTCGAACTTACAAACAGAGAGGAAGAGATGATCGACCTCGTATGTGCTAACTTTGACAAGGTTATCCTTGTTTACAACGGCGCAAATGCTTTTGAGCTTGGCTTTGTAAAAGATCACCCACAGATCAAGTCAGTTCTCTGGGCAGCAGGAATGGGTCACGTTGGTATGAAGGCTCTTGGTGAGATCGTTGCCGGTGAAGTTAACCCTTCAGGTAAGACAATCGACACTTATGTTTATGACCTTACACAGACACCTTGGTGGAACAACTTTGGTGATTTCAACTATACAAACATGGATGAGTTTGCATATATTTCGACAAGCTTCATGACAGGCGCTGAGTCCAGAGCTGACGTAAGCTTTGTAAACTATGTAGAAGGCATCTATGTTGGATACAAGTTCTATGAGACAGCAGCAGTTGAAGGTCTCATCAATTATGACGATGTAGTTCAGTATCCTTTCGGATATGGACTTTCATACACAACATTTGAGCAGACAATGGGCGACATTACTGAGTCAAATGGACAGATCACTTTCGACGTAACAGTTACTAATACAGGTTCAGTTGCAGGTAAGGATGTTGTAGAAGTTTATTACAATCCTCCTTATGAGAACGGTGGAATCGAGAAGGCTTCAGCTAACCTTGTAGAGTTTGCTAAGACATCAAAGCTTGAGCCGGGCGCATCAGAGACTATCACAATCTCTTTTGCAGTAGAAGATATGGCTTCTTATGATGATCAGCACGCAAAGGCTTATGTTCTTGAAGCTGGTGACTACGAGATTTCTATTAACAAGGATTCTCACAATGTAATCGATTCAAAGACATACTCAGTTGGAACAACAGTTACTTATGACGGAACCAACAAGAGAAGCAGTGATAAGATCACAGCTACTAACGCATTTGATTATGCAAACGGTGGTCTTGAGTACCTCTCAAGAGCAGATGGATTTGCTAACTACGCTTCAGCTACAAAGGCTCCTGCAAGCTACGAGATGGCAGCTGATGCTAAGGCTACATTCTATAACATAAGCAACTACCTTACAGCAGAAGCTACAGCAGCTGATGAGGATGCTGGTGCTGCAGCAGTTACAACAGGCGCTACATCAAGCCTGAAGCTCAAGGACCTTCGTGGCGTTGCTAAAGACGATGCAAAGTGGGATGAGCTTCTTAACTCAATGACTCTTGATGATATGAACGCTCTTATTTCACTTGGTGGATATCAGACAAATTCAGTTGATTCAATCGAGAAGGTTCGTACAAACGACTGTGATGGACCTGCTTCAATCAACAACAACTTTACAGGTGTTGGATCTCTTGGATTCCCTGTAGGTGTTACAATTGCTGCTACATTCAACAAGGATCTTGCTTATTCTTTCGGTGATTACATCGGAAAGATGGCTAACGAGATGGATGTATCAGGATGGTATGCTCCGGCAATGAACATCCACAGAACAGCATTCGCAGGACGTAACTTCGAGTACTATTCAGAGGACGGTGTTCTTTCAGGAAAGATCGCTTCTGAGGCAACAAAGGGCTCATGGGCTAACGGAGTTTATGCTTACGTTAAGCACTTTGCTCTTAACGATCAGGAAGGCAACAGATGCGACATGCTCTGCACATGGACTAACGAGCAGGCTATGCGTGAGCTTTACCTTAAGCCTTTCGAAATCTGTGTAAAGAACGTTGAGATGACAGCAGTTATGTCTTCCTTCAACTACATTGGTAACCGTTGGGCAGGTGGTAGTGCTTCCCTCCTTAAGACAGTTCTTCGTGATGAGTGGGGCTTCAATGGCTTCGTTCTTACTGACTACTTCGGAGTATATGGCTACATGTCATCTGACCAGGCTATCAGAAACGGTACAGACTGTATGCTTGTAAACTATCCTACACAGACCAACAACGTACAGTTCAGAGATACAAACGGCGCTCAGCAGGCAATGCGCGATGCTACAAAGAACATTCTTTACACTGTAGTAAACAGCCGTGCTTATGCTCCTGAGAACCTTAAGACAGGTATGGCTTCATGGAAGGTTCTTATGATCGTTTGTGACGTTATCTTTGCAGCACTTATGATCTGCCTTATGACTATCTTCTGCAAGAACTTTAAGAAGAACAGGGAAAAAGAGGCAGCAGCTGCCAACGCACAGAACTAATAAGGCATAATAATCTCCTTAGATAATTATGATAGAAAAAACGGTGCTTTGTTGGTGCCGGCCCTTTGGGCCGGCACCGCAGAACATCGGAAAAAAGCGAGGGAAAAATGAAATATCAAGATATCATTGAGAAGATGACAATCGAAGAAAAAGCTGCTTTTTTAAGCGGAAAAGGAGAGTGGCAGACAAGGGATTTTGAAAGACTTGGAATACCTTCAATCTTTTGCTCTGACGGACCTCACGGCATAAGAAAGCAGGCAGGAGCAGGAGATCACCTAGGTCTTAACGCCTCACTTCCTGCTACATGCTTCCCTACTGCAGCAACAATAGCAAACAGCTGGAATACTGAGCTTGGAGAAGAACTTGGACAGACTCTCGGGGAAGAGGCTATGGCTGAGGGCGTTAACGTGCTTTTGGGCCCGGGCCTTAATATAAAGAGAAGTCCACTTTGCGGAAGAAACTTTGAGTATTTTTCAGAAGACCCATATCTTGCAGGTAAAATGGCAGCATCCTACGTAAGAGGCATTCAGTCTCAGGGCGTATATGCTTGTCCCAAGCATTTTGCGGTTAACTCCCAGGAGCTTCGCAGAATGGCTATGAACTCAGTTCTTGATGAGCGTACCTTAAGAGAGATCTATCTGACCGGTTTTGAAATTGCTGTAAAAGAAGGTAAGGCTAAGACCATCATGTCTGCGTACAATGAGGTCAACGGAACATATGCCAACGAGAATAAGCATCTTTTGACTGATATCCTGAGAGATGACTGGGGATTTGACGGAATCGTGATCACTGACTGGGGGGCAAGTAATGATCATGCTCTTGGAGTGGCAGCAGGATCAAACCTTGAAATGCCAAATCCGGGACTTGACTCCGCAAGAGAACTCATAGCTGCCGTAGAGAGCGGAAAGATCAGCATTGAGGATGTGGATGCAAGAGTTGATGAGCTTTTGGATGCAGTTATGACTCTTTATGTAAATGCTCAGGGCAAAAAAGATGAGTTCGATATTCCATCTCATCACAAGGTTGCCAGAAAAGCAGCTGCGGAGAGTACAATTCTTTTAAAGAATGAGGATAATATCCTTCCTCTTAAGCCCGGCGCAAAGGTTGCCATAATTGGTGATTTTGCCTTTGTTCCCAGATATCAGGGCGCAGGATCATCTCTGGTTAATCCTACCAAGGTTGAGACTATTGCAGAGATGGTTGGAAGCTACGACTTCCAGGTTATCGGAAGCTCAAGAGGCTATTCCAGAACCGGAGAAGAGGATGCGGCTACCAAGAAGGAAGCTCTGGATATAGCTAAAAGAGCTGATATAGTTCTTTTCTTCTTCGGACTTAATGAGGACAGTGAGTCTGAGGGTATGGACAGAACTCATATGAGAATTCCTCAGAATCAGATTACCCTCCTTCAGGAGCTTGGTCAGGTTAATCCTAACCTGGTTGGTGTTATCAGTGCAGGTTCTGCAATCGAGATGCCTTGGCACCACTATTTCAAGGCGCTGCTTCACTGCTATTTAAACGGTCAGGCAGGAGCCGGTGCAGTGCTTGATATCCTTACAGGAAAGGTTAATCCATCAGGTAAGCTTTCAGAGACAATAGCAAGAAGATATGAGGATACACCTGCTTACAGATATTATCCGAGCCAGGAGAGAACCGCTGAGTACAGAGAGAGTATCTATGTGGGCTACAGATATTATGACACCGCAGAGATTCCTGTTCTTTATCCTTTTGGATTCGGACTCTCGTATACAAAGTTTGAATATAGCGACCTTGTAATTAACGATAAGGGAGTAAGCTTTAATGTAAAGAATGCCGGAGATGTGGACGGAGCAGAGGTTTGCCAGCTCTATGTCGGACTTCCGGATGCAAAGGTATTCAGGCCAAAGAAGGAACTTAAGGGCTTTGCAAAGGTATTCCTTAAGGCAGGCGAGACCCAAAAGGTTGAGATTCCATTTGATGATAAGACCTTCCGTTATTGGAACGTAAAGACAAACAAGTGGGAAGTTGAAGGCGGAAATTACAGCATCTGTGTTGGAGCTTCCAGTGCAGATATCAGACTTTCAGGAAATGTTATGAAGGCTGAGACTACAGAGGTAATGCCCTATAGCAAAGAGGAACTTCCTACATACTACACAGGCAAGGTTCAGACCGTTGCGGATAAAGAGTTTGAAACACTCCTTGGAAGAAGCATTCCGGACGGAAAGTGGAGCGGACAGCTTTCAGCAAACGATGCTATCTGCCAGCTTTACTACGCAAAGAGCGGCCTGGCAAGATTTGCATATAAGCGCCTTACAGCTATAAAGAAAAAAGCTGATGAGTCAGGCAAGCCTGATCTTAATATTCTTTTCATCTACAACATGCCCTTCAGAGCAATGGCAAAGATGACCGGCGGTGCTGTCAGCATGGATATGGTGGATGGAATTGTTACTCTTGTCAACGGACGCTTCTTTAAAGGGCTTGGTAAGATTATCAGCGGATACTTCCGCAACAGCAAGCTGAATAAGCAGTATGAGGCGAAAATCAAAAGATAACCCGGACGCCGGTCAACAATGAATATATTTCCCAGGCTGTTTTTGGAATAATTTACATGGTATTAGTTCTATAACGGACTAGATGGAGGTTTGTGATGAAATTTTGGAATGACTTTGCAGAGAAGCACCCTGCGGTAGCTAAGTGGATAAGAGAGGGCGGACTGTTTGTTATCGTTTCGAATTTGATAACGGTGTTTAAGTATCTTCTCCTTACATTTTTACCTGCAGCATTTGCATTTTTGGGGGACAGATCTTTTGGATGGCCGGGAATACCGCTCACAATTGCGGGAGAGACTTTCCAGTGGAATATTCTTGGTTACGATCAGGCTCATGGCGGTCTTGCATATTTTACAGCTTATATGATCGCAATGGTAATTGGTGAGTGCATCAACTTCCCAATCCAGAAGCTCTTTGTATTCCGTAACCACGATAAGCCCGGAAAACAGATCGCATGGTATGTAGTTGCATTCATTGTGATCACATGTATCGTTAACTCAATCAACTGCATCTGGGTTGCTGTAGCAGGCAAGTTTGTTCCGGCAGCTGTCTACAACATCGGAACAACAGTGCTTAACGGTGGTGTCAGCATGGTAGTATTCTTCTTTGTTAATAAGATTATCTTCCCGGAGACTGTTAAGAAAGAGGATTGATTGACGGTGGAACGAGGGTGGAACGAGGGTGGAACGAGGGGACGGTTCCTGCGTTCCATATGATAAACCAGAAAACAGAGAGGACGGTTCTTAGTGGCTTAGAGCCACTGAGAACCGTCCTTTTTTTGGGGGCTTTTGGCTTAAGGTGGAACGGAGGAACCGTCCCCTCGTTCCACCTCTCGTTTCGCCCTTGTTAAAATGCAGTAGAATAGCCATCCTGGCTATGATATCATGAAAGCATAGCGCATATTTAAGGTGGTGATAATTATGGAAGCATATTTTGCAGGCGGGTGTTTTTGGTGTGTTACGCCAATTTATAAGATGTACGGAGTAGATAAGGTTATCTGTGGCTATGCAGGTGGAGATGAGGAAAATCCTACCTATGAGCAGGTGAAGCATCAGGAAACAGGCCATAGGGAGACTATTAAGCTCGTTTATGATCCTGAGAAGGTTTCATTTGAGAAGCTGCTCGATATTTACTTTGCCAACGTGGATCCTTTTGATGCAGAGGGACAGTTTATTGATAAGGGGTTCTCATATACCTTGGCAATCTTCTATAACAACGAGGAAGAAAAAGAGCTTTCGGAAAAGAAGCTGGCTGAAGTTGAAAAGAATTCAGGTAAAGAGACGCATGTAGCTCTTTTGCCATATAAGAATTTCTACGAGGCCGAAGAATATCATCAGGATTATTACCTTAAGAACCCGGAGGCGTTTGAAAAAGAACTGATAGAATCGGGAAGGAAAAAATAAAAGTCTCAGTCTTTGGGGGAAATGTATTATGAAGGTTGGATTATCAGCTTGTTCAGATGGGCATATAAAAGAATGGGAGTATCAGATAGAGGAACTGGTTCAGGTTCTTAAGGATTTGGGAATAGAGCCGGTTCTTGCCCCGCACATAAAGGCTAAAGTGGATGCTTTTAGTGGAACGGATGAGGAAAGAGCTGCAGATCTCATGCGTCTTTACGCAGATGATTCCATCGACGCAATATATGATATTTCAGGTGGAGATCTGGCAAATGGCGTATTGAAGTACCTGGATTTTGATGTGATCGCAGAGTCGGATAAAATGTTTTGGGGCTATAGTGACCTGACTACAGTAATAAATGCGATTTGCAGATAGAAGTTTTTGATAAGGTATCTGGAGTACTGCTTGGAACGTTCTCTGCTTATGAAAAAGAAAATTTTGAGCTGACTGTCTTTGACCTTCTAAAAATGCATATTTCTGATACATTACCGGTCGCCTGCACTAAAGAAATCGGACATGGTCGCGATTCTAAGGCTATTGTGATCGGGGAGAAAATAGAGCTTTGAAAGAGGACAGCATTTGGAGGTTTGACCTTTGTGTGGCAGATATTATTTTAGTGACAAAACTGCATATGAAGTAGAGGACGAGCTGCATCTTAAAAGAGGAGCGCTTGCGACTCGTGCAGGTGAGATCACTCCCGGGATGACAACGCCGGGGATTATCTGGAATAAGAGTACTGATGAAGATTTAGTGATGTCAGACTTATTCTGGGGCATAGCATCAAGAGATAAAAAGCTTATCATAAATGCAAGAGCAGAGTCGGCAACAGAAAAATCGATGTTCGCAGAGAGTATCAGAAATAGAAGATGTATTCTGCCTGCAGCGGGTTTTTACGAGTGGGATGCAGGTAAAACGAAGTTCATGTTTAAAAGAACTGATGAGAAACCTATTTATCTGGCCGGATTTTATGATCTGAGTGAAAACAGGGATTCTTTTGTGATACTTACAACTGTAGCAAATGCTTCAATGAAGCCGGTCCATGACAGAATGCCTGTAATGATAGACAGACGTAATGTCAGGGACTATCTTAAGAATAGGGATGCAGCAATGGAAATGTTAAAGGAGCCTATGCCGGAACTGGATAGGAGTAGTGATTATGAACAGCTTAGTCTGTTCTGAAATGGAGCAGAAAAGATGAGTAAGATAGAGCTTATACATGGTTCATGTGCCGACCAGGTGGCAGATGTTGTTGTGAATGCAGCTAATGGTGGCCTTTGGGCTGGCGGCGGTATTTGCGGAGTGATTTTTCGCAAGGCAGGAATGCAGGAACTGACAGAAGCCTGTAACAAGTATAAAACTCCATTGAATGATGGTGATGCTGTGATTACACCGGCATTTAAGCTTACTAATGCAAAAGCTATAATTCACGCAGTTGGACCAAACTTTGCAGTTACACCTACTGCTTTTAAAGAACTATTTGATGCGTATTACAACTCACTTGCAGTTATGGAAGAGAATGGCTATCACAGTGTTGATAATGGTAATTTGACTACGGATAAAAATGAGGTTTTGTGATGACTTCAATTCGTGAAGAAGTAGCTAAGTACATAAAGAAAAAATATAAAGCTTCTCCGGAGAATCTTTGGAGGAGTTACCCTGACTACGCTGTTTTTAGGCATGACGATAATCGGAAATGGTTTGCTATCATCATGGATGTAGACATGGATAAGCTTGGACTTACTGGAACCGAGCGTGTTGATATCATTGATGTGAAGATTGATGATTTGATGCTCAGGGACATTCTTTTACAGCAGGAGGGATATCTTCCCGGTTATCACATGAATAAGAAAAATTGGATAACCATAATGCTTGACGGAAGTGTGGACCTACAGCAGGTTTGCAGAATGATCGATGCCAGCTTCCTGGATACTGCTTCAAAGAAGAAAAAGAATAAGTTCAGGCAGCCAAAAGAATGGATAGTTCCTGCGAATCCCAAGTATTACGACATTGAGGCAGCATTTGAAGCGGCGGATGAAATTGATTGGAAGCAGGGAGCAGGAATCATCAAAGGCGATACTGTCTTTATGTATGTGGGAGCTCCGGTGTCTGCGATTCTTTACAAGTGCAAGGTCACAGAAGAGGATATTCCTTATGACTACGAGGATAAGAATCTTAAGATTACCGCGCTGATGAAGATTAAGCTTTTGAAGCGCTATAAGAGAGATGCATTCACGTTTGAGAGGCTTAAGTCGGAATATGGAATCTATGCAGTTCGAGGACCGAGAGGCATTCCTAACAGTCTCAGTGCTGCGCTCAAATAGGTTGAGGAAAAGCACTTGAGTTTTCTAAACTGCTTAAATAACCGTCCCCTCGTTTCACCCTCATAGGTTCACAGCCCTCTTATTTCATCGTACCTTTTGCTTTGTGTTATAATGGAAGCATATTGAAAACCGTGAAGGGGCTTGGGGGATGAAGAAAAAGTTTAATCTTGTTGGGATAATCTGCGGGGCAATGTTTGCTCTTTGTATAATTCTGTTTTTTGTGGAAAACGGTGCCGAGGGTTCATCGATTAAGACTATCGGTGATGCACTGTGGTATATGGTTGTTACCCTTACCACAGTTGGCTACGGCGATCTGTATCCGATAACTGCGCTTGGTAAGATCATCGGAGCGCTGTTCGTGTTATCAAGCATGGGACTGTTGGGCGCAATTCTTGCAACCATGATCTCTATCTTCAATTCTGGAGTTATTCCTACTTTATATCTTAGAATACACAAAAATGAAGAGTGGTATGTCTTTTCCGAATTTAATGAAAAGACTGCGGCTCTTATCAGTGACCTTAAGAGTAATCATAAGGGTCTTTTTATATGCCTTGGAGAGAGCAAGGATGAGCTGGAAGACGGAATCCTTGGGATAAACTATTCCTTTGAAAAAATAATCGGACTAAAGCCGGATAAATCAAAGCTTTATCTGTTCTTTATGAAGGACAGAGATAATGACTTTGAGAACTTTTCTGATTACAAAAGCGCCTGTCAGACATACGTTAAGGACAATGAACTGCCATTTCACTGCTACTGTCTGACGGAATATGTTCCTGAGACAATACCGGTTAATCTCATCTGTTTCAATAAATATGAGAACATCAGCAGGCTCTACTGGAATGAGCATCCGCTTCAGACTAAGCTTTCGGAGGATGAAAAAATCGTGCTTATCGGAAGCGGTAAGTTTGGAAGCTATATCTTAGAGCATGCTCTTGAAAGAAATATAGTAAGAGTTGACCAGCATGTTGAGTACCACCTGTTTGGAGACAGTACTGATTTCAGACTTCAGCACTACTGCCTGGATGAGTACTTTTCTATTGATAAAAAAAGTAGTGAAAGAGACAGTCTCTTTTTCCATGAAAAAAAATGGATGGAGTGCAGAGACATTGTTGAAAATGCGGACCGCATCATAATCTGTGATGACGATGAAAAGAACAACCTGATGACCCTTAGTATGATTCGAAAGTTCTTTGTGCTGCGAAAGGCAAACGTGCAGGTTCATGTTCTTTCTACCCAGGAGATAAATGATACAGGAATAGAGACCTTTGGCACGACTACGGAGATTTACTCCGAAGAGTATGTTTTAAAGAGGAAGCTGTGCAGAGTAGCAATGGATATGCACTCTGTCTATCAGATTGAAAACAAGGGAGCCTGCGAATGGAATCAGTTGTCGGAGTTTAAGAGGCAGTCCAATCTTGCGGTGGCTGACCACATCGATATAAAGGTAAAACTTCTTGCGGCATCATCGGCTTCGGATGCCTATTACAAGTATATTGAGCTTTCTGATGATGAAAAGCTTAAACTCTGGCATTTGGAGCATGACAGATGGATGAGATTCCATATTGTGAATAACTGGCATTATGCAGAAAAGAGAAATGATGCGGTGAGGGAGCACAACCTCATCGTGCCTTTTGAGAGCCTTCCTTACGAAGAGCAGAAGAAGGATGCATACGCCTGGGAAATTTTTGCGAAGATGTGAACATGTGTTACCGGAGGTTCAAAATGGATAAGGGTAAGAATATCGGAAATTACATATATATTGGTGTGATCATCGTTTCTGTCATAATCATGATCGTTCTGGGCATGGGCTTTAAGAAGGATAGAGATAAAGCAGCCGTCCCGGAAACAGCTACAAACAAGGTGACTCTTGAGAAAAAAGAGGATGTTAAGATATCGGTCAATGTTGAGACTATAAAAGATGGTCTTAATGATATGGGAACCCTGATCACTCAGGAGTACTTTTTTACCCAGGTGGAGACCTATACAAAGGAAAAGAAAGTGCTCAGCTTCTTCAACTCTGAGTCAGGCTTTACCTATAGCTATGACGGTAAAGTTACTGCGGGCATTGAGTTTGGAAATATCGACGTTTCCAAGGATGAGGAGGCAAAGATGATAATCGTGGAACTCCCTCATTCAACTATCCAGGATGTCAACGTGGACACAAGTACTTTCAAGGTATACTCGGAAAAAGATTCACTGTGGAATCCAATAAAACTAGAGGACTTTAATGTTTCACTTGCTGAATTTGAAAAGACAGCAGAGAAAAAGGCATTGGATAACGGAATCCTTGATAAGTCTGATGAGCAGGCAAAGGCTCTTATTACCAACTTTATCAGGAACTTCCCCAATGTCTCGGATTATGGAATTGAGATAAAGTTTAAAGAAGAAAAATACTGATGGCTGGAATTGTGATATGAAAAGAAGATACGATTCATGGAAGCCCGGCGTTGAAGCATGAAAATATGGATCAAGATCCAAGGAGAATAGATTATGAAATTGAATCTTAGGAAAGCTGCACTCATAAGTTTAATACTTCTTTTTGCCGTTATTTCTTTTACCAAAATTGCGCCCTGGGCGGCTAGCGCAGCAACGCACCCGCATTCCATCGAGCAGACAGAGGACAAGATAACCTCAGTAATGACTTTATCTGCGGGAGCTGCGGCAACTTCAGCAACCTTGTCACTTCTTCCGGGAGATATGTGCACTCCTTTGGCAGAACAGCTGGCAGAACTTGCAAAGTACTTTCTTTTGGTGCTGAGTGCGCTGCATCTTGAGAAGTTTTTGATAACACTTTCAGGCTTTATTACTTTTGGAATCCTGATTCCTGCAGCGTGTCTTTTCCTTTGCTGGTATGTGGCTTTTGATAACAAAAATGCCAGAACCATCGCGGGAAAACTGGCACTTATCGGCATGGTGATCTTCCTTATTGTTCCTGCAAGTGTGGTTCTGTCGGACAAGATTTATCAGACCCAGTCTGATAAGGTAACTGAGACTATCACCGAGTACAACGAACTGGAAATTGAAGGGGATTCTGATTCGGGAATCTTTAGTGATTTTACTACCATTACCAATAATACTATAGATAAGATTACATCTTTTGTAAGCAGTCTTTTAGAGTCGCTGGCAGTTATGATCGTTACCAGCTGCGTAGTACCTGCGCTGGTTTTTGTGTTCCTTGTGTGGATGGTCAAAACTATTTTTTCGGCTAACGTGCTGACGCTGGATAGTAAGTCGATAGAGGCTATCACGAAGTCGAAGGATAAATAAAATCTTATAAGGAGGAAGTGTATGAAAAAAAAGGTACAGGAGATACCTGGCTCTTAGTGTCGCTATGATTCTCTTAGTGGAACGCAGGAACCGTCCCCTCGTTCCACCTGGCTAATGCTTAAGCGGGAGAATGATATTTAGATGAAAAATATCATTCTCCGTTTTTGTATTAATGGCACCTTCAAATTTATCTACAAGCATTTTTATGCTCTTTATTCCGTAGCCGTTTCCGTTATCGTCTACGGCTCTTACAGGAAGATCATTTTCAAATTCAATCTTTCCTTCATAGTAATTCCAGATATGAATGATAACAGAATCCCCGAACTGCTTTAGACTAACGTCGATGAGTCTTTTGCCGGGGTCTGTGACCTTATCGGCTGCAGATCGGGCGTTGTCTATTGCATTTGCAAAAAGAAAATATAGAGACATACTGTCATACAAGCCAAGGCAGTCAGTGTAGCTTACGCAGTTAAAGCGTATATTCTGCCTAAGACACAGGGTGCTCATATTGCGAAGAAGGACATCAAGGACATCATTGCCGGTCTTTACAAGAGGCGAGAAGCCGGAAATTGATTCGCGTATAGGCTCAAGGTCGGGAATAGATACGTTTTCTTTTTCTGCAAGGCGCTGAATCCTGTCAATCATATGCTTGAGGTCATGGGTCTGGATGCTGATGAATTCCACCATGGCCTTCCACTGTTCATATTGCTTCTCTGATGCGGTAAGGAGCTCTTTTATGACCTGGCCTTCCGTCTGTTGCTGCTGCCATTTATAGAGATAGAGCTGTATTGCCAGTGCCAGTACGCAGCAGATGATGGCGTAGATGCAGGAGGCGATAGTTGAGTGAACATCACCTGTTTCGTAGTCCACAACAAGTCTGTTTACACCGATGCAGGTAATGATTATGACAAAAGAAATAACGTTTAGGCGCATGGAGCTCTTTTGCGGGGAATAATTCCTGGCAACAAGATAATAGGTGATGGCATAGACTATGGCAGATACGATGATATCTGCCAGTATATAGGTTATGTAAGAATGCAATATTATGCTGTGAAGGCTTGGGATAAGAATGATCAGTGTCAGAGTTTTATTGGCTATGTGCTGTGTCGCCACACCTGCTATGCAGGAAGAAGCGATTGATAAAGGTGAATAGTCATAAAGAAAAAGCATACCAAGAATACTGGCAGAGATAACAATAATAAGGTGAAGAAGGCGACTTGGGGTAGAGGTGTTTTGATACAGATTAACGGTTGTCATTAAAGGAATTACGACAACTAAAAGCGCAATCAGCCTCACTACGAAGTGACTGCGCTTCTTGAAAGAATGCATAAAAAGAAATTCTGCGATAAAGATTTCCAGAAAATAAGCAATAGCTCTCTGTGAATCAAGAAAACTGGTAAAGTCAGTCATTTTATCCTCCAAGGAACATATTTAGGCGCTCCATGAACTGCTTTTTCTTGGAACGACCTATTTTAATCCGTTCATTTCCAACAGCAATTTCATCTCCGTAAAGACCCGTCACATAGGAAAGATTCACCAGGGCTGAGGCACTGCACCTTGCAAAGCCCCTGTCTGACAACTCATTTTCTCTTTCCGAAAGCCCTCCGTAGGAATCGATAACACCACTTGTGGTGTGGAACATAAGGTCATGTCCCATAACATCAATATACATGATGTCATTTGAAGAAACTATGCGGGTTCCCTCCTTGTCTTTTATCTTGACGGGCTGCCCGCTTCTTGTTGAAAGAACCTTTACCGCCCGGTCTAGTTTGACTGAGAGATTACTGTAGTTGATCGGCTTAAGGCAGTAATCAAGGGCATTTACACTGTAGCCCTCCGGTGCAAACTGGGGCATATTGGTCACAAAGAACAAAAGGACCGTATCATCGATATTTCGAAGCTTCCTGGCAGCATCCATGCCGTTTAAAAATCCCTTTCCGAGATCTACATCCATAAACACTATATCTACAGCTTTTTTATAGTTGTCTAAAAAGCTCTCCGCCTTGGTGTAAATCTGGGTACTAAAAGAAAACCCTTTCTCAGAGCCGTATCTATTAAGGCACTCCGAAAGGAAGGATGAGTATTCTTTATCGTCTTCAATTATAGCTACACGTAATTGTTTCATAGGCTTATTGTACCCCACATGAATGGGCAATGTAAATTACGTTGTAAAAGATGCAGATTATTCCACCTTGATTGAAGTTACATTAACGAATTTTGTAATATTTGGACATATAAAGGAGATGTGTGATGAAAAAGTTCTACAACATTAACAACGATTGGAAGTTCTTTTTAGAAAAAAGAGACTGTGAGATAGTCAATATTCCCCATACCTGGAACAACGTTGACGGTCAGGATGGTGGAAATGATTACCTAAGGACTCTTGCCAGATATGAGAAGGAATTTGAGTGCCCATCTTTTGATAAGGAAAAAGAGGATGTGTATATCGAATTTGACGGTGTTAATTCAGAGTGCGACGTCTATCTGAATTCCAACAAGGTTATAAGGCATGAAGGCGGCTACTCGACCTTCAGAGCAAATATTACTGCGTTACTTACGGAAGGCACAAATCTCCTAAAGGTAAATGTTGATAACAGACCTAATACAAAAGTGTATCCCCAGAAGGCCGATTTTACCTTCTACGGCGGAATATACAGAGATGTAAGGCTGATAGTAGTTAATAAAGAAAGATTTGATCTTGACCACTTCGGAGGAAGAGGCCTGCAGGTTACAGCCCGTCCGATAGAAGGGTACAAGAAAGCCGACGTACATGTAAATATGTGGCTTAACACAAACAAGGGTGATGTTAAGGTGACTATTTATGATGCTCAGGGAAAAGAAATAATCACCCAGACTGCAGGCAGAGCGATAACAGAAGCGTGGCTTGATACCTGCATTCAGGAAGTGAACCTGTGGGACGGAATTGATAGTCCTTATTTGTACAGTTTAAAGGCAGAGCTCGTCATTGACGGAGAAGTGGTTGATGAGGCTGCGACCAGATTCGGAGTAAGGGATTTCCACTATCATCCCAAGACCGGATTTTACTTAAACGGCAGGAGTTATGCCCTTCACGGCGTCAGCAGGCATCAGGACAGAAAGGGCATTGGTAACGCCATCACAGCAGAAATGCACAAAGAGGACATGGACCTTATCTGCGAGATGGGTGCCAATACCATAAGACTTGCCCACTATCAGCACAGCCAGGCTTTTTATGATCTGTGCGATGAAAGAGGAATGATCGTCTGGGCTGAGATTCCTTATATCTCAGAGCATATGCCTGAAGGCAGGGCTAATACCATAAGCCAGATGAAAGAGCTGATCATACAAAATTACAACCATCCATCGATAGTCTGCTGGGGCATCTCCAATGAGATCACTATTTCCACTAAGGATAAGGCAGACATGCTGGACAACCACAGGCAGTTAAATGACCTGTGCCATGAGATGGATAAGACAAGATTTACAACCCTTGCATGTTACGCAATGTGCGGGCCTTTTAATAAGGTGGCTCACATTACAGATACAGTCAGCTGGAATCTTTACCTTGGCTGGTATGTTCCCGGTCTTTTCCTGAATGATATCTGGATGAGATTTTTCCACATGGTCTATCCGGACAGAAGTCTTGGGTATTCGGAATACGGCTGCGAGGGCATGCCAAATCTCCATTCAGAACATCCAAGAAGAGGAGACCACACCGAGGAGTATCAGGCAATCTACCACGAGTATATGCTCAGATGTTTCGAAAGAAACCCTTTCATGTGGGCAACTCATGTGTGGAATATGTTCGATTTTGCTGCAGATGCAAGGAATCAGGGCGGTGAGCCGGGAATGAATCATAAGGGCCTTGTTACTTTTGACAGAAAGGTAAAAAAAGACAGCTTCTACCTGTATAAAGCCTGGTGGAGTAAGGAACCTTTCGTATATATCGCATCAAAGAGATTTAAGGACAGGACCTCTGGAAAGATCAAGATCAAGGTCTACTCAAACCAGAATGAGGTAACGCTTTACAAGGATGGCAACAAGCTTGAGACAAAGCATGGACAGCACGTATTTGAATTCAAAGTAAGGCTTGATAAGGAAAGCACCTTCAAAGCAGTAAGCGGAGCCTTTAGTGATGAAGCAGTGTTTAGAAAGGTTTCAAGAGCAAATCCCGCGTACACCCTGAAAGAATCAGGAGACAAGGGTGCCAACTGGACGAAATAAGCCTGCAGACTGAAGCAATCTGAGGGGCAGAGATAGATAAAAATATATAAGTTTTGGGAGATCGTGTTATGGGAGAAACAAATGTGAAAAACGATGGGATAAACAGAGCAAAGCTCTATCAGCTTGTTCTTTTCCCACTAAATAACGGAGCGACAAATGTCTATTATGTGCTTGTTCTTGCGTACATAGCGACCTTTGGCTCCAATGTACTGGGGCTTGGCGTTTTGTTTGCTTCAGTAATGGTTACGGGAATGCGTGTGTTTGACGCTTTTACCGACCCAATCATAGGAGCACTGATGGATAGGACCAATGGAAGATTTGGTAAGTTCAGACCCTTCATGGTTATAGGAAATCTTATTATGGCGCTCAGCATTATCACCATGTATATCATTACTCCAAGGATTCCGGATTCCATGATGGCTTTCAGATATGCAGCTTTTGTTGGACTTTATGCCATCTGGGTTATCGGCTATACATTCCAGACATCCTGCACAAGAGCGGGGCAGACGGTTCTTACCTCGGATCCGAAGCAGAGACCTCTTTTTACCATTTTTAATACTGTAGGATCTCTTGCAGGCATGGGAGTTATGCAGTTCCTTGCGCCTATCATCAGAGCAAATGTTGCTGATTACTCTAAGGCAGAGTTTTATCAGGTGCTGACACCTATTGGAATCACGGTATCAATACTTCTTACGGCCCTTGCCATAATCGGAATCTGGGAAAAAGACCAGCCCAAGTATTTCGGCATCGGCGGAGATAAGCAGGAGAAGGTAAAGATTTCGGAATATATCGAGATCATAAAAAATAACAGCCCAATGAAGAGGCTTATGATTGCCGGAGCCGGTTGCAAGCTTGCTCTTTCCATAGCCACTAACACAACAGTTTTGTGTATGCTCTATGGTTGCATGATGGGGAACTATGACGGTTTATATCTTCCGATGATGATAGTCGGATATGTATTTTCGGTTCCGTTCTTTGTACTGACTGTAAGGACCAGCCAGAAGAAGGGACAGAGAGCATCACTTCTTCGCTACGTATCAATCGCACTTATCTGTTACGTTGGAGTTTTGGCGCTGCTTCTTGCTTGGAAGAGCGGAGTTCCGGGACTTAATCTGGTTCTTTTATCAAACGGAAAATTAAGCATAAATCTTTATACAGTTCTTTTTGTTTTATTCTTTGGAGTTGGCTATGGCGCTTATTATTCCACAGCAGATATGCCTATTCCAATGGTTGCAGACTGTTCGGACTACGAGACCTACAGATCCGGTAAATACATACCCGGAATTATGGGAACCCTCTTTTCATTGGTTGATAAGCTGGTTTCTTCATTATCAGCGACAGTTGTAGGTATTGCGGTAAGTCTCATAGGAATCAAGTCTCTTCCAACTGCGGAGACTCCCTTTGCACCGGGGATGAACACAGTTGTTATCATACTTTTTTGCATAGTACCAATGATCGCCTGGATAATCACAATTATTGCGATGAAGGGTTACATCTTAACAGGGGATGAGATGAAGAAGATCCAGGAGGTCAACAGGAAGCGTAAAGCAGCCATCGCAGAAGGTATGAGTATTGAACAGGCAATGGAACAGTACAAATGAGAAGGAAGAGTATTAAAAATACCAGGAGGAAAAAACATTGAAAAAGACAGGCTTTTTTAGGGGCATGGCAGCTGTTACGACATTCATGCTATCTGTTTCCTGTATAGTTGGAAACACACTTGAGTCATTTGCATCAACTATCGACACTGCCCTTGGAACCCAGAGCGAAATGATGGTAACAGATGACAAGGAAGCTGTGTACGACAAGTTCACACCGCCGGCAAATCTGCTTAATGAGGATGGGACGGGCAATTCCCATGCACTTATTCAGGCAGCAATCGATCTTAACAGGCAGCAGGCTGCAGAGGGTACAGTACTTCTTAAGAACAACGGAGTTCTGCCACTTAGCAGCGGTTCAAACGTAACACTTTTCGGAATCAGATCTCAGGTTCCGATTCTTGGCTCAAGCTTTGGTGTAAAGGCTTGTGGCGGTTTCATAAATCTTGATGAGGCACTTCAGAATAATGTGACTGATTTTGCCAATCATATCACAACATCTCTTTCACAGAACTGGGCAACAGGTCAGGTGGAGAGAGGCTATACAACAGATGGATGGTCAGGAGACGAATTTGAGTTTGATGGTGCAGGCTTTAAGGTAAATCCTACCATGACATCAATTTATACAAAGCTTAACGAGACCTATCTTCATACGGAGAATGCAGGTCCTTCAGAGGAGTACGATCCGGGAGAGCCTTCAGTAAAAGAGATTGAATCTGTAAATGCAAGCTACAAGGACAGCTTTGCAAAGTACAAAGATGCAGCGATTGTAGTGATTGGAAGACCAAGTGCTGAGAGTGAAGATTATCTTCCGGGAGGAATCGTAGCTGGTCTTGGGGCAGAGGAACCTCTTGCACTTACAACAAATGAAAAAGATGCTATCGCTCTTGCAAAAGAGTGCTCTGATAAGGTCATCGTTCTTGTAAACAGTGCATCTGCAGTTGAAATCGGAGAACTTAAGGATGATGCGGATATCGATGCAATCCTCTGGATCGGAGCTCCCGGATCCTACGGAATGCTTGGCGTAGCAGATATCCTCAGCGGAAAGGTAAGTCCTTCAGGCGGCCTTGCAGATATTTTCCCTACATATAACCTTTCAGCTCCTGCCATGCAGAACATGGGCAATTTCTCATACAAGAACTCTGAGCTTATTACAAGAGAGAACAGTGATAAATACATCATCGAGGCAGAGGGAATCTATGTTGGCTACAGATACTATGAGACCAGGTATTATGATGCGGTTCTTGGCCAGGGAAATGCTTCTTCCAAGTCAGGAACTTACGCATCAAGCGGAAACTGGGATTATGACGCAGAGGTAGCTTATGGCTTTGGCTATGGCCTTTCCTATACAACCTTTGACATGGAATACGATGGCGAGCCTGTGTTTGAGGTTTCTAAAGACGGGGATGTTACAACAGCTACAGCAACCTTTAATGTAAAGGTTACAAATACAGGAAATGTAGCAGGCAAAAAGAGTGTGCAGATCTATGGTCAGGCTCCTTATGAGCAGGGCGGAATTGAAAAGAGTGCAGTAGTTCTTCTTAACTACGGAAAGACATCACTCCTTCAGCCGGGCGAGTCTGAAGTTGTATCAGTTCCGGTTGACCTTCAGTACATCGCTACCTACGACAGCTCTTTTGACAATGGAGACGGAACCTACGGAACGTACATTGTAGATCCTGGAACCTACTTCTTTGCATTTGGTAACGGAGCGCATGATGCCCTTAATAACATCTTAGCTGCTCAGGGAGTTGACACAGGTAAACTTGTTGGCGAAGCTAACGCAGAGTATGCTTTCCAGACTGAGATTACAGAGGATGTACTTTCAAGAACAGCCTTTGCTTATTCCAAGACAGGGGAAAAGATTTCTAATCAGCTTGACTACGCAGACTGGAACTACTTCCAGAACGGCGAAGTAACATATCTTAGCCGTGCAGACTGGGAGGGTACATATCCTAAGACCTACAGCGATATGACACTCACAGATCAGGGACTTATTGATTATCTAAACGGTAAGTACTATGAACTCAAAACAGATGATGACACTTCTGAAATCAAGTGGGGCGTGGACAATGATCTTATGTTCTACGAGATGGCAGGAATAGATTTTGACGATGAGAAGTGGAATGAGCTTCTTGATAAGATGACTCTTGAAGAAGCGCAGTACATTGCAACCTTCGGTGGCCCAAGTATTCCCGGAGCATCATCAATCGGAACAGTTGAAACCTACATGACTGAGAATGCAGGAAACGGTATTGCAGTAAACTTAAATGCCTCCAAGGATACAGAGGCTCCATGGAACATTAAGAGCGATGATCCTAACGGAAACTGGCATCCTGAAGTATTCGGAAGCAGCCCTCTTACAGCAGCGTCATTTAACCCTGAGCTTTCATATACTCTCGGCGAGTTCATCGGAATTGAATCACTGTTTACAGGCATCCCGATTCTCTGGGGTCCCGGACTTAACACACATCGTCATGCCTACAACGGACGTAATGGAGAGTACTATTCAGAAGATCCTATCCTTTCAGGCTACACTGCAATGGAATTTGCCATCGGAGCTCTTAACTATGGCCTTATTGCAGCACCAAAGCACTATGCATTCAACGATCAGGAGACAAACAGATCCGGTGTTGCTCCGTTCATGACAGAGCAGAGAGCCCGCGAAGTTGAGCTCCGTGCATATCAGGTGGCATTCGAGGCAACCAAGTACGATACGGAGACTGAAGATGCTGGTATGAGAGGACTTATGATCTCATTCTCCAAGATCGGACCTGTAGAGTGTACTGTAAGCTATGGCCTTATGACTGAAATCCTCAAGAACGAGTGGGGCTTTAAGGGCTATGCCGTAACTGATATTTATGATGATTTCAATCTTTATACTTCAGTTCTGACATCAGGCGCAACCTGCTATGACACAAGAGGTATGTCAGGTTTCTATACAGATACTACGCTTGACAGCCCAAGATTTGCCAACCAGGTGGATGGCTCAGTTATAAGCAAGGACGTATTTGCAGGCGATGCCAAGGCTCAGCAGGCAGTAAAAGAGTCAGCACACAACGTACTGTACGCAATCGCTTCCAGTAACCTTATGAACAGATACAACGCCACAACACACGTTGTTAAGCTTAATACATGGTGGAGAACCGCATACTATGCAGCTATTTCAGTAACAGCAGTTCTCACAGCGGTATTTGCTGTATTGTTCATTTTTTCCAAGAGAAAAGAAAAGGAGGCTTAAGGCATGTCAGACTTTATGAAAAAACAAAGCGTTGGCGCTTACTTTAATATAGTGGCAGCAGTTCTGGGAATTGTAGGGATCATTGCTTCAGTTATCTGCAGCAATATGACACGCACCTATGCACTGGGTAATCTTAGTACAGTTGTTACTTTCGGAATTACAGGTGTACTGCTTAGTCTTGTGGCAGTTGTACTTCCAAATATGTTTGGTAACAGAGACATCTGTGGAACTGCAGCAGCTTTGGGAGCAATAGCTCTTTTCACAACTGCATTTGGGAAAGTCCTTGCAGAGAGAATACTTCTTATTGCAGGTCTTTTCTCCTACGACTCAGTTAATACCGTAGGATGGCAGGTATTCTATGTTACGGTTGTAGCTTTTGCAGGATTTCTGGTGGGAGCACTTGCTCTTATCATCGGAGCTTTCCTGCGTAGCGTAAAAGAGAGTGCTTAACTTGATAAAGATAGTTATTTTGGAGGACGACTCCCAGCAGCTTAACAGGCTGCTGGGAGATTACAGTTCAATAATTTCAATAAAAATGAAAATGTAAGAGCTTACAGAGAATATACTAAACGTGCTACGATTCATCTAGAAGCTGATTTTAAGCGTTACTTAGGAAACGCAAATTAAAAGGAGGGGTAAAGAGGAATGAAGAATGCAATAGTTGGACAGTCAGGTGGACCTACAGCGGTTATCAATTCAAGCCTTGCAGGGGTATATGAGGCAGCAGTCAGCCGCGGTGCAGAGCATGTGTACGGTATGTGCAACGGAATCCAGGGATTTCTTGAGGGAAGATATGTTGATCTTACAGAAGTCTTCAAAAAGCCAATAGATATTGAGCTTCTTAAGAGGACTCCGTCAAGCTATCTTGGAAGCTGTCGTTATAAGCTTCCGGAACTGTCAGCTGAGGGTGCAGAGGAAGTTTACGAGAAGATCATGAAAAGTCTGATTGATCTTAACATCGGATATTTCTTTTATATCGGCGGCAATGACAGCATGGATACGATTGGAAAACTTGCCGCTTATGGAGAAAAGGTGGGAAGTGATATCAGATTTATCGGAGTTCCAAAGACCATTGATAATGACCTTACCGTAACAGATCACACACCGGGCTATGGTTCAGCAGCCAAGTACATAGGCGTTGTCATGAAGGAAATCATAAGAGATGCTACTGTCTACGGCACCAAATATGTTACCGTTGTCGAGATAATGGGAAGAAATGCCGGTTGGCTTACAGCAGCGGCTGCGCTGGCAAAGGACTATGACTGCGAGGGTGTTGACATGATCTGTCTTCCGGAGGTTCCCTTTAATGTGGATAGATTTGTCGAGAAAGTCCGTAAAATGCAGGAGAAAAAGAGCAGCATTGTTATCGCTGTTTCAGAAGGCGTTAAGCTTGAGGATGGCAGATATGTATGCGAGCTGTCTGATGATGTTCACGCAGTTGATGCTTTTGGTCATAAGGCCCTTACCGGTACAGCAAGATTTTTGGCTAACACAATAGCAAGAAATCTTGATACCAAGACAAGATGCATTGAACTTTCAACTCTTCAGCGTTGTGCAGGGCACCTCACAAGCAGAACTGATATAACAGAGGCTTATCAGGTTGGTGGGGCTGCAGTTAAGGCTGCCTTTGAAGGACACACCGGAGAAATGGTTGCTTTAAAGAGAGTATCTAATTCACCTTACCAGTGTACAACAGAGCTTCACCCCATTTCAGATATAGCAAATCTTGAGAAAAAAGTTCCTCTTGAGTGGGTCAGCGACGACCACACCCAGATGAAGCAGGAGTTTATTGAATATGCGCATCCTCTGATCCAGGCAGAGCTTACACCTATCTTTGTTGGAGGTCTTCCACAGCATATTTATCTGGGAGAATAAGTAAAGAGCGGTTCTCCATTTTTGGTGGGCCGCTTATTTAGTTTGCAAATGGGAAAGCTTATTCAGGAATCTATGGACCCGGTGTGAATATTCACAGAACCCCATATAGTGGAAGAAACTTTGAGTATTACATGGATGTTCTAAACGGTCTTATGGCCGGAGGCGATGGCTGGGATTGTAATGACGGAGCCAAGTGGACACAGAAGCTCGTGGAATACAAGGACGATCCTCAGGTTGTATCCGCTATGAGAGAAGCGACTAAGCACATCCTTTACACAGTTGCCAATTCCAACGCAATGAATGGAGTATCAGCCAATATGCAGGTTGTAGAAGCTACTACCTGGTGGCAGATCCTGATAATTGTTTTAGATGTGGTATTTGGTCTTTTGGCGGCAGTTAGTATTGCTCGGCTTGTGATTGGAATTAAAAAGAAATAAATATAGTAAAATCTCCAAAATGTGGTAAAATTACATGGCATTTTGGAGATTTTTTTATGAGTAAGAGTAATAATAAAAGAGAAAAGAAACAACACGGCTGTTTATTCACCTTTTTTGAATTCATATTTCAACTTATGGGACTTATTCCCGGAATATTTGTTGTAGCATGGATAAATGAGGTTACAGGCTCAACACTGCTCACTGAGATATCGGCGTTTATTTTCCCATTTGGTGGTATGTGTCTTTTTACATTTTTACTGGGGCCAATTGAGGAAGGCATTACAGTCTATGAGTACTGGGGAATTGGCAGGAAAAAGAGCAAAGAGCTCAGCAAAGATGAAAAGGATAATGCTGAACCCTTTGAACAGGTGCCTCATTTTGGAAAACTCTTTGGATATGACCAGATAGAGGAGTTTATCGGCGACGTTCATTTTGAGAAATATGTAGGAGAAGATGGAAGTACGTCTCCTGACATAATGGTAAGCGAAGATGATAAGTGGGTTTGCATCCTTGGAGGCTACATTCCTTTGGACCTTCTTTGCGGATATAATGAGAAAAACAATGTGTTGTACACTATAGACGGAGCAACAATTAAGTTACCGAGGAGAGCAAAGTTTCCTTGGGCAAGGAAAGAACTTCGGGAATTCTTTGAAGCGAGAGGCCAGTATTATACTACCATGCCGAATTTTGGTGAGTATACCTTAGAGGATGCTTTGGGAAAACAGAAGAGTTTATCCAAGGCGGACTGGGCAAGAGTCAGGTATAAATGGGAGAAAGAGACCTTGAAGCGCAACCCAAACCGCTCAAGGCTCGGATTAGAAAAATTTGAGCCATTGGCTGAGGGCGGCGGAGCAGGAGAGGTCTTTTTTGAAAGAGTCCTTACTGAAGCTGAGATAAAAAGAGCTGCCAAGGCAGTCAGGAAGAAGGAAGTAAAGCTTTCGGATTTCCTTGTTTTTGAGAAATACAAGAATGAATTCAGTGTATGTAACGGCGTAGAACTCCTAGGAATGATGGGGGATTCCCGGAGACTAGAGGGAATCGACTTTTTATTTGACTGCCTTGGGGATGTGGATGAAGCTTATTTCCTGGGGGCTGCTGAGCTTTTGAAGGAGTATCCAAAGGAACTGGTGCATCAGAAGATGGAGGAGAGAGTAAAGCTAGCCTATGAGAGTAAAGATGCTCTTAAGCTTGCCGGAATCCTGTTCTTGTCAAAAAGACTTAACTATGAGACGGAGTACATCAGGCAAAAGAAAGAGGAAATCAGACAAGCTAAGGATGAAGAACTGCAGGAGGCACTTGAATCCGTTACCGATACACGGCAGTATTTGCAGTATATGCTGAAGGAATAAGTGGAACGGGGGACGGTGGAACGAGGGGACGGTTCTTTCGTTCCATGGAACGAGGGGACGGTTCTTTCGTTCCAGGTAATGGAGCTGGGGATGGAGTTAGCGGGCCTATGGAATGGGCAAGATGGATGTAGTTAGTTATTTTGTAGTAACATGGAAAGTAGTAAGTGGGCTTGTTTCAGAAAGTAAGGTGCTTATGACGAAGAAAAAACTTGCGCTTGAAGTGATTGAAAGATTAAGAAAAGAATATCCGGATGCGATATGTACGCTGGCTTATGATAAGGCATGGCAGCTTCTTGTGAGCGTTCGCCTTGCAGCCCAGTGCACAGACAAGAGAGTCGATATGATCACACCTCTTTTATATGAGAAGTTTCCCACTGTGGAGGCGCTGGCGAATGCTGAGGTGTCAGAAATAGAAGAAATCGTTCGTCCCTGCGGCCTTGGAAATTCCAAGGCAAGAGATATATCTGCCTGCATGAAGATGCTGCGGGATGAGTATGGCGGTGTGGTTCCGGATACTATGGATGAACTTTTGAAGCTTCCCGGGGTCGGCAGGAAGAGCGCAAATCTGGTTCTGGGGGACGTTTACGGAAAGCCTGCAATCGTGACGGATACTCATTGCATTAGGTTGTGCAACCTTATAGGTCTTGTGGACGACATCAAGGAACCCGGCAAGGTGGAAAAAGAACTGTGGAAGATCATTCCCCCAGAAGAGGGAAATGCCCTGTGTCACAGATTTGTAACCCACGGAAGGGCTGTGTGTGTAGCAAGAAGACCTGACTGTGAGAGGTGCTGTCTTAAGGATATTTGTAAGACAGGAAAGAAAAAATGAATATGAAATAGAATCAAACAATCTGGAATCGGGCGCTTAGATTTCGGATTGTTTTTTTATGTGAATCTCTCCACAGTGGTCTATTCGGAAAATGAAAAGAACCCTTCCGATTTATGAGTGGTGACATTTTTTTGAGGATGATATCGTTATAAATGACAGTTTTTATCCCATGAAACGAGGGGACGGTGAAACGAGAGGACGGTTCTCTCGTTCCATGGAACGCAAGAACCGTCCCCTCGTTCCACCCGAAGTCTTTCATTTATCTTCTAAATCGGCCACTCTTACGGGCTCTCCGTTAAGCAAAATGTAACCCTTGGGAAGTTTTGAAGCATCGCACATAGAGGTGTAATGGTTCGTCTCATGTTTATGAGGCATGGCTCCGGGCTTGGTGTCGTGGGTCTTTTTGCTGTAGGTATCAAAACCACGGGACTTCTTATAGCCCTTTGGCAAGGATGCTGGCTTCGGAGTATTTATCTTCGATGAAGGTTTTTTTACATCAATAAATAGTCTTAAAAATCCCGGCATAACAATCATTATTAACAGAAATCCCCAGAATAATATTCTTCCGATGACCATTTTTATCCCTCCAGACGTAGATTTTCTTATATTTTTGCATATTCTACGGTGGGTGTCAAAAAGTATAAATATAATAATTTTATAAAAGTTGCACGCAATACAATTGCAATAAAGCAAAAGCGTGTTATAATCATTCAAAACCTAAAAAACTGTTTCATGTGGTGATTTTATGATGAAAGTTTTTCATGCAGGATATGACAGGATTCCGAATCCGGATATACACAGAGGGCGCATAAATGCAGACTTTGGCCAGGGATTTTATCTTTCTGACAATTATGAGTTTGCAAGCAGATGGGTAAGAGAAAAGACTGGTGCAGATATTATCGTTAATACCTATGAATTGGATGAAACAGGCCTTGATATCAAGGTTTTTGAAAGAAATCCGGAGTGGTTTAGATACATTTTTTCAAACAGAAGGTCGTTGCCGGATAAACTCGCTGAGGCGGACATAATAATCGGTTCTATAGCAAACGACACTATTTATAATACCCTTGGTATTATCACCAGCGGATTTTTGCCCGATGAAGATGCCATGAAGCTTTTGTGCGTAGGACCGCTTTATAAGCAGATAGTACTAAAGAGCCAGAAGGCAGCCGATAATCTTACATTTATTTCATCTGAGATTCTGCCCAAAGAAATGATTGCTGAAAATAAGAAAATTGTAGCAAAAGAGGAAGCGTGTTACCTTCAGGAGTTTGCAAAAGTAATGGAAACCCTTGAGTAAGGGGGCTTACCATTGTTTTATGGAACGAAGGAACCGTCCCCCCGTTCCATGGAACGAAGGAACCGTCCCCCCGTTCCATGGAACGCAAGAACCGTCCCCTCGTTCCACCCCGTCTAATTTCTGCTTGGATTATTATGCCGGTTAAGGTTATGATATATGATATATGATATAGGTTTCTAGTCAGGTTATGGCAAATTCAGGCGGAGGGAATGAGAATGAGCAAGGTATTCATGAACCAGGTAGGTTTTTTGAGCGACAGCGCAAAGAGAGCAGTTCTTGATTTTGATGCACCGGATTTTAAAGTGGTGGATGAAAATGGGACTGCTGTTTTTTGTGGGAAAACACAGCATTTTGGAACAGATGAGATATCCGGGGAAGATACCTATGTGGCTGATTTCTCAGAACTTTCTAAGGACGGCACTTTCAGGCTTGTTGCCGGAGATGTGACAGGACCTTCCTTTACAATTGGAAGCAATGTTTTTGACAAGCTTAAGAAGGATATCTGCAAGTGTTTTTATTATCTGAGATGCGGAGATGCTCTTGATAAGAAATATGCAGGTGTCTACTATCACAAGCCCTGTCATCTGAGCAAAGCTACCGTTTACGGAGAGGATACAGAGCCCGTTGATGTGTCCGGGGGTTGGCACGATGCCGGAGACTACGGCAGATACTCCACCGCAGGAGCTGTGGCAGTGGCACATCTTTTATATGGAGTAAGATTTTTTAAGAACCTTCTTGATATAGAATTTGATATTCCAAAGGAAAAGTGTGATAAGGGGAACCTGCCGGATATTCTGGCAGAAGTGAAGGTAGAGCTGGACTTTCTCATGAAGATGCAGAGGGAAAACGGCTCTGTATGGCATAAGGTTACAACCTTTAATCATGCCGGTTTTGTAATGCCCGAGGAAGATACAAGCGAGCTGTTTCTGTTTAATGTTTCTTCCTTGGCGACCGGGGATATAGCTGCTGTTTTTGCCCTTGCTTCTACAATCTACAGAGACTATGACAAGGCTTATGCAGACAAACTCATGGAGAGATCACTTAAAGCCTATAAGTGGCTTTTGGATAATCCTGAGCCATTGCTTTTTAAGAATGCAGAAGGCTCTAACACCGGCGAATACGGAGAAGCAGAGGATATCTCCAACAGATACTGGGCAGCATGTTCTTTGTATGAGGCTACCGGAGAAGACAAATACTTCCGGGATGCAAAAGAGCTTTCGGAAAGACTTATTTCTTTTGATAAGCAGGCAAAGAAAAAGGGATACCAGGGAGATGTGTTTACTTGCCTTGGATGGGCTGAAGTAGCAGGACTAGGCAGCTTTTCGCTTATCCTTAAGAACGAAAAAAATGACCTTGCAGATGATGCTAAGGCCCGCTTCATCGCTGAGGCAAAAAGACTCTGCGCAAATGCCAAAAAGAACGGCTTTAACCTGTGCATGGAGAAAACGGATTTCATCTGGGGCAGCAATATGGAACTTCTCAAGTACCTGATGGTTCTTACCGTGGCTAATGTCATTTCTGAGGAAAAAGAGTTTAAGGACACTATAACATCAGGAATCGATTATCTTCTTGGCTGCAACAGCATGGATGTCAGCTACGTTACCGGCAACGGAGAGAAGGCCTTTAAGAATCCGCATCTTCGTCCGACAGCTGTAGATGATATTGAAGAGCCCTGGCCGGGACTTGTATCCGGCGGCCCCAACATCGGTCTTCAAGACGAGAGGGCTCAGACACTGCCAAAGAATCTTCCTGCAATGAAGTGCTATCTTGACCATGTGGACTGCTATTCATTAAATGAGATCACTATATATTGGAATTCACCTTTTGTATTTGTAATGGGAAGCCTTGTCTCAAATTAAAAGAAAATAATGATATTTTAATCTGATTTTAATCTTCCAAAAATCTTATATTAATCTGGGGTGTGTATCATTTCAGATATCAAATAACAAAAAAACATTTGAATATCTGAAAGGAAGGTAATAGTTATGGAAAATTTTGAAAAGGTTGAAAAGCTCAGAGAAAAGACAGGCGTATCCTATGAGGATGCAAAAAAGGTTCTGGAAGAGAACAATTACGATATGCTTGATGCAATAATCGAGCTTGAGCGTCAGGGCAAGGTAACTGAGCCGAAGGAAGGCACCTACACAGCAGGAGCAAGCCAGGATATGGAAAATGTCAAGAAGTTTGAACTGGCTCAGAGCGAGTATGAAGAGAAGTGCAAGAAGAATAATTTCAAAGAAGGCTTCAAGAAGATTGCAGATTTCTTTAAGTTTATATTCCGCAAGAGCCTTGAAATAGACTTCTGCATAAACAGGGAAGATCGCAGAATTGCAAGTGTTCCGCTTCTTGTACTTGTACTTCTTTTACTTGGATTCTTCTGGATTACACTTCCACTTATCGTTATCGGACTGTTCTTTGGAATAACCTATAACTTTACAGGTGTGGACAAGGTGATCTTAGATGTAAACGATGTTTGCGATAAGGCATCACAGACTGCTGAGAACATCAAAAATGAATTTAAAAAGGATGAAGAGCAAAACTGATGAGTAAAATATTAATCGTAGAAGATGAAGCACAATTGGCACGCTTTGTCGAACTTGAACTGATTCATGAAGGAAATACTGTGGATAAGGCGGAGGACGGGAGGAGCGGCCTTGATAAGGCTATATCTAACGATTATGATCTGATTCTTTTAGATGTTATGCTGCCGGGCATCAATGGCTTTGAGGTATTAAGGAGAGTAAGAGCAAAAAAGGATACTCCTGTGATCCTTGTAACTGCAAGAGATGCAGTCATGGATAAGGTATCAGGCCTTGATGCCGGTGCAGATGACTATATCACTAAACCCTTTGCAATTGAAGAACTGCTTGCACGTATAAGAGTAGCTCTGAAAAGAAAGGGCGGCGCAGTGGCTGCCACAAGGCAGCTATCAATTAATAACGTAATGATAGATCTGGACAGACATGAGGTCAGTGCAGACGGTAATCCTGTTGAACTCACCAACTACGAGTTTGAACTTCTAAGGATACTTATGGAAAATCGTAATATAGTCCTTGATAGAGAACGGCTTATAGGCGAAATCTGGGGCTATGATTATGATGGAGAAACAAATGTTGTAGATGTATATATCAGGCATCTGCGCACTAAGATAGATGACAAATATGGCATTAAGCTTATCCAGACAGTCAGAGGCGTTGGATATGTCATAAAAGAAGGCCAGCTATGAATAATGTAACCAAGCGTACATCATCAATTGCAAGAGGCATTAATACAGCTTTCTGGTTTAATAAACTGAAAGCTTTTTTTACTTTGGATCTGCTGATCATTTTGGCTTCTTTGGGACTTTTTGGTTACAACAGTTATCTGACAATCCCGGAAAGCGAAATAATAAAGAGCTTTTCCATAACCGGCGAAAGCTACAAAAATGCTGTTCTTAACTACTTCACTGACAGTTCCCAGTATATTTTCCCTATGGGGGATTTAATATTTTTTCTAAGGATAATACTGACAGTGACCGTTACCTATCAGCTTCTTAATCTCTTATTTTCTTTTACCCATACAGCCAGGATCAGAAGAAAATTGAGACCTTTAAATGAACTGGCATTAAAGGCTGAAGCTATAAGTGAAGTGCCCCTTGATACCACTAAGTTTGAAGAACTTGAAGAGGCAATTTTAAAGGTGCCTGCTGACAAAAACGGAGCGAGGATAGCTACCGGCGATGAGGATCTTGCCAGTATTGAAGCGGCGCTTAACAATCTTTTATACAGGATGCAGGAAGCAAGAATGCAGCAGGCAAGGTTTGTGGATGATGCATCTCACGAGCTGAGGACCCCGATAGCTGTTATTCAGGGCTATGCCAATATGCTGGATCGCTGGGGAAAAGATGACCCGTCTGTCCTTGATGAATCAATCAAAGCTATCAAGCATGAATCCGAGAATATGAAAGACCTAATTGACCAGCTTCTCTTTTTGGCAAGAGGAGATAACGGACGTCAGAAATTGTCTTTGGAGAGGACCAATCTGACGGAAGTAATGAGAGAAGTATGGGAAGAGTCAATAATGATAGATCCTGATCACAAATATCTTTTTGAAGATAGTGAGGATTGCTTTATAAGTGGTGACACAGCCATGATAAAACAGTCCATAAGGATATTTGTTCAGAATGCCGCAAAATACTCCGACAAGGGCAATACAATAAAGCTTTCAGTAAAAAATACGGGAAACAACGTTGTATATTCTGTTCAGGATGAAGGTATTGGTATTGCAGGAGATGAACTCAGTCATATCTTTGAACGTTTCTACAGATCCGACAAGGCAAGAAATTCATCCACAGGCGGTTCGGGACTGGGGCTTTCCATTGCGAAATGGATAATAGACGCACACAAAGGAACCGTTGAAGTTCTTTCAAGGCAGGAGATAGGAACACGAATAACTGTTTCATTCGAGCAATGTGCATAAAAGGCGTAGGTGGCAATCACCTGCGCCTTTGTTACTGTTCACTCGCATGCAGCTCACTCCAGTAACGCGCCTTTTCTTTTTGGCACACGGGATTGACAAAAAACAGTAAATGAGCTATATTGATTGCGTGCAATTAAATAGAATACATACAAAGCGTCTTTGCTTTTGGAGTGACAATATGGAAAAGAGACTTGTATTTCATAAACCGTTATTTGAAGAGGCTGCTAAGCTTGCGGGGATTTATGCACTTAGAAGTAATAAGACCTGCGACAGTACGGTTTTAGATACTTTTATTTGGAAGGACCTATACAATACACAGGTTTATGTGGAGGATAAAGCCGCCATAATCCTGATGAAGGATGATAAGGGTTACTTTGCAGCGATGCCTTATTGTAGCAGCGAGGAACTCCCCAAGTATTTTGGCATGCTCAGGGATTATTTTAATAATGTACTTCACAGTCCCCTCAGAATAGATTTAGCAGATGAAGATGCCATGACCACTCTTGGCTTATTTGATAATCCGGAGTTTTGCATTGAGGATGAAGATGACCTTAAGGACTACCTCTATGATGCAGAGCAGCTCAGAACTCTTCCGGGTAAAAAATTCCAGAAAAAGAGAAATCTTATAAATAAATTCATGAAGGAATACGAGGGAAGATGGCAGTATAAGACCCTGTGCTGTGTGGATGAATATTTCCTCGAAGAGTTCATGAATCAGTGGATTGAAAACAGGCTTGCCGAAGGAGTTGAGAGCAAAGAAACACTCATTACCGAAAAGGAGGGACTCATAGAACTCCTCAGAAATTGTGACAAAGTAACCTACAGGATAGGTGGTATTTTCATCGATGAGAAGCTTGAGGCCTTCACCATAGGTTCCTACAATAAGAGGGAACAGATGGCGGTCATAAGTATTGAGAAGGGCAATTCCGATATCCCGGGAATATACCAGGTAATTAACCAGCAGTTTCTTTTAAATTCCTATGAGGATGCAAAACTGGTAAACAGAGAAGATGACATGGGAATTGAAGGGCTCAGACAGGCAAAGGAGAGCTACAACCCAGTAGGCTTTGCCAGAAAATACAGAGTATATGAGAAAGTAGCATGATTACAGAGTTAATTGAAAAAAATCTTACAAGAAAACTTTATGAAGAGACTTTTGATGATCCAAAGGAATTCATAGATTATTACTATAAAGAAAAATGTTCAGATAACAGGATCATTGTCAGTATAGAAGATGGAGAAGTTATTTCAATGCTTCATTTAAATCCGTACTATGTCAATATGTGCGGTACTGTTGTCAGAAGCTATTATGTTGTGGCAGTAGCAACAGCAGAGGATAAGCGCCACACCGGTCAGATGACCAAGCTGTTTAAAAAAGCTTTTAAGAGTCTTAAGGATGAACATATTCCTTTCGTATTTCTTTTACCGGTGGATGAGTCTATCTATTCCTGGATGGGCTTTGAAAAGATATGTGACTTTGCTGCGGACAGAGAAACGGATTACGAGGACATCAAAAAGAAATATGATGTGTACTGCGTCAGAGATGCAGATTATATCAGAAGAATGGAGATGGAAGAGAAGTTTCGACAGCAGGATGAGGGAGAGATGATTCCTGACAAGCCTGTGATAATGGCCAAAGTAACAGATCTGAAGGCCTTTAGCAAGGCCGCCGGTATATGTTTTCACAATGAAAAAGAAGCATTGGAATGGCTTCGGAAGGAAAAAGTCTACTTCTGCGAGGAAGTATGAGCCGCAATATAAAGAAAAGGACCATTTGCAAGAACCTCAGCTTGCAGTGGCCTTTTTTCTGTTGTCTATGATCTTACATAATAGTGGCGACCAAGCCATTTGGAAAGTCCGTCAAGACCGGGGTACACGATTCGTTCAGAGACATTTTGATGGTCGAGCATGTCCCGGAGCTGCCAGCGGACTTCTTTTTTTATCACATAGCGTACTGTATTCTCGGTATGAGCATCAAGGAACCCCTGAATGTCCTTCATATCACTGGGAATTACCGAGAAAAATGAGTACTGGTTCACGATTCTTACATCCACTGAAGGTGGCTCTATCATAAGCATGGCGGTGTCGCCCATATCCTTATCATACATATCAAGGCTGTCACAGGCTTCAGAGAGCATATCCACGGAAAAAACAGTGGTGCTGTATTTTTTTGCTATTTTCTTGTACTTTTCAGGAAGCAGGTCGTGAAGCTCGTGTATATCTGTTCGCCACACCACGCTGTCTCTTTTATCCATCTCTTCCAGGTCACTTTCTGTAACGGAAAAATTAAGAGCAATAAGAGGTGAGAAGGACCAGTCCAAAAGCCTTGTGGGAAGTCCATGGTGCTGACCGAAGATCATCTGTTTCCAGACAGAGTTTTCAATTGTGGGCTCCTCGATTACTGCATATTTGGTGAAATTTCTTAACATGCAGGGTTCAAGAATTTTCTGTTTATCTTTGCAATTTCTGGAAAGACTTGTTGTGAGTATGAAGGAGGCGTCAGGCTCGCCACGATATACGTAGAGATTTCTGTTTCGTTTCAGATCCTGCCTGTATTCCTGTTCCGAAAGAATATCATAAACATGTTCAATATTTTCGATGTTTATTGTCTTTATCATGTCAGCACCTCC
The DNA here is from genome assembly GCA_017413105.1 of Butyrivibrio sp. GTDB lineage: Bacteria > Bacillota > Clostridia > Lachnospirales > Lachnospiraceae > Butyrivibrio. The sequence goes on along the minus strand of JAFPVA010000302.1, from coordinate 11,442 downwards.
ATCATTCTATAACAATAGTATAAAACATAATTTCGTAAAAAGGTTATTTAATATACGAGTGCATATCAGAAAAAAGAACTAATTGCAAGCAAAAAGTTTTATTAAAATTTTATTAAATATGCGAACATATATGAACGGTTTTGTACTAAAGTTTCATGTTTTGGCTTATAATATTATGTAGATTGCTCTATTAACACAATTGCGAAGATATTCGTATAAAAATACAACCTTGTATCATAATTCAAGATTAAATCATGTGCACACGAAACCCGCAGTAAATGCGTGTTTCTGTATATAAGAATACATACAATAGCACACATATTTTATAGGAGGCATCTCCATGGCTAACAGTCAGCTTTATCCTTTTGAGAGAAACCGTTACTATCCGGGGAAAATGCTAACAACAGCAGATTTCCAGGCAGAGCAGAGTTACCACATCAATAAGCTGCGCTTCTTGAGCAGTCTAATGTATGGCGCAGGTATTGTCTGCGGCTGCACTGTGGTCAATCTGGATGACCTCTCCATTCTTGTGGAGAGTGGTGTTGTCATAGATGGAACCGGGCGGGAGATCATAATTGATTCTTCAACGGTAAAGAAGCTTTCTGCCATAGAAGGCTTTGATCAGCTGCAAACTGATTCCGCTGTCCTTTGTGTAAGATATAAGGAGAAGGATATCCACTCGGTTTATGCTGTGAGCCATAAGGAATCTGATCAGGAATACGAGTTCAATCGCATTAGCGAAGGCTTTGAGATGTTCCTTATCGATAAAGATGATTATAATGAAGGCTTTAGCATGGAAGGAGAATTCCTCCAGAGCGAGTTTCTCTTTAAGAGTGCAAATTTCGAAGGCACTCTGATTTTCCCAACAACTGTATGTAAAGGCCGTAATGTAAAGGCTATGATAAAGGTTACAAAGCTCTCTGATGAGGATGTAAAGCTGTCTTACAAGGGAGTTCTTGATATACCTTCTTTTAGTTCTCCTGAAGGAACAGAGCAGATTGATATTGAGATTGATGATGTTGACCTTAGGAAAAACGGCATATTTACCAAGGATGTCTGGATGCATTGCCATGACAACGGCGGTATTGAGAGCAACATCATCTTAAGAAGCGGAAGTGCCCAGGCCTTTGAAAATGATAAGGCTATAAGTGTTGAAAACAGCTTTGCCATGAAGGTAAGGCTTACAGAGGAAGCGCCTCAGGCTCTTATCGGAAGAGAGCTTGGAAGGCTCAGTCTTGAGATGCGCCAGACAATGGGAAGTGATGCCATCATGCTGGCAGAGATAGACCTTATGCGCACAGACAGCGCTTACGTAATAGAAAACATTCGTGAACCCAAGGTTAATCAGTATATAGATCTTCCTTCTCAGAATGCTACAAGAAACGAATACATGGAGTTCTTTGACAAGGAAGTTGACATTTTTGGCGCAGGCAAAGAAAAGAAAGCTGAGCCTTCTTCAAGCACGATACCTCTTCCTGCTCCTGCCAGTAGCGAGCTTAAAAATGTTGCCACAGGTGTACTGGAGATACCCCTCGGAAGGGAGGCAAAGGCCGGGGATATCAGATATTCAGGAGAGATAACCCACGGTCTTGGAAGCGGAAATGTTTATGTATCTATAGGATATGAATATCTCTCACAGGATCAGGCACTGGGAGCAAGTGCAAAGAGTACTGTTTACGGAAATCCGGATCTCTTTAGCAGACAGTCTCAGCAGCTTGTGGATGCAGAGACAGCAGTGAGGGTTCTGAACGATAAAGGAAGCTTTGTTGTTGCAGCCAAGCTCCTTCATGATGTAGATTTCCTTGTCCTTACCTACAGATGGGTTGCTATCAAGTTCCCGAGCGGAGAGGAACTTGAGGCTGAGGACTATTACGGCAAGTCGATCACAGCAAAGACTCCTACAGTAGTAATGCGTCCAAGAGAGAACTACTACTTCGGTGTTCAGTTCAACAATATGGATCCATGTTCGATCACTTATGAGCTTACAGCTCCCGGAAGCGGAGAAGTATCCGTTGACGGTGTTTATACAGCTCCTGCCAAGGAAGGAGTATACGAGGTTAGAATATATTGCTCAGATATGCCGATGGTATGCACCTATGCCTACGCAATCGTCAAGACTACAGCTACAGAGTCCGATCCCGGCAGCATAGCTGAGCAGGAAAAGGAACCCATTGTAAAGATACCGGATATAAAGCTCTAAAGAGGGACAAAGAATGATCTATGATTCCGGGAGAATGCGGCTTCTTACGGTGACGACGAAAAGCCTCGGAGAAGTCAATGACTGCTACATCTGCAGGGATTTGGCTTCATCCGGAGGAACTCTCTATACAGTGATAATTATTCATCAGCACGAAGTAGTTCGAAAGATACTTGCTCTCTTTAAACTCTCCGACAGAAAAGGGGAGGGAGTCCTTATCGATGACTTTTCAGTGGGTGATGGACATGCACTGGTTTTTCCGTATCACAGAGAAAGACCGCTACTGCAATTTTATGAAGGGGAGTCTCTAACGCTTGCCCAGTGCGAGGATGTCTGTATAAGTACCGTCCTTGCCTGCATTACATCAGATCTTCCCTATCCAATTTTATATCTGCTGCTTACCAGCTCTCAGCTGAATCTTGCCAGCGACAGGTCGGTATTCCTTAGCTATGAAATGGATCTTTCAAGGCTGGATGATACCAAAAATGAGAGTGATTGCACCGGTGAATGTGCGGCTATCATACTGGAACTTTTAAAGCCGAAGTCGGGGCAGAAGGCCACCAGTTACTACCTTTTGGATAAAAAAGTTTCCAATGGCAGCTACGACAGATTCACTGACCTTTACAGAGATATCACCATTGCAGCAGTAACCAAGAAAAAGCTAACGCCCTTTGTTATCATCAAGCTATGGATAAAGAGACATCAGGATGTGATCATCGGAGTTTTATTCTGGATAAGCATTATTCTTGCGATAGTCGCGCTTAGTATGATCATTTCGCAGGTATTTTTAGGAGGCAACTCCTGGCTAAGACTGTTCTTTAACACCTTTAAGAAAATCGGAAACGAAAGCCTGCTCCAGTAGCTAAATGGAAGGAAAACATGAGCCTTAGAAAAAGATTCATCATAATTATATATATTCTAAGTGTTACCATTTCGGTTTTTATCTTTGCTTCTATTGTGGAAAAGCAGAACGTCACTATTGTCTATACCGCTTTTTCAAACTGCAGGGAGAGTGATGGGCACATTTATTTTTCCCAGAATATGAAAGGCAAGGGACTTTTATTTGACCTTACCTATAAGGGAAATGTCAGCAGGATATTCTCCACAGCACCCTATGGAAACTCTGCTATATCAGGCATTTCTACCAATGGCGAAAATATTTATGTTGTCATCACATCTTTTATTGAAAAAGAAACTGAGGATGGAATTACCTCCAGCAAGGCCTACAAGATTGTTTCCATGGACAGAAAGTTCAATGTAAAGCTTGAGACCGAGAAATTTGTAATAAACGATGAGGAGGTTCTTTCAGGTTTTTCTGCAGAATCCACCGGACTATTTCTCACGATGCTGAAAAAGGACGGTTCTTATGTGAGGGTTTACTGCATAAGTCCTACAGCATTAAAAGAAATTGATAAGTTAAGCGGAGAAGAAGTAAGGGTAGACAGTGTACGCAGTAAAAAATGCGAAGAGGGACGGTTCTATGTTGAAGCTGAATATGACTACGGTCAGCTTCAGATAAGAACTGACAAGGATGCTCCGGACGGAGTTTTTGCTGTCGACGAAAATGTTGAAAAAGCAGTAGAGAACATGAGGCTTACCATCGGACAGTTCTTCTCGCTTTATTCAAGATATGTGATCTGGTACATTGCAAGTCTTCTTATCTGGCTGGTGGTTCTGTCAATCCTGATAAGGCTTCTTAGTGGCAGAAACAGAATGTTTTATCTGGTTGTGGTTGTGGAAGTTGTTCTGGCACTTATCACAGCAATCGGAATAGCCGCAGTCATGAGTCAGTGGCTGCAGGCAAGAAAGACAGAGCATTCAAGATTTGCGGTTATATCTATGCTGGCTCTTTCTGATGAAACTGACATAAGAAATGTGAGCACCTTTGGAGAGCCGGATTTTTACGATACAGAGATCTATCAGAACATTAAAAGACGTATGGTGGATTTCATAAGAAGAGACGGAAACAGTGACATCTTTTACGACGTTATGTATGAACGCCTTGCGGATGGCGTTGTTGTAGCCAGCGCCAGCGGAAGAAATCTTGAAAAGCTCACCAGTATTTACGGTGATGAGTGCAAGAACCTGGATTACCTTATCTATCGCGGTTACAGATTTGCAACTCAGGACATTGTCCTTGAGGGACAGACCTACAGAGTGGTGGCTGTGGCAGAAGGAATCGGAGCTACCAACTATTCGATGATTGGTCTTATAAATGATACCACTCTTGATGCGAATGTGTGGGTAGATAACAGAGGACTGCTGGTATTGTTCATTCTGTTTTTTGCAGTCGGAAGTGCCATTGTAATGCTGGTCTGGTACCTTCAGACAAGAGATTTCATGCAGCTGGAAAGGGCTCTTTCAGACACAGCTCTTGGCAGAAAAATAAACAACAGACCTACTGTTATAAGTAGAGACCTCAAGGAAATGTGGGATTCTATCATCGAGCTAAATAAGAGGGTAGAAGAGCTGCAGTACAGCAAACTTCGTATTCTGGAAGCCTACTACAGATTTGCACCCAAGAATATTGAAAAGGTTCTTTCCAGGAATTCTATAGTCGAAGTTAAAAACGGAGAGAATGTTGAGACAAGCGGAACAATAGCAATGCTTGGTATCAACTCCAATAACACAGGAGATATTGCAAAACTGAACAGTGTTATTGCAGATATAGGACTGTACCACAAAGAACACGGTATCATTCTGGTGGGCAAAGCTCCGGATATGACCAGGATCCAGCTTATGTTCCTCGACAATGAGATAGGAACGGTGGATTTCTTTACCCAGATGTTCAACAACAATCAGAAGAGCAGAGATGCAATCAACTTTTCTACTGTTCTTTATCATGATGAGTGCCAGTTTGGAATCATCGGAACAGACGATGAAGCTTCCACATATCTCTACTCCGATAATAAGGTTCTGGCAGAGCAGATTTCACAGCTGATTACCAGCCTCAATCTTGGTCTTGTCATTACAGAAGAAATAATGACAAGGGAAAAGATAACAGGACCAACCCGTTTCATTGGCTATATGGGGCAAAAGAAAAACGGACAGAAGATAAAGCTCTACGAAATCCTTGATGCCTGCCCTGTAGCTATCAGGAAACAGAAGATAGCTACCATGAAGAAATTCAGGGATGCGCTCAATCAGTACTATGAGAAAGACTTTTATCTTTCCAGGACCAGTTTTTCTGAGATCCTGAAGGATGCTCCGGATGACAAGCTGGTCAAGTGGTATGTATTTGAAAGTGACCGTTACCTTAACGAATTTGCAAATGATGAGGATTACATGAATCTTCACGTATGATTAGAGGACTTTAGTAGATGGGCGGAAACGAACTTCTCAGCATCTTAATACAGACCGTAAAGTCCAAGATGACAGGCTTTATTACAAAGTTAAGGCTCTACACCAGTTGGGGCTTTATCAAGACAAAGATTGTCATTAAGATAAGGGATTTCTTTACAAACCTTCTTGGTATTAAGCCCAGAAACAGGGACGACTACTATACCATCGGCAGATTCATGCTGTCGAAAAGGCTTTTGTACGCCGCAGTTATCATACTGGGAGTATTGAGCCTCTGGTATATTTCCACAGAGTCATCCATGTTTAAAAAGTTTTCAGAAAACGGAATCAAGACCTACAAGTACAACTCAATAAGGCTCCGCACAGCCAAAGGACGGGTTCGTATAAACGGTAAATCAGGATATCTTGCCTATGACGGATATGTCCAGGGTGGCTATGCCAACGGGGAAGGAATTCTTTATAACCCGGCTGGAAACGTGGTTTATACAGGTCTTTTTGTACAAAACAAATACGAGGGTATGGGAAAAGAGAGTTATGCCAACGGAAGTCTTCATTATTCAGGAAACTTCCACGACAACCTCTATGAAGGAAACGGTACCCTCTACAGAGAGAACGGAACAAAAGAGTATATGGGAGAGTTCCTGGAAGGAAAGAAGAATGGTCAAGGAGTCCTGTATGACGTAGGCGAAAACGAGATCTATATAGGTACTTTTTCTGCTGACAATATCGTATACAGCGAGCTTTTGGGGAAAAGTGCCCAGGAAGTAAATGAATGCTATAAGGGTCACAGTAAGCTCTATCTTACTTCAGATGAGAATGTTGTTCTCATGGAGGATATCGGGGCTATATACAGGGGAGTCAGCGATGAGGATGCCCTTGATGATGGCGCAAAGGTAGATAGCGTTTATGTACTGCAGAACTATTTCGCTTATGGAAATGAATCTGTTGATACCATCACTGCCTTAAAAGAAGCTTTGGGAGATCCTATTTATGAGGGCAATTCAGCCATCGTTCTTCCGGAGGCAGTGGCAATAAACGAACTTTCCAAGAGAAAAACTGTTTTTCAGGGTCCTGTGCAGATGGATGTCACCATGGCATTTTCCGATGTTGCGGAAGTGGAGAACTTCGACAGAGCCTACAGCGTTTATATATACACCTTCAAGAGAGGTGAAGTAACCTATTCCTTTGTTTGCAAGGAAAAATCGGAGTATTTCGATTTTTACTATTTGATGAATGCCGATGAGGATGCGATGTAAGAGGAAAAAAGTTCATATTGCGGCTGTGATGGCCTGTATTTTACTTGCATGCTCTTTTTCCACTCTTCCAAAGACTCAGGTAGAGGCCGGAGGCAAGACCCTTACGCTTAAAGCTGCCAGAAAGCTTGCAATCGTCAATTCTGATGCTGTGGAGAGCGCAGAGGATGCCATCGAGGCAAAAAAGGCTAAGTATAACAGTGCGGTAAAGGCCCTTAAGGTAAAACAGCAGAACATGCGACAGTTCAGATGGTCACCGCTTTTAAGCTTTAAGTTCCCTACTTCACCTAATTTTGCCCAGGCTTCAGAGTTCGAGTTTAAGCCGGTGGCACTCCAGTATGACATAAAGGTTGCAGAACATAACCTTCAGGACAAGAAATATGCGGTTTCTGAAAAGCTCAACAATCTTTACGTTGAGATTGTGGTCCTGCAGGAGGGTATAGCTTTTACGGAAAAGAGACTGGAATCTGCTAAAGACGGACTAAAAAAGAATCAGGCAAGACTTAAACTTGGACAGGCAAATCAGTCAGATATAGATAAACTTCAAAAGAGGGTGGAATCCCTCACGACAAAGCTGTCTACAGACAAATCAACTCTTTCAAATAATCTTCAGAAGCTGTCCGGAATGATCGGAATGGATGTAACTTCCGGTTATAAGTTTGAAAAGCCTTTTGTGGAAGCTGATATAAAAAGAGATCAGCTGGCTGCCCTCATACAGTATACAGAAGACAGGGATGAAGCGTATTACGAAGCCTGCATAGCAGAGACAACAGCAAGAGCTGAGCTTACCACCAATTCAACTCTTATGAAGAATAAATACGGTGGTGATTACAACCTTATTTCCTCCTATGTAAATGCAGCCCTTAACAAACAGGCGGTGAATAAGAAAGCCTTCAAGTCTATGTACAACGCATTTTTGCAGAAGATAGACAGTTACTGGGGCGGCAAAAAGCGAATTGTTTTCGTCAGGATCCCGAGATTATGGTTTAAGGGTGACATGGATGGAACAAGATACATAGAGGATGATCCTTACGCTCTTTACTCGAATGTACTTGATTATAGCAGTGCGGTAAAAGACAAGGAATCAGCGAGAAAAGAGCTGGATCAGACAGTTACGGATACCTATAACAATTACATATCCATAAAGAATTCCTACAAGCAGTGCATAAAGGATGTGGAAGCAGCAGGACAACAGCTGAAAAAGGATGAGTATCTAAACAAACTTGGAATGCTTACCTTTGATGAATACCAGTCAGAGCTTGAGAGCTACGAAGAACTGCAGAACAGCATGCTGGATACAATGAAGCTCTATTCAACAACCCTTTATTCCTTCGACAGATTGACCTGCGGTGGAGTAAGTGCATTTTTATCAGGGACGGATGCGGATCTTCAGACTGCAGTAGTAGGTCAGAGTTACGTAGAAAAGTCAGTGGCTAAGGGAGCTTTTTACACTCTTGCTTCTATCATACAGAATCAGGAATTTGAATTGTCTATCAATATCCCTGATGACTTTGAAATCGAGCTTACCGATTACGAACTGTGGATTGACAATATCCAGGTAGGCAGCAGAACACCTATCGGGAAAAAATTAAGGCATCTGGTGGTCATAAAGGATGGAATAGATGAAGCCAAGATAAGGTTTTACAATGGCGATAAATTTATCGATGACGTGGTGATAGATCCTTCTGTTGAATCAGGGGAACTTAAGATCACAACAGGGTTTGAGATCAAGAAACAGGAAGTGGCAGAGATCGGAACCTATGAGGTCGTTAATAATGAGACCACAGGAATGGTTGAACTTAAGTTTACCATGAAGGACGAGAAGATAAAGAGTTTTAAGGTTTTGACTGAGGACGATAAACCAATTGGAAGCGATAAGCCGATCGAAATCGATAAGCCTCTTAAGTACATTTCAGTTTTAGTTCAGTCTTTATCTGAACTTAAGGTTGAATTCTACGGAGAGGGCGAAAAGCTTATTGATAAGGGAAGACTTATCGAAACAACCGGAGTAGTTACACGAGAGGATAATTCATGAAGCATCGTGGCGCTGTAAAAAAAGCTATATCCATATTGCTTACAGTTGCTCTTGTCTCTTCACTGCTTGCCGTAGTGATAGGAGACAGGATTACTTCTAAAGCCGTTTTTGATGAGTCAAAGGCGGTTACCTACCAGGAGTACAGCTCCAAAGCTACAGTTGAGAATTCTGTTCTTTTCATTGGAACCTATATTGTTCATAAGGATGCCTTAAATGATCAGCTCTATACCAAGGCTCAGGACAGCGCATCCCAGTCAGGGCAGAATGAAATTTATTATAAGTCTGAGCTCTCAGATGGACAGTGGTTTGAAATAGGGGATATTGATAACGGAGTAAAGGGCATTTCTTCCCAGGGCAAGCCCGTAACAATAGAGACAATCAATCCTCTTTTTGTTACCTACTATGTCGGTTCAGATGGTATCACAAAGGATGCCAAGACTTTAGCGGCAGTTAATCCTTTTGATATTCCGGACCCGTATGATCTTACAAAGCTTCCGGAGCTTGAACCCATCTGGACTCAGTACACCTATTCTTCATCAACGGAGAATATTTCTCAGGCACAATTCCTTGAGAACAGAGGCTCAAAGGATTCCGGAAACCTTAGAAGCGATGTTTATTACTACCAGCTTCTTAGCACCTTCTTTTCACTGGATCTAAGAGATTCGGAAACAAACAAGTATGATGAACAGCTTAGAAGGCTCAACGACAGCTATATAGCTCTAAAGGCTGCAGGAAATGATGATGAGGCGGACCTTGTATATAGCCTTATGGAAAAGGTAGATGCCAACAGACGTGCACTTATCATGTCACGGCTTGCTGAAATAGACGGAAACCTCCTTAATACGCTGTACACTCTTTCAACAGGAAGTTACTACACTCCAAACGGAAGTTTTAAGGATTCCAGCAGTGAGCCGAACGCTTCTTCACAGCCTTCCTATACAAGAAAGCTTGAGGACTCCCTTAAGTTCAACTATTCAAACAGCCTTCTTCCGGGACTGTTAACTACCTGGTTTTCCAGACTTGGTCTTATGAATATGGGGAATGGCTGGTGGACGGTTCTTCAGGAGGAAGAGGCAAAAAGAGACGAGAAAAAGAAGGAAGCCAATAAGAACGACAAAAAGTATAAAGATAAAGAGACAGTGGATGTCAACGAGGATGCTTTCAAACCTGACACCAGCCTCCTGGAGGCAATTGGAACAGCATTATCCAACTGTTCTACCAGTTATACCACCTATGTGGGCAAGGGCCTTGTGGATTCCGAAGATCTCATATCGCATGTAATCTACGACTACAGTAAGCAGGTCATTGAACAGACAAGCGGTGCTACAGTTGGCGGTCCGGTTACGATGCTAAAGAATGCCACCAGTATTCAGAAGAATCAGGTAAATGACAAGGATGGAGAGCTTTCAATAATAAAGAACAGCCTTATCTCTCAGGCAGGCGCCAGATATCAGGCCAAGACAGCAGCAGGAGTAAATTCCGAATATGCCAGTCTCATGTCTGAGGGGGCAAAGAAGAACAATCTGGAGGATCAGAAGGCTGATCTGGAGGCGGAAAGATCATCGCTTCAGTATATTATCGAGGCTCTGGAAAAGAGAGAGAAGTCAGAAAACGCTCTTGCCTTTGTAAATGAGAGGATCACCTGGACTGAGGGACTTTTAAACGGCATCCCTAAGGATGATTTCAGTCCGATGTCGAATGCTTCGGTAGAAGCTCATATTGCCTGGCTTAAAGACGAAGCAAAAAAGATAAAGGCTTCTGATGACAGCATGAAATCCGAGGTTGATAAACTAAAGGAAAAGAAAGAAGAACTCATAACCAAGAGAGACAGTGCACTGGATAACAATGATCTTGCAAAAGCCGCTGCCCTTGATGCCCAGATTGCGGCAGTGGATAAGGATATCGACGATGCCGGCGGTGACCAGGGCTCAATGGAGGAAAATCTTCTTGGTAAAGCTATGGATAAGCTTGCAGACGATGCAAATGCTGACCTTTCCGGAATAGCAGATGCTCTTGCAGGTATCGGTGCAACAGATGCTCTTAACGCTCTGGCAAAAAAAGCTGCGGCCAGCGGAGCCTCAAAGGACAGCTTAAACAGTATAAGTGGCGCCGTTGCAGAGGCTAACGAAAAAGCAGGGCTTTCAGGTAAATCCGGTGGAAGTGGATCAGGAAGTGGAACCGGAGGTACCGGCCTTGATGGAAGTGGAACAGGAGCCGGAGGCACAGGGCTAGATGGAAGCGGTACAGGAACAGGAGCCGGAGGTACTGGTCTGGATGGAAGCGGTGCAGGAGCCGGAGGTACTGGCCTTGATGGAAGCGGTACAGGAACAGGAGCCGGAGGCACAGGTCTTGATGGAAAAGGTGCAGGAACCGGAGACGGCTCAGGTTCAGGCGCAGATGGAAGTGGAACAGGAACCGGAGATGGTTCAGGTTCAGGCGCAGATGGAAGTGGAACAGGAACCGGAGATGGTTCGGGCTCAGGCGGTAGCGGATCAGGTGGAAGCGGAGCCGGAGGATCGGGCTCAGGCGGTAGCGGATCAGGAAGCGGAGCCGGAGGATCGGGCTCAGGCGGTAGCGGATCAGGAAGCGGAGCCGGAGGATCAGGTTCAGGCGGTAGCGGATCAGGAAGCGGAGCCGGAGGATCAAGCTTAGGCGGT